>CACNPW010000058.1 GCA_902622475.1 uncultured Alphaproteobacteria bacterium | reverse complement strand
GATAAAGTTAAATTTTTAAAATCATCTAAAAGCTTCTCCTTATAATTATTAACTATCAAGCTTGGAGATTTAAGAAATTTATTTAAATATTCATAATTTTCTTTTTTGGATTGAATTTGTGAATTTACTTTTGTGTTTAATCTAAGTTGTAAATTTTTAATTTTTTCTATTAATTCAAATCTAACTGGGGTAGCTTTTTCAGCTGCTGCAGTTGGTGTAGACGCTCTCAAATCTGATACTAAATCAATAATTGTTGTATCTGTTTCATGACCTATTGCTGAAATAATTGGTATCTTTGATTTAAAAACACTTATTGCAAGATTTTCATCATTAAATGCCATTAGGTCTTCAGTACTACCTCCACCTCTAGCAACAATAAGAATATCTGGTTTACTAGATTTAAGTTTATTGAAACCTTCGATAGCATTTATAATACTATCTGCTGAATCAACACCCTGAACAGAAACAGGCCATATATCTAATGGCATTGGAAAACGATCATTTACCCTATTAATTATGTCATGTACTACAGAGCCAGTGGGAGAGGTAATAATACCTAATCTCTCAGGCAAAAAAGGTAATGGGTTTTTTTTATGTTCATCAAAATAGCCTTTTTTTTGAAGTCTTTTTTTTCTTTCTTCAATAAGTTTTAAAAGTGCCCCCTCTCCTGCAATTTCAATTTTATCAATATCTATTTGGTAAGTAGTTTTATATCGAGACCAAGTGGTGATTCTCCCAGTTGCTATTATTTCTAGTCCTATTTCTGGATTTATATCTAAATATTTTTTTTTCTGATCCCAGATAACTCCACTTAAAATTGAATCCTCGTCTTTAAGTGTTAGATAAATTTGCCCTCTTGTTGCAGTTTTAACTTCAGAAATTTCTCCTTTAATTCTTACATAATTAAAATTGGACTCAATTACTTCTTTAAATGCTTGATTAAATTCTGAAACCTCAAACTCGGGTATATTTATTTTATTTATCACTTTTATTTTTAAAAAATTTTTTTAATAAATTACTACATTCTTTTTCCATAATGCCACCATAAATAGTTGGCATAAATATATTTTGTCTTTGAAAAGCAACTCGAAATTTTTCAATTCCTCCATTTTTTTCATCATACGCTCCAAAATATAGATCTTTAATATGTACTTCACTTATTGCGCTGGCACACATTGTGCATGGTTCCAAGGTAACAAATAATGTCATAGTTTCTAAATATTTAAGTTTTAGTCTTTCGCAAGTTTCTTGAATAAGATTTAATTCACAATGTTTGATAGCATTTTTATTTTTATTTATTGTGTTGTAGCTTCTGGCTACAATGTTGTTTGTTATATTATCAACAATTATTCCTCCAACTGGAACCTCATTTAAATTATAAGCTTTCTCTGCTTCAATAATTGCTTCTTTCATAAAAAAATCAACGTTCATTCTGGAACACACTTATGTTGTACATTATAATTGAATTATAATGAAAAAACCAATTATTGGAATAACTCTTGATAGTGAAAATAAGAAAACATACTCAAAATTTCCATGGTATGCATTGAGGGAAAATTACTTAACTTCCTTAACAAAATTTAATGCTATTCCATTTCCTTTGTTACATGAAAAAAAATATATTGATGATTTTTGTCATTTAATTGATGGTTTAATTATTACTGGAGGAGATTTCGATATTCATCCTAAATTATATAAAACAAGTAATACTCAATCTAAAAATATTAAAAATAAGAGAACAAATTTTGAATTAAATATTTTCAATAAATTTTTTAAATACAACAAACCTATATTAGGAATTTGTGGTGGTGCACAACTTATCAATGTTGCATGTGGTGGAACATTAATACAAGATTTAAAAAGAGATCCAATAAACCATGAACAAGTGAATCCAAGAAATCAAACTAGTCATAGTGTTAATATTTCGAAAAATACTCAACTACATAAAATATGTGGGGTTCAAAAAATAAATGTTAATAGTGCACATCATCAGTCAATAAAAAAAGTAGGTAAGGACATAAATGTTTCGTG
>CACNPW010000057.1 GCA_902622475.1 uncultured Alphaproteobacteria bacterium | reverse complement strand
TCCAATGGAATTTGTTGTGATGGTTTTAGAAAAAATATTTAATAAAAAACAAGAAGAGGCAACGCAAATAATGCTACATGTTCATAAAAATGGTATTGGAGTGTGTGGAACATTTACGTATGAGGTAGCGGAGTCTAAATGTAAATCGGTAATGGATATGGCAAAAAAAAATGAACATCCTTTACAATGTACAATGGAAAAAAGTTAATGCTGTCACAAAATTTAGAAAAAACATTAAGAGAAGCATATCAATTAGCAACTAACTATAAGCATGAGTATGTCACTCTAGAGCATCTTTTATATTCTCTTTTAGAAGATCAAGATGCGATAAGTGTACTTAAAGCATGTGCAGTTGATATTTCAAATTTAAAAGAAAATGTTGAAAAATTTATCATTGATGATTTAGAAAATCTTAAAGAAAATTTTACAGGTGAGCCAAAATTAACAAATGGTTTTCAAAGAGTTTTACAAAGAGCTGCTATACACGTGCAATCGAGTGGAAGAGAGAGTGTTACAGGAGCTAACATGATTGTAGCTTTATTTTCTGAGAAAGAAAGTCATGCTGTATATTTTCTTCATCAACAAAATATGAGTAGATTAGATGCGGTTCAATATATTTCACACGGTATTTCAAAAGCTAACGAAAGTTTTGAAAATGAAGAATTTGTAGATAGTCAAACAAATAATAATAATACACAACAAAAACCGAAAAGTGCTTTAGGTCAATTTTGTATAAATCTTAATGAAAAATCAAAAGATGGTAAAATTGATAAGCTCATTGGTAGAAGCAAAGAATTAGATAGAACAATTCAAATTTTATGCAGAAGACAAAAAAATAATCCTTTATTTGTTGGAGACCCTGGTGTTGGAAAAACAGCAATTGCTGAAGGTTTAGCAAAAAGAATTACAGAAAAAAAAGTACCTAAAATTATGGAGGACGCTGTAATTTATTCTTTAGATATGGGCGCATTACTTGCAGGCACAAGATACAGAGGTGATTTTGAAGAAAGATTAAAAGCTGTCCTTAAAGAATTACAAAAGAAAGATAAAGCCGTTCTATTTATTGATGAAATCCATACAGTTATTGGAGCAGGAGCAACGAGTGGAGGTTCAATGGATGCAAGTAATTTATTAAAACCATCACTAGGAAATGGCACTCTTAAATGTATTGGATCAACAACGTATAAGGAATTTAAAAATTATTTTGAAAAAGACAGAGCTTTAGTAAGAAGGTTCCAAAAAATTGATGTTAAGGAACCATCAAAAGATGAGACTGTAAAAATTCTTGAGGGTTTAAAAACATACTATGAAGAACACCATAATATTAAATATTCACCAGAAGCAATTATTAGTGCAGTTGAGTTATCGAATAAATATATAGGTGATAGAAAGCTACCAGATAAAGCTATTGATGTTATCGATGAAGCAGGAGCCTCTCAATATTTATTACCAGAAGAAAAGAGAAAAAAAATTATTCTTTCGAAAGATATTGAAGCAGTAGTTGCTTTAATGGCTAGAATTCCAACAAAGTCTGTTAATCAAAGTGATAAGAACAGTTTAAAAAATTTAGAGAGAGATTTGAAAAATTTCGTCTTTGGTCAAGACAAGGCCATAGAAGAATTATCATCTTCCATTAAGTTGGCAAGAGCAGGACTAAGAGAAGATGGAAAGCCAATTGGCTCATATCTATTTTCTGGCCCTACAGGAGTAGGGAAGACTGAGGTAGCTAAACAATTAAGTAATACACTTGGTATTAAACTTCTTAGATTTGATATGTCAGAATATATGGAGCGTCATACAGTGAGCAGACTTATTGGAGCCCCTCCTGGTTACGTAGGTTTCGACCAAGGTGGATTATTAACTGATGGAGTCGATCAAAATCCTCATTGTGTATTGCTATTGGATGAAATTGAAAAAGCCCACTATGATTTATTCAACATTCTTTTACAAGTAATGGATTATGGAAAACTAACCGATCATAATGGTAAGACGATAGATTTCAGAAACGTTATATTAATTATGACAACTAATGCCGGTGCAGTTGATGTATCTAAAAACAAAATTGGTTTTAATGCAAAAAGATCTAACGATGATAGTAGTGATGCAATAAATA
>CACNPW010000056.1 GCA_902622475.1 uncultured Alphaproteobacteria bacterium | reverse complement strand
GATGGTTGGGCAATGGTCTCACCAGGTGATCCAGAAAAAGCAGCACATTATGCGAAACTAGCTGCAAGTGTCAGTCATGATGGAGAAGCGATATATGGTGCTCAAATAGTAGCTGCTTTAGAGTCAATGGCATTTATAGAACATGATTTAAAAAAGTTAGTTGAGCAAGCTAAAAAATTTATCCCAAAAACATCAGTAATATTTAAATTAATATCTGACATCCAAGAGTGGAGTTCTGGAAATTTAGGATGGGAGCAGGCAAGGGAAAAAATTGTCGAGAATTATGGTTATGATAAATACTTAGGTAATTGTCATATGGTACCTAATCATGCATTAATAATTATGGCTTTACTATTTGGTGATGATGATTTTCAAAAAACAATGATGATTGTTAATACTTCTGGTTGGGATACAGATTGTAATTCTGGAAATGTAGGATGTATTTTAGGAATAAAAAATGGAATTGATGGTCTTAAAAAAGGACCTGATTATTTGTCTCCTATTAATGATATATTATATTGCCCTTCTGCTTCAGGCGGGGAAACTCTAACTGACGCTTTATCAGAAACTTATAAAATAATAAACACAACAAGAAAAATCAACGGACTTCCAGAAATATTACCTAAGAATGGAGCTAAATTTCATTTTGATATTAAGGATTCAACACAAGGATGGAGAATTGGGAATGGTGATCAATTTTGTGAAACAAAAATAAGCAACATTGAGTATAAATCTTATATAGGTGAAAGAGCTCTTGAGATTTCTTATAACAACCTTTCAGTAGATAAAATTTCAGAGGTTTATGTCGAGACTTTTTTTCCTGAAATTATTCTTGGATTAGAGGGGAAAAAGAGAGAAGACTTTTTCCATTATGATTATATTTCTTGTCCCACAATTTTCTCTGGACAAAAATTAAAAGTTGAAATTGAAAACAATTCACCTCATAAAGTTTCAATTGCATTGTTTTCTAAGCATTGGGCTGAAGATGACAAACTTAAAAAAATTATTTCAAATATTTTTGAATTTAATAGTAATGAAAAAAAAGAAATATCTTGGGAAATCCCAAATACTGATTCGAACCCTATAGGTCAAATTGGAATAGATATAATGTCAAACACAAATCAATCTGGTGAAGTTATTCTTAATTATGCCACCTTTGAAGGAGAACCAAAACAAATCTTTAAAAGACCTCAGCACATTGAAAGTTATAAAAGAGGTATAGAAAAAAAAGAGGGTTACTATGGTCAAATTTGGAGAAATGCTTGGGTACAAACTTTAGATAAATGGGAAGAAAGAGGAAAGAATTTTAGAATTTGTCAGAACATTGGTAGAGAAATTCTGTTTACAGGAACTGATTTATGGAAAGATTATTCAGTTTCGTCAAATATTCTTTTACAGTCATGTAACTCCGGTGGACTAGTCTCAAGAGCTCAGGGAGTTAAAAAATACTACACTCTAGAAATTTGTAGAAATAATAAATTGAGAATAGGCAAGATGAATAATGATTATACAACACTTAAAGAAGTAGATTTTGAAGTAGAATTTTTTAAGGAGTATAATATGAAAATGACTGTTAAAAAAAATAAAATAATAGGACAAATAAATGATAAAACTATTATTGAAATTGAAGATAATGATAATCCATTACTTAATGGAGGTTCTGGTTTAGTTGTTGAAAATGGAACTTTAGTTACAGATCAAATAACGCTAAGTTAAATATGAAATTTAGAAAATTTGGCTCTCTAGATTGGAATGTGTCTGAAATAGGTTTAGGCTGTTGGCAGATTGGCGCCGATTGGGGTAATGTAAGTGAAGAGAAAGCTAATGAGGTATTACAATCATCATTTGAAAATGGAGTAAATTTTTTTGATACAGCTGATGTTTATGGTGATGGCAGAAGTGAAAAATTTGTCGGAAATTTTATAAATTCTATTTCTGAGAGAATTTATGTAGCAACAAAAGCTGGTAGGCGTATTAATCCACATGTTGCAAATGGTTATTATGATAAAGATTTAATGGAATCTTTTGTAGATCGATCTTTATTAAATCTAAATATTGAAACAATTGACCTTTTACAAATGCACTGCCCGCCAACAGAAGTTTATTCATCAGATCATACTTTTGAAATGTTAGATTATTTAGTAAATAAAGGGAAAATACAAAATTACGGTTTTAGTGTTGAAACAGTTGATCAAGCTTTAGAATGCATTAAAAACCCTAATACAAAATCAATTCAAGTTATATTTAATATTTTTAGACAAAAACCTGCAGAAGAATTATTTAAAATTGCAAAAGAAAAAAAAGTAGCAATCATAGTTAGAGTTCCTCTCGCCAGTGGTTTGTTATCAGGAAAATTTGATAAAAATTC
>CACNPW010000055.1 GCA_902622475.1 uncultured Alphaproteobacteria bacterium | reverse complement strand
TAATTATTTCTAGAGGTATTAAATCAACTCCTTATCAATCTCCACAAGTAACAATTTCTAAACCTACAATAATAATTATTCCTGAGTATAAAAAACCAGATATCAAAACTTATACAAAGGGATTAAAATTAGTTACAGTAGAAACTATAAGAGGTCCAATTAATGCTCAAAACCCTCAAATAAATTCGCTTAGTAAATTAAACTGTATTTTAGCTTGTATCGAAGCTAATAAAAAAAAAGGAGATGAGGCATTAATGTTTGATATTAATGGGAATATAGCTACGAATAATAGTACTCATTTCTTTTTTGTAAAACAAAATACAGTTTTCACATCAAAAGGTAAGTATTGTGTTACAGGAATAACTAGGCAAAAAATAATAGATTTATGTAAAAAAAATAAAATAAAAGTTAGAGAAAAAAATTTTAAATTAAAAGAAGTATTAAATGCAGATGAGGCTTTTGTTACTGGTTCATTTGCAGGAATTGTGCCTGTGAATTCAATAAATAATAAAAAATTTCAACTAGATAAAAATCATATAACCAAAAGATTATCAATTTTTTATAAAAGCTTGTTTTAAATGATTAAATTATTCATGTGGTCTGGTCCAAGAAATATCAGCACCGCATTGATGCGATCATTTGAAAATAGAAGTGATACAAAGGTATATGATGAACCTTTTTATGCATACTACTTAAAACATACTAATTTAAATCATCCTATGAAGGATGAAATTTTAAAAACTTATCCCAGTGATGAAAATGAAGTTATAAAGTTAGTAAATAAAGAAGATGAAAAATATGAAATTTTTTACCAAAAGCATATGAGCCATCACATTCTAGATAATACGAATTTAGAATGGATCAACAATGGTATAAATTGTTTTTTAATTCGAGATCCAGCTAAGGTAATCTCTTCTTATATAAAAAAAAATACTTTAAACTCAATAAATGATATTGGTTTCAAAAAACTTTATGAAATTTTTAAATCATTAAATTCAAAGAAATCAATTGTAATAAATACAGATTATTTATTAGAAAATCCTGAAAAATATTTAAAGAGACTTTGTAAAATATTAAACTTAGATTTTGATAAAAATATGCTTAATTGGCCAAAAGGATATAGAAATACTGATGGCATTTGGTCTAAAGTTTGGTATCAAGACGTAATTTCTTCAACTACTTTTAATACTATAAGTAATAAAGAATATATAGTACCTAAAAGCTATGAAAATATTTATAAGGAATGTTTAAAGATATATGAAGAAATTAATAAATACTCAATTAGAATATGAATAAAGAAGAAATACAAGAAGCTTCAAAAATTTTATTTGAGCATAGATTAAATAAAACCGGGTTAAGTTCTTTAAAAAATTTAGAACCAAAAACTATTGATGATGCTTATAAAATTCAAGAAAATTTGAAACTTAGATATTTAGAACTAAAAGACAATATCTGTATTGGGAAAAAAATTGGTGCTACATCACTGACAGCTCAAGAGGTTTTAAATATGGATGAACCTTTCTATGGAAATTTGTATAGTAGATACAGTTTAGTTAATCCAACAAAGCTATATGCAAAAGATTTCTTTGAGCCCTATGCAGAACCAGAAATAAGTTTTAGAATTAAAGAGGATATAGATATCTCTAAAGCCCCCTACTCTATAGATGATAAAGAGTTATTATTTGATGGATTAGTATGCTCAATTGAAATAAATGATTTTAGATTTGCAAAACCTTTAGCTGAAATTGGGCCAAGAAATGTTATTTCAACAAATGGCGCATCAGAATTTTGGTTACGTAATGAAAAAATTTTTAAAATTAACGATGTAAATCTTAATGATCTTGAAGTATCTTTATTGATAGATGAAAAGATAATGGACTCAGGAAATACTAAAAATGTTTTGAATAATCCTTTAAATGCTGCTTTATGGTTAATCAATAATCTTGCAAAAAAAGGTGAGACATTACTTAAAGGTCAATATATTTCTTCTGGTTCATGTACTAAACCGTCAAAAATTTACTCTGGCAATCATATAAAAGCTCAATTTGAGCAATTAGGAGATATTGAATTTCAATTTATTTAAATTATTTTTCTTTTATGGCTACCAAAGTTTATTTTAATAATTCATGCAGTATTTGTAGATTTGAAATAAATCATTACAAAAAACTAGAAAATAATCTTGAATGGATTGATATAAGTACTGAGAAAAAATCAAGAAAAGAGACCAACAAAAATCCTAAAGAATTATTAAGACGTTTACACACTGTAAAAAATAACAAGGTTTATAGTGGAGTTGATGCATTTATTGAAATGTGGTCAGAAATACCACGATATAGTTTTTTGGCTAAAATAATAAGAAAACCTGTGATTT
>CACNPW010000054.1 GCA_902622475.1 uncultured Alphaproteobacteria bacterium | reverse complement strand
GAAATACAAAGAGGTTTAAAAGAAGATATTCCATTCAGTCCAATACCTTGGAAGGGTATTTCAAAAAACTAATATATTTTGTAATAGAATTATAAATTATATTAGAATACAAATATTAAAATGAATGATCTCATTAAACCTAGCACAAAAATTCACACAATTGATGATGCAATAAGATTATCTAAAAAAAGATTACCAAAATTAGTCTTTGACTTTATTGATGGAGCATCAGGAGATGACAAACTTGCAGAAATTAATAGTACAGCATTAGATCAAATTAGGCTTGAGCCTAAGGTTTTTAGAAATGTTGAGAATAGAAATTTAAGTAAAAAAATATTTGATTTTCATTTTGATTATCCATTTGGATTTGCGCCAATGGGAATGACAAATCTTTCATGGCCAGATGCAGATAAAATGATAGCAAAAGAAAGTGCGTATAATAATATTCCAACATGTGTTTCAATGGCTTCTAGTACTACGCTAGAAGATATGTTTACTTTTTCAGAAGGTCATTCGTGGATACAAATATATATTTTTCAAAGTGAAGAATTTATTATGGAATTATTAAAAAGAGCAGAAAGTATTGGATACAAGGTTTTGATCCTCACTGTTGATGTTCCAATTCTTTCAAGAAGAGCCAGAGATGATAGAAATGGCTTTGGTTATCCATTTAAAATTGGCCCAAAACAATTTTTAGATTTTGCACTACATCCTCAATGGAGCTTAACGACTTTATTTAAAGGTGCTCCACAACCAATGAATTATGTTACCTCTAAAAGTGGTGATCAAATTTTTAGACGAAAAGAAAGTAGAGGAGCAACTGATTGGAATACTCTAAAAAGGGTTCGAGATGCTTGGAAAGGAAAATTAATAATCAAAGGAGTAATGAATTCTGAAGATGCTTTGAAAATTAAAGAGGCTGGTGCTGATGCAATTCAAGTATCAAATCATGGTGGAAGGCAATTAGATAGTGCTACTGCTTCTATTAATGCTTTGCCATTAATACGAAAAGCTTTGGGAGACGATTTTCCAATACTTTTTGATAGTGGCATTAGAAGTGGCAGTGATATTTTACGAGCATTAGCTCTAGGAGCTAACTTTGTTATGTTTGGCAGACCTTTAATGTATGCTATTGGAGCAGATGGTGCAAAAGGTCTTAGAAGAATCATTAACCTAATTAAAGAAGAGTTAAGTACAAATCTTGGCTTAGTGGGATTAACCGATATAAATGAAGTTGATAAAAAAATTATAGCAGAGAAATTTTTTAAGGATATAAAGTATTAAGATGGGAGATAAAAAAATTAGAGGTGGGGCATTAGTTGCAAGAGCTCTTAAAGACAAAGGTATTGATAATGTTTTTACACTTTCTGGAGGTTTTTGTAATCCGGCACTTGAAGGATTTATGGAGTGTCAAATTAATGTAATTAATTGTCCTCATGAACAAATTGCTGGTCATTTAGCTGATGGCCATACTAGAATATCAAGAAAACCTTCTGTTTGTATTGTTGGACCAGAAGGTTTTGCAAATGCAGTACCCTCAATGATGGAAGCTTGGGGTGAAAGATCCCCTGTTATTTTTATAACTGGATCTAGTAGCTTAAAAAGACAAGGATCAGGGGGTTTTAAGGAAATAGATGATGTATCTATTGCTGCACCTTTAACAAAATACAGTGCCAGTATAACAGATGGCAATAGAATAAGGGAGTTCGTAGATAAAGCTTACAGAATTGCAACAAATGGCTATCCTGGTGCAGTACATTTAAGTGTACCAGTAGATATAATGTTTTCATCATTTGCAGATGATGCAGGTTTAGAAGAAAGACCTTTTACTCATCAAAAAAAACCTTTAGCAAAAGCTTGGCCTGATCCTGAGAATTTAAATGAAATATTTGATCTGGCAATTGGTGCGCAAAAACCCGTTTTTATTGGAGGGCATGGTGTTTGGTGGTCTAGTGCAGAAAAAAAATTAGAACAAGCTGGCTTTGAATTAAACATTCCAATATTTAATATACCATACCATCAAAAGCTTTTAGGTGAAGAGGCAGATACATACATGGGTCTAGCAGATATTCATCAATACCCCCCATCAAAGATGGCTCTAAATGAATCAGATTTGGTTCTTATGATTGGTGCACGTCTTGATAATCAAATGAATTTTGGTAATCCTCCACTTTTTCCAAAAAGCACTAAGCTTATTTGTATTAACGGATCGCATGAAGAAATAGAACTAAATAGAGCTGCAGATATTAACTTACTTTGTGATCCTGGAGTTTTTTTGGACAAACTCATAGAGTTAAAGAAAAACAGTAAATGGAAATTAAACAATCAATGGTTTGATAAGAATAAAAAAGAGAAAAAAAATTGGATTGATAAAACATTAGATGAATTAAATAAAGAAACTGAAGAGACGAAAAAAAATGGCGGAAAAATTCATCCTCTTCAATTAGCTTTAGATGTTCAAGAAGTATTAAATGAAAATGATTGGTTAGTTATTGATGGTGGAAATACACATTTCTGGTCTGAGATCGCAATTAATATTGCTGGATCAAAAGGTAAAAAACTTGGAGGAATATTACATCCAGGTACTT
>CACNPW010000053.1 GCA_902622475.1 uncultured Alphaproteobacteria bacterium | reverse complement strand
TGTTCTTGTTTTAGCAGGTCCGAAATCAAGAGATATTCTCTCTAAGATTACCAAGACTGATTTATCTAATAAAAATTTTCCATGGCTATCCTCAAAAAAAATAAATGTAGGTTTAGCACCTAGTATTGCTATGCGTATGAATTTTGTTGGCGAACTCGGATGGGAATTACATCATCCAATTGAATATCAAAATCATATTTTTGATAAATTGATGGAAGCAGGAAAAGATCATGGGCTTAAACCATTTGGTATTAGAGCGATGGAAAGCTTACGTGTTGAAAAAACCTATAAATTGGTTGGTACCGAAATGTCTATAGAATATGCAGCCTTTGAGTCTGGATTAGATAGATTTGTACATTTAAATAAAGGGAATTTTATTGGAAGAGATTCTCTTGTTAAATGGCAGCAAAATGGTTTTAAAAACAAAATGGTAACTTTAGAGGTTCATGATGTTGAAGATGCAGATGCTTTGGGGAATAATCCTATTTATAATAATGGAAAAGTTATAGGTCGTGCGACAGGAGGTAACTATGGTTTTAGAGTGAAAAAATCATTAGCTATTGGTATGGTGGAACCTCAATTTGCAAATGTCGGTCAAAAGTTAGAAATGGATATATTAGATAAAAAATACAATGTAACAGTTATAGAGGACAGTCCTTATGATTCTAAAAATGAAAAACTAAAGCAATAGTATGAAGTTGCTTGTTACTGTAAAAAGAGTCATAGATTATAATGTTCAAATCAGGGTTAAAGCTGATGGTTCAGGAGTTGAAAAAGATAATGTAAAAATGTCCATGAATCCTCCTGATGAAAATGCAGTAGAGGAAGCTCTACGAATAAAAGAAGCTGGTAAAGCAGATGAGATTATAATTCTTTCCGTAGGTAATGATAAAGCTCAAGAAACTATCCGAACTGCATTAGCAATGGGAGCTGATAGGGGTATACATGTTAAAACGGATAATGATTTAGAACCTCTAGCTATTTCTAAAATAATTTCTAAAGTTGCCGAAGAAGAAAAACCATCAATTATTTTAATGGGAAAACAAGCAATTGATGATGACTCTAATCAAACTGGTCAAATGACATCTGCTTTACTTAATTGGCCTCAGGCTACATTTGCATCTAAAATTGAAATTGAGGGGCAAAATGCAATAGTTACAAGAGAGATTGATGAAGGTTTGGAAAGGATAAAAGTTTCTATACCATTTGTAGCATCATGTGATCTTCGACTTAATGAACCAAGGTATGCTTCTTTACCAAATATAATGAAAGCAAAGAAAAAACCAATTGATACAAAAGAAGCATATTCACTTGGTATAAATATAGAACCTAGGATTGAACAGATAAAAGTAGAAGAACCACCTGTTAGACAAAAAGGAATTATGGTAAGTGATGTTGCTGAATTAGTTCAAAAACTTAAACATGAGGCAAAGGTAATATGACAATATTAGTATTAGCAGAACATAATAATATAGATATTAAATCATCAACCTTAAATACTATATCTGCAGCATCGCAAATAGACCAAGATATCCATGTTTTGGTAACAGGTTATGAATGCGAAGAGCTGGCTAAAAATATTTCTAAATGTGAAAAAGTTTCAAAAGTATATTTAGCTAATAATGAAAAACTTAAAAATCCAATTGCTGAAAATATTGAACCCATCGTTGTATCTTTAGCTAATAATTATTCCCACATCATGGCACCTGCGACAACATTTGGAAAAAATATTTTTCCTAGAATTGCTGTTAAATTAGATATTGCACAAGTTAGTGATGTTATAAAAATATTAAGTTCCGATACTTTTATGAGACCAATTTATGCTGGGAACGCTATCGCTACAGTTAAATCAAATGATAAGATTAAAGTAGTAACGGTACGACCAACATCATTTGATCCTGTAGAAACTAGCGGTGGAAAAGAAGAGGTCGAAAATATTTCTTTTGATAATGGTAATGGCAGTGTTGAATTTATAAATAGAGAAGAATCTCAATCTGAAAGACCAGAGTTGAGTACTGCTCGAGTCGTGATATCTGGGGGCAGAGGATTACAAAGCGCCGAAAATTTTAAACTTTTAAATGAAATAGCAGATAAGCTTAATGCGGCAGTCGGTGCTTCTCGTGCTGCTGTAGATGCTGGTTATGTTTCTAATGATTATCAAGTTGGGCAAACTGGCAAAGTAGTTGTCCCAGATTTGTATATTGCTGTCGGGATTTCTGGTGCAATACAGCACTTAGCAGGTATGAAAGAAAGTAAGGTAATTGTTGCAATTAATAAAGATGAAGAAGCACCAATATTTAATGTTGCTGATTATGGATTAAACGCTGATTTATTTGAGGCATTGCCACAATTATCTTCTGAACTAGATAAATTAAATACTATTCAACAATAAATTAATTTATTACAATAAATAATATGGAAGTAGAACGCGAGTCAATGGACTATGATGTTGTGGTGGTAGGTGCTGGTCCATCAGGCCTTTCAACTGCAATTAAATTAAAACAGCTGAACCCAGAAATTAATGTTTGTGTATTAGAAAAGGGATCAGAGGTCGGGGCCCATATTTTAAGTGGTAATGTTTTTGAAACAAGAGCACTCGATGAATTAA
>CACNPW010000052.1 GCA_902622475.1 uncultured Alphaproteobacteria bacterium | reverse complement strand
GGTTTTTTGCTAAATAGTAAGCAGTAGTTAAACCGTGTCCACCACCACCGACTATTATTGCATCATAACTTTTTTTTGGTTCAGGACTATTCCACGTCTTTTGCCAATTCTCATGATGATTTAAAGCGTTTCTAGCAATAGAAAGAAATGAGTATTTATTATTATTAAACATTATAACTCTTTATAGCAGTTTTAAAAAAGACCTTCAATTTCTCCATGGTCATTTAGCTTTATCGAATTTGCCGCAGGAACACTAGGTAGACCCGGCATGGTCATAATATCACCGCAAACAACTACTATAAATTCTGCTCCTGATGATAATCTTACCTCTCTAATAGGTAAAACGTGGCCAGTAGGGGCACCTTTTAAATTAGGGTCAGTTGAAAAACTATATTGAGTCTTTGCAATACAAACAGGTAATTTGCCAAATCCTTTAGTTTCAAAATCCTTCAATTGTTGACGTACTTTAGTGTCTGCCACAACTTCACTTGCGTGATAAATCTCTTGTGCAATTTTTTCTATTTTTTTGAATAGAGTTAAATCATCTTCATATAAAAATTTAAATGTATTCTTATTTTCTTCACAAATATCTATTACATTTTGAGCTAATTCAGTTGCGCCATCACCACCATCGGACCAGTGAGTACACATAGAAGCCTTGACTCCTTGAGTTGTACAAAAACTTAAAACGGCTTCAACTTCAGATTTAGAATCAGTGACAAAATGATTAATAGCAACAGTTACTGGTAATCCAAATTTTCTAACATTATTAATATGTCTTTCTAGATTTACTAAACCTTTTTTAAGAGCATTTACATTTTCATTTTTTAAATCTTCTTTTGAAACATCGCCATGCATTTTTAGTGCTCTAATTGTAGCTACCAAAACCACACAATCAGGTTTTAAATTTGATTTTCTACATTTTATATCAAGGAATTTTTCTGCTCCTAGATCAGCTCCAAAGCCTGCTTCAGTTACAACGTAATCACTTAATTTTAAACTAGCTTTAGTTGCAATTACAGAATTGCAACCATGAGCAATATTTGCAAATGGCCCACCATGAATTATAGCAGGATTATTTTCTAACGTTTGTGTTATGTTGGGCCTAATGGCATCTTTTAACAATACTGTCATTGGACCTTCTGCCTTTAAATCTTTTGCATAAATAGCTTTTTTGTCTCGTGTATAAGCAATAGTTATATTTCCAATTCTCTCTTCAAGATCTTTTAAATCTTTTGCTAAACAGAAAATTGCCATTATCTCCGATGCAACAGTAATATCAAAACCATCTTGTCTAGGATATCCATTTGCAACTCCTCCTAAATCAACAACTATAGATCTAAGTGATCTATCATTCATATCCATTACTCTCTTCCAAACAACCCTTCTAACATCAATATTTAATTTATTTCCCCAGTAGATATGATTATCAATTAATGCAGAAAGTAAATTATGAGCGGATGTAATTGCATGAAAATCTCCAGTAAAATGTAAATTAATTTGCTCCATTGGTACTACTTGAGCATAGCCTCCACCAGCTGCACCACCTTTCATACCGAATGATGGTCCAAGACTCGGCTCTCTTAAACAAACTATTGATTTCTTTCCTAGTTTATTAAGACCATCACTTAACCCAACAGAAGTTGTTGTTTTACCTTCTCCTGCTGGTGTTGGAGTTATTGCTGAGACTAAAACAAGTTTACCATCTTTATTTTTATTAAGTGACTCTATGTACTCCAAGTTTATTTTTGCTATATGACGACCCATAGGACTGAAGGCTTCAGGTGTGTCTGGTACATCAAGCCCTTTTAGAATTTCACTAATAGGCTTCATTTTAGCTTTTCTTGCTATTTCAATATCTGACATGAGACTCCATAATTATTAGATTCTTAATCTATAAATTAACTTAAATATCAAACAACTTTTGTTTCATTAAAAGATGAAAAAATTGTGAAGAAGCTAATTTAACTCGAATTTCTGTTTACTATTATAAGAAAAATCTGAGTTATTAAATTGATTTAACCACTCTGATGTTTTTTTCATACCACCAAACGCATAGAAGTGTATTTTTTCAAGTTTAGAGTCTTTGTTTATTTCGCTATGTTCAGCAAGATCATAAATTAATTTGTCAGGAGTACTCAATGTTGCAAGTTTAGTTAAGTTAAAAGCCTGTTTTGTAATAAATCTTAAAGAATTTCCAATACCGCAAGACCTTGCATAATTTACTAATGTTTTAATAGAGGCAGGACCTGGTATCCCAGCGTGGATTGGTAATTTATTTCCAATTTTTACTAAGTGTTTTTCCCAGTCGATTAAAGATTTAGCTTCAAAAAAAAATTGTGTTGCTAAATACATTTTAAAATCAACATTTTTTGCAAAATCATTCTTCTGTTTAATTGCTAAATCTAAATTTTCATTTGAAATATCTGGGCTTCCCTCGGGATGTCCAGCTACACCTACAAATTGATAATTATATTTTGAAAGAAAATCTGTTTTTAAAACATCAATTGAGGAAGAGATTTCGCCAGCTTGATTTCCACCACCACCAATAATTAATATTTTTGAACACCCAGATTCATTTGCAAGTTCACCAATATATTTTTCTAAGTCATTTTTATTTACAATAGTTCT
>CACNPW010000051.1 GCA_902622475.1 uncultured Alphaproteobacteria bacterium | reverse complement strand
TGCTAAAAATGCGGTGTCTGAAAATTCAGTTGGAATATAATATGGTTCATAAATATACGCTTGATCATCTTTAGGCTTTCTTCCTTTGTACAAATCTTCTGCTTTATTAATTTCAAAACCATTTTGATTAAGATGGTTAGCCCAAGGTTCCGGTTTTCCTCCTGGTAAAACACAACCATCATCAAACCCTTCCATTGGTGATTCATAAGTAAAATTTTTTTTATCTTTTGGATCCAAGTATCTTGGATCCCAAGAAGTATCAGTGTATCCGTAAAGTCTTGGATTATAATTTAGTTTACGAACTTCTTTAGCAATATTTGTAAATCTTTTATCAAGAGGAGCACCATTATATACTGAACGATGTATAAATGGATATAAACCTGTAAGCATAGTAGTTCTAGATGGACCACAAGGGACAATTCCAGCAAAATGTGATTTAAAAACTACACTTTGTTTTGCAAGTTGGTCTAAGTTTGGTGTTAGAGCATATGGATGATTTAGGAAGCTAAAGCAGTCAAAACGCCATTGATCAGCACATATAAAAAGAACAGATTTTTTGGATTTTTCCATATTTACTAATAATTATTAAAGTAATTAATTAAGAAGAAATACACAATTTTTTTAAAAAAATTGTAATAAAAACGTCAAATATTTTTGCTAAAAAATCAAAATTGTTTACAAACAAAATCATACGATAAATTTATCTTATAGGAGAAAATATATGTTAAAAAAACTATTCATAGCGTTAGTATTTTCTTCCGCAACCTTTGTCTGGAGTGGAAGCTCTTTTGCAGGTGGTCATTGTGTAGGTACAACAATGAACGATGCACAGACAGGCGGAAAATATCCTCAGCAATATGAGTTATCAGAATATGAAAGTGCAGCCGGCTGTACTATGAAGTTTTCAGATAATCCAAATATTGCTAGCATAAACGCTACAATACAAGGTAACCCAGGAAGTCTACCTCCAGTCGAGGATAGATTACCTGATGAGCCACTTGTTGTAGTACCATATGAGTCTATTGGTAAATATGGAAATACAATAAACTTCTTATCGAATGCAACTGAAGCTGGAACTTCTGATATGCTATCTACAAGACACGTAAACTTATTACGTTTTGCTGATGACTTAACTACAATTGTTCCAAACGTTGCTAAAGATTATGAGTGGAATGATGATTTTACTACTTTAACATTCATGTTACGTAAAGGTCACAAGTGGTCAAATGGTGAACCTTTTGTGGCTAGAGATGTTGAGTTTTGGTACGAAGATTTGATGATGAATCCAAAGATTCGTGAAAAACCATATCCATATCTTTTAGTTGGTGGTGAGCCAATGACTGTTGATGTAATTGATGATCAAACAGTAAGATTTAACTTACCATCTCCGTTCCCTGGTTTAACTGCAACTATTGCATGGTCATATAACCAGTTCTTCATGCCTTCACATTTCCTAGAACAATTCCATCCGGAAATTGATTCAAATGCTGATGCAAATGCTCAGGCATTAGGATTTGCAGATGGTTATGATGCTTTAGCAGCATATTATGGTAACTCAGGTTGGACTGATACTCCAACTCCTTTACTAGCTAAACCAGATCTAGTTTCTGGATTACCTTATGCAGCTTATCCTTCTTTAGAAGCTTACATGACTATTGAAGATACTACTGAAGGTAGAGTCTATGCAGCTAACCCATACTTTTTCCAAGTTGATACAGCTGGAAATCAATTACCATACATTGATTATCAAAATGAAAGATACATCAATGAAAATGAAATAAGATTGTTAAAACTTGTTAATGGTGAAGTTGATTATAAATCACAGTCTGTTCAATTAGAGTCTGCTCCTCAATTACTTGATGGTGCTGAGTCTGGAGGATATCAAGTGCAAATCAACCCAGGTTGTGGTGCTGCATTATTTAGCTTTAATGTAAATCATCCAGATGCTGAAAAACAAAAAGTATATGGAGATATTCGTTTCCGTCAGGCAATGTCAATTGCAATCAACAGAGATGAAATCAATGACGTTGCATATTATGGTTTAGGTAAAGTTGAGCAGTTTGTAGGTTTTTCTCCTGCACCTGACTTCGTTCCTGAAAGTATAAAAATGCACATGACCCAATATGATCCAGATGGAGCTATGGCTCTTCTAGACCAAGTAGGGTTAAAAGATACTGATGGAGATGGATTTAGAGAATTACCAAATGGTGAGGCTCTAGCTATTAACATTGACTACGCTACTCAAGGTATTGGCGGTGTTGAAGTTGAACTTGTCGCAAGATACTTTAATGAAGTAGGTATCAAAACTACTTTTAAAGAAGTAACTCCAGATGAATATCGTGGTTCGCAAGCTGCAAACCAACTTGATGTTCATGTTTGGGATAAAGGTCAACCTTTAGCAATTGTTGCAGGTGACCCTGAAACGTTTAAACCTCCTTTTGGAAATTACTTTAATCATACGCAAGGCTTACAATGGGCAGCTTATATTGATAGTAATGGCGATGAAGGCATTGAACCTCCTCAGTGGGTATATGACTTAAGTGACGGAATTGATAAATTCCAATCATATGCACTTGGTACTGCTGAGTCTAATGAGTGGGGAGCAAAAATTGCAACAATGTTAACAGAACAAAGTTTATTGATTGGTACGGTGAAAGCACCTTTCCCAACTTATCATAGAAATGCTTTGAAAAACTTTACGCAGTTTAAAACTACTTCGTATGAGTATTATAGAACATACCCATACCTAGCTACGCAATGGTGGTTAGACGAGTAATTTAACTC
>CACNPW010000050.1 GCA_902622475.1 uncultured Alphaproteobacteria bacterium | reverse complement strand
TTTCACAAGTGCAGCAATTATTTGTAGTGTCTTTGTTATTCTAGGTGCAATTATTAGTGGAGCAGGAACAACAGAAACTTTAGGTAAGTTAGGTGCTATTAATGCATTACCTGGTGCCTTTGCAGCATGTGTGGCTGCAGGCATATCCGTTTATTTAATGACCAAAGTTGGCTTGCCTGTTTCTACAACGCAAGCGATCGTTGGAGCAATTGTTGGTTGGAATTTATACACGGGATCTTCAACTAATCTTCAAGTTTTAATTACTATTTTAGGAACATGGATACTCTGTCCTATCATTGCAGGAGTTATTGCAATGGGTTTATTTACTTTTACAAAAAGAGTTATACTCAATAGAAAGTTACATATTCTCAGACTTGATGCGTATACAAGAACAGCTTTACTTTTAGCGGGTGCTTTTGGTGCTTATAGTTTAGGCGCAAACAATATTGCTAATGTAATGGGTGTCTTCGTACCTATATCACCGTTTACTGATGTTACTATTGGAAATTTATTTGTCTTTTCTTCAAAAGAACAATTATTTCTGCTGGGTGGTTTAGCAATAGCTGTTGGTGTTTTTACTTACTCGAAAAGAGTTATGTTTACCGTGGGTAATGATCTCTTAAAAATGACACCAGTGGCAGCATTTATTGTTGTTATATCGCATTCTATTGTTTTATTTTTATTTGCATCCCAGGGTATAAGTGCTTTTTTACAATCTATAAATCTTCCCTCTATACCTTTGGTACCAGTATCAAGTTCCCAAGCTGTTGTTGGTGGCGTAATTGGAATTGGTCTTTTAAAAGGAGGAAAAGAGGTTCAATGGTCAATTGCGGGTAGAATTTCTTTGGGTTGGATGACGCTACCTATAATTGCAGCTTTAATTTCTTTAATTGTTTTATTTATTCTAGAAAATATTTTTAATTTAACGGTCTCTTTTTAATTAACTGCTCGATAAGAAAAAATAAAATCTTCTTGGATTTTTGACTCAATAGCTCCTTTTCTTCTTGATCGTACTAGATCAATAGCTTCTTGTTTTTCATAATTAAATTCAACAAGTAAAATAGCAGCTATAGTGCCAGCTCTTCCTTTTCCTCCACGGCAATGTAAAACTATATTTTTACCATCTATCAATTCGTTCCTTAATAAAACTTTTGTTGTTTCCCATTTATATTTAAAATCTTTATCTGGTGCTCCCATGTCATAAATGGGTAAATGGTACCAATGTAATTTATGTTCATAAATATTTTTGACAAACAAAGTTTTATCACACAAATTTTCAAATTCGCTATCTTCGACTAAAGAAGTAATAGAACTACAATTATTATTTTTAAATATTTCTAATTCGTTTGCTAAAATTGTTTCTTCAAATAAACCATTAGAGTTAAGACCTGGGAAAGAAGTTAATATAATTTTGCCTGCAAATGACTTAGAGTCAATAAAATCATAATTGCTAAATTGCATTTACGCTTGTTTAGCTAAAAAAGACTGTCTTGCTTCTTCTAAATAGGGACGGAAATGTTCAACATCGGGAGTTTTTTTATCTAGAATTTTTGCTAAATCATCAAATCTTCTAAGTTCTACTGCTTCATCCATAAAAGGTTTGCTTATAAACGCATCTGCTTCTTCTTTTGTGAAAGGACCACCTTGAACTTTTAACGAAAGTTTCGATGCTTCTGATAGACTATCATAATAACCTTCTTCAACACTTGATAAATATCTTTTTGAGTCAACATGTGCTCTAATTGGTAGAATAACATCCTCACCAAAATATTTTTTTAAAAAATCAGCACCTAAATTTTCATGATGACCATCTTTCCCTTCATGAATGGGATCGCCGTCCTCATAGATAAGGTGGCCAACATCATGCAGTAATGCTGCAGCAATTGTTGGTCCTGGTAATTTATGTTTTTCAGCAAGTTCAGCACATTGGAGTGCGTGCTCAAGCTGGGTCACATCCTCATTACCATATTGAATATCAGCACCTTTTGTTTTCAAAAGCTGTAAGAGATAGTCTACAATATTTTCTTCCATTCTCATTTATAATTAACTTATTAGAAAATAAATTCAATTCCAACTTTAATAAGATTGATCAAATTTATAATAATATTTATTAAGTAAATATTTAATGGATAAAAAATTATTAACCCCTGGGCCTCTCACGACATCGATGTCAACAAAAGAGGCTATGCTTCATGATTGGGGTTCGAGAGATACAAAATTTATTGATCTCAATGCATCAATTAGAGATTCCCTTGTTAAATTAATAGACGGTGAAGATAAATATCAATGTGTTCCAATGCAGGGAAGTGGAACTTTTGCCGTAGAGTCGATGGTAAGCTCTCTTACTCAAAAAGATTCTAAAATTCTGATTCTGATCAACGGTGCTTACGGACAAAGAATGAAAAAAATGTGCACATATTTAGGGAGAGATTTTATTGAATATGAAGTTGCTGAACATGAAGTACATGACATCAATAAAATTGAAGAGTTAATTGATAGCAACAACTTAACACACGTCTTTGCTGTATATTGTGAAACAACATCGGGTATTTTAAATCCTATTGAAGACATTGCAAAATTGGTTGAAGGGAAAAATTTATCGTTATTCATCGATGCAATGAGTGCCTTTGGTGCATTACCCTTAAGTTCTAAAACAATTACTTTTGATGCTGTAGCCGCTTCATCAAACAAATGCTTAGAAGGTGTGCCAGGTGTTGGTTTCATTCTTGTTAAAAATGAAGTTATTCAAAATGCAAAAGGTAATAGTCACTCACTAAGTCTAGACTTGTATGATCAATGGCAAGCAATGGAAAAAAATAAACAATGGCGATTTACACCTCCAA
>CACNPW010000049.1 GCA_902622475.1 uncultured Alphaproteobacteria bacterium | reverse complement strand
AAAAGCATGCTCATATCCAAATGTTCCATCATGCATTACACCCCATTGATCAATTATAAAATTATCATAATCATTAATAATTTCTTCAATTGATTTTATTTTTTTCATTACTATGCTGATTTACCAATAACTTCAGTTAGATTTTTATATCCATCAGTTTTAATCAGATCAATCAAATCACTTTTCATACTATTAATCAAATTTGGGCCAGAATAAACCAAAGCAGTATATAGCTGAACTAAGGAAGCACCGGATTTAATTTTTTCATAACAGTCCCTTCCGCTTGATATACCGCCCACACCTATTAAGGGTATTTGACCATTTGTTAATTCATACATTTTTTTCAAAATAATATTTGAGTTATCATATAATGGTCTGCCACTTAAACCTCCTTTTTTTCCTTTATTCATTGAAATTAAATTGGCCTCTCTTTTGATAGTACTATTTGTAAGTATTAAACCATCAATGTTATTAGCCAAAGAAATTAATGCTATATCTCTAAGTTGATCTTCATTTAAATCAGGTGAAATTTTAATTAATATTGGCTTAGTATTAATATTTTTTATTTCATCTCTTTTGTCTATAATTTTTTTAATTAATTTTTCTATATTTCCTCTTAATTGTAAATCCCGCAACCCTTCAGTATTTGGTGATGATATGTTTATAGTTATATAGCTTGCTAAATCGCCTAACTCTTCTAAACCAATTAGATAATCATCAATAGCTTCACTTGAATTTTTATTTTTTCCAATATTAACTCCTACAATTTTATTATTTAAGTATGATTTTTGATGTTTAATTAAATTTTTTTTTACTTTTTTAATACCCTTATTATTAAAACCCAAACTGTTAATGATAGCTTTATCTTCTCTTAATCTAAATACTCTAGGTTTAGAATTGCCACTTTGAGGTTGTGGAGTAATTGTACCAACTTCAAGAAATCCAAAACCAAATGAAAACATGGAATGCATCACTTCAGCATTTTTATCAAAACCAGCAGCGAGTCCTATAGGATTTGTAAAATCTAAACCCATTAGATGTTGTGCAAGAATAGGATCCTCAATATTTTTTTGTCTTACTCTAAAATATTTTAAAAAATTAATTGTAATTGTATGAGATAACTCGGGAGGTAATAATCTTAATATTTTTAATGAAGAATTGTACAATAAATTAATTATCTATTAATTTTTTTAGATAATCAATAGTTTCTCTTAAACCAAATAATTTAAAAAATGATCCTAGTCTAGGGCCTTGATCCTGACCAAGCATAACTTGATATACTAGTTTAAAAAAATCTTTTAGGTTTTCAAATTCGTGCTTTTTTCCTACTTCGTATAATAATGTTTGAATATCTTCAGATGAACTCTTTTCAGTAACATCATTTTCTAAAACATTTATAATATCAATAAATACCTCTTTATTGCTACCATCAATCTCTAAAAATCTTTTTTTAGGCAAAATAAAATCTTCATAGTAATTTAGTGCAAAGTCTATTAGGCGATCAAATTCTGGATTTTTATCAGCATTAATATTATCATCATATTTATTAATAAAAGACCATATTACTTTTTTATCTTTAGAATTAGAAACATTTACTAGGTTGGTAAGGGTATTAAAATTTATTTCTGATTTAAATTCTTTTGGTTTTCCTGAATGAATATGCCAAATTGGATTATCATACTGTTTATTTTTATCTAAACTTGAGTATGAATTATAATGAGAAAGATAATCATCTACAGTTTTAGGAATTACATCAAAGTGAAGTTTTTTAGCTGATTTTGGTTTTTGGAACATGTAGAGTGCAAGACTTTCAGGAGAGGCATAACGTAGCCACTCATCAACACTAATACCATTTCCGACTGACTTAGAAATTTTTTCACCCTTTTCATCTAAAAACATTTCATAAATTAGATTAGTAGGTGGTTTTTTATTTAATGATTTACAAATCTTGGATCCTAAATCAACACTTTCTGTAAGATCTTTACCGCACATTTCATAATCAACATCAAATGACATCCATCTCATTGCCCAGTCAACTTTCCACTGCAACTTACATTTTCCATTAATTACTTCTGTTTCAACTAACTTGTCTAAAGATGGATCCTTGTAAATTATGGTTTTTGAATCCATTTTATATTCTTCAATTTTTACTTGAAGTACTTCTCCTGAGTTTTCACTTATCGGCAGAAAGGGGCTATAAGTTTCTTTTCTTTCTGCCCTTAGGGTAGGTAAAATAATATCTAATATTTTTTTATAGTTTTCAAATATATTTAATATTGTTTCATTAAAATCTCCACTTTGATATTTCTCTGTTGAACTAACAAACTCATAGTCGAAATTAAATTCATCTAAAAAACTTCTAAGTTTTGCATTATTATGATGTCCAAAACTTTCAAATTTACCAAATGGATCTGGTATGGAAGTAAGTGGCTTACCTATAAATTTTTCTAACATTTCTTTATTTGGAACATTTTCAGGAACTTTTCTTAATCCATCCATATCATCAGAGAATGTGATTAGTTTTGTTGGGCAATCAATAATAGAACTAAATGCATTTTTTACCATTGATGTTCTTACAACTTCACCAAAAGTTCCGATATGGGGTAAACCTGAGGGGCCATAACCAGTTTCTAGTAATACATATCCCTTGGGTGGAATTTTAAAGTTATGTAAACCACCATTTTTTTTAATGATTTGTAATGCTTCTTTAAAAGGCCAAGCTTTTAAGGATTGTGCTAATTCTTGATCAATCATTTAATTTTGCTCTAATTCTAATTTTTTTACCCAATAACAACTTTAATGAATTTGTGAAATTAAAAATTTCGGATCCTAACTTATTAAATAATTCATTTTCCAAATCTACAATATTATCAATAATATTATTAATTAAATCATTCCCTGCTCCAGTAAGAATTAAACTATCAGATCTTTTATCTTGAGGTTTTTTTTTTGATATTAAATTCTTTTCTTCTAG
>CACNPW010000048.1 GCA_902622475.1 uncultured Alphaproteobacteria bacterium | reverse complement strand
TAATAAATCAGCCGGTGAATGACCATTTGATAGATTTTGTTGTAAATCTTTTAGATAAAATGTTTCATTATATTTTTCATTCTTTGCTAGAATATTTCTTTTTTCTAAACCTGATTTTGATATTTCAAATAATTTGTGTGCAATACCTAACAAATCACTATCTTTGAATTTTGTTTGCAAACCTTCTACTGGGGCTAAGTTATTTATTAAATTTCTATCATATTGAGTCCAACCCTCAACAATTTCATTTGTTTTATCAATAGCTTCATCATTATATAAAATACCAATCCAAAAAGCAGGCTGAGAGCATATTAAATTCCATGAACATGCGTCCATAGATCGAATTTCTAAGAATTGCTTTAATCTAACTTGAGGAAATAAAGTTGATAAATGGTTTATCCAATCTTCAATAGTAGGATCAATATTTAAATCTTTAGAAATATTATTTTTCATAAAATCTCTAAAAGTATAATTCGTCATATCTATATATTTATAATTTCTAGTTACAAAATACATTGGCACATCAAGTGCATACTCTGCATATTTTTCAAAATTAAAATCTTTATTAAATACAAATGGCAATAAACCTGTTCTATCTTTGTCTGTGTGATGCCAAAAATGAGATCTTAAACTTTTATATTTTGAAACTTCTTTTTGATCAAAGGGTGAGTTAGCAAATATTGCAGTGGCTATACCTTCAAGATTTAACATTAATCGATACTTTGTAATCATATCTTCTTCAGAATGATAATCCAAATTTACTTGGTTTGTACATGTGCGTTTCATCATATGATGTCCTAGAGTACCTACTTTAGGCATATATTTTTTCATTATGGAATATCTTTGTTTTGGCATCCAAGGAAACTCATCTACAGATAAACTTGGCTCGACGCCTAGCCCTAATAATATAAAGCCAAATTCTTCACCAATATCTTTTAATTCTTTTAAATGTCTATTAGTTTCAGTACAGGTTTGGTGGATATTTTTCAATTGCGCTCCAGATAATTCGATCTGACCACCTGGTTCTAAAGTTATACTTTCACCAAATCTTTCTAAGGCAATTATTGTAGTATGTTTATCATCATACTTTGGTTTCCATCCCTTATCTACAAATTTCAAAAGAATTTCTTTTATGCCTTTGGGCTCTTCATAAGATAATTGATATAAACTTTCTTTTTTTAGTACAAATTTCTCGTGCTCTACTCCAATGCGTAAATCATTCTTATTTTTGATTCCTTTATAAAAGTAATCTATTAGATCATTTTTTTTTAGCATTGTTTTATCTTAAATAGGTCAGATCATATTAAAAATAAAGTTGCTAATCCAAGAAAAGAAAGAAATCCAAATACATCTGTTATTGTAGTCAAAATTACTGCAGATGCTAAAGCTGGATCAATTTTTAGCTTATCTAAAACTAGTGGAATTGCAATTCCTGAAAAACCAGCGATTAGTAAGTTTAGTATCATTGCTAGACCTATTATTAAGCCCAACATCGAGCTTTCAAACCAATAAATAGAAATTAAAGATATTATGATAGCGAAAATGACTCCATTTATACCACCAATTAAAGTTTCTTTGGTTATTATTTTTATTGCATTACTAGTAGTAAGTTCTTTAACTGCAATAGCTCTAACTGCAACAGTTAAGGTTTGAGTACCAGCGTTAGCGCCCATAGAAGCTACTATTGGCATCAATATAGCTAGAGCAACTACTTTTTCTATTGAAGCTTCAAACAAACCTATAACTATTGAAGCTACAACAGCTGTCATTAAATTTACTATTAACCATGAAATTCTTGATTTTGTTGTACTAATAACTGATTCATACAAATCGGTATGATCTACTCCTCCAAGCTTTAAAATATCTTCTTCTCTTTCTTCCTCAATAACTTCGACAACATCATCAACTGTAATCGAGCCAATAATTTTTTTTTGATCGTTAATAACGGGAGCGCTTACTAATCCATATTTATTAAATAATAGAGCTACATCTTCTTGATCTGTATTTACATCAATCAATCTTAACTCTTTGTTTGTTATTGAATTTAATTCTACTTCTCTTTTTGAACCCATTAATCTACCTAGCGGAACTACCCCTTTTGCTTCTTTATTTTGATTGATTAAATAAATATCGTAGAAATCTTCTGGTAAATTACCTTTATTATTTCTCAAATAATCAATTGCTTGACCAACATTCCATGATTGATTGATAGTAATAAATTGTCTTTGCATTAATCTTCCAGCGGAATCTTCGGGGTAATTTAAACCTTCTTCAACTAAAGTTCTTTCCTCTTTATCTAAGTTTTCTAAAAAAATATTTTGATTTTCTTCTTCTAAATCTTCTGCTAAGTCTACGGCATCATCTATGTCTAAACTTTTTGCGTTATTAGCTAACTGTTTTATATCTAAAGTTTCAATTATCTCTTCTCTAAGACTATCATTTAAATAAGTTAAGATTTCAGGATCAAAATTTTTATCCATTATATTAAGAAGACTTAATCTTAAAACTGGGTCTAAATTTTGAAGAATTTCTGCTATGTCTGCATTATGAACATCTTTTAAAATAGATAAAATTTTATCGTATTTATAATTTTCTAGATAATCAGTTATTAATCTAATTGATTTATTAGAATTGTCATCGTCTTTTTTAATTATTATTTCTTCCATATTAATTGGTGCGGCTGAGAAGACTTGAACTTCCACAGGATAAATCCCACAGCGACCTCAACGCTGCGCGTATACCAATTCCGCCACAGCCGCATATATAGTAGAATTAAATATCAGATAGGATATTAACTATCAATAAAGTATATGAATGACGTGAATCAGATTGAAATTAAAATTTCTAATGAAGAAATAAGTTATCAGGAGTCAATGTTGTTTATGGAGTCCAAAGTAAGAGAAATAAGTATAAATCATTCCAAAGAATTACTATGGTTTCTTTGTCATAATCATATCTTCACTCAAGGAACAAGTGCTTCAAATGAGGAAATATTAGATCCAAATGTTATAGAAGTTTTAAAGACAAATCGTGGTGGCAAAACAACTTATCATGGACCTGGACAAAGAATTGTTTATTTTATGTTAAATTTAAACAATAAAAGAAAAGATATAAGAAAGTTTATTTCTATAATTGAAAATTCTCT
>CACNPW010000047.1 GCA_902622475.1 uncultured Alphaproteobacteria bacterium | reverse complement strand
CAAGAGTCAAATTTAATGAATTATCAATATCTAGTTTTGCCTTCCATTTAAGTCTAGTTATAGATTTCTTACTATTTAGATTCAATCTATTAGTTTCATGATTACTTTTTTCTTTGTTTAATATATATTTAGATTTTGACTTTAGCTTTTTTAAACTTATAGAAACTACATCTTTAACTTTAATATTTTTTGATACGGGGCCAAAATTCCATGATTCTGAAAATATTTTTGGTTTTTTATAGAGGTTTTCTGTAAGCAATAAATAACCATTTACAACATCAAATACATGTTGCCAAGGTCTTACAGAATTAGGATTTCTAATTACTATATTTTTATTTTTAAAAACAGATTTAACTAAGTCAGGTATCAATCTATCTTTTGCCCAATCACCACCTCCAATTATGTTTCCTGCTCTTGCAGTTGCTATTCCAATATTTGATAAAACTTTCTCTGAATTAAAATAAGATAATTTCATTGACTCAGTTACTAACTCAGTAGCTGCTTTACTTGAGCTATAAGGATCATGTCCTCCAAGTTTATCAGTTTCTTTGTATCCTATTTTTGATTCACTATTAATATAAACTTTATCTGATGTTATTATTAATACTGCTTTAATGCTTTTTAAATTCCTTACACATTGTAGTAAGTTTGCAGTACCAATGACATTTGTTCTAAAAGTTTTTATCGGATCTTTATATCCCTCATTTACTATAGGCTGTGCCGCAAGATGAATAATAATTTCTGGATTGGATTCCTCTAAACATTTTTTTAATTTATTTAAATTATTAATATTGCCAGTGAATGTTTGTACTTTATTATTAAATTTAAATAAATCAAAAAAAAATTTTGAATTTTTATCTTTTAACGAATATCCAAAAATTTTTTTTACTTTTAAAAATAACAATATGTTGACTAACCATGTTCCCACAAAACCATTATGCCCAGTTATAAAAACTCTTTTATTTTTCCAAAAATTTCTATCTACCTTGTTTAATCCCATTTTTTCCATGGAGCATTATTTTTTTTAAGCATATTTTGTAAAAGTAATTTATCTTTTAAGGTATCCATTGGTCCAAAAAAATCTTTATGACTATAAGCTGATAATTGATTATCTTTAGTGAGATTAATCATGGGCTCTTTTTCAAAATAAATACTGTCATCTTTAATATAATTAAAAATTTTACTACTGAGAACAAAATAACCACAATTTATATAATTTTCACTATTTGTAGCTTTTTCTGTAAATTCAGTGACTATACTATTTTTTATTTTAATATTTCCCCATCTACTAGGTGGTGTCACTACCGATACTGTTGCAATTTTTTTATGTTTAAAGTGAAATTTTGCCAATTTATGTATGTCAATATCTGATAATCCGTCTCCATAAGTCATGAAGAAATGTTCATTTTTTTTTATATATTTGCTTATCCTTTTAATTCTCCCTCCTGTCATTGTACTAATTCCTGTATCAATAAGTGTTACTTTCCAAGTTT
This sequence comes from uncultured Alphaproteobacteria bacterium, assembly GCA_902622475.1. Taxonomy (GTDB): domain Bacteria; phylum Pseudomonadota; class Alphaproteobacteria; order HIMB59; genus CACPNW01. Next base: position 1,889 of record CACNPW010000047.1, on the reverse strand, counting down.
CTGCGTTTGACGAATGAACTTTTATTTTTTTAGACTTTAGATCAATAGAAAAATCACTATTAATTAATGAATAATTAACAAAAAACTCTTTAATAACTTCAGATTTATAGCCACAACAAATAATAAACTCATTAACACCATAAAATGAATAATATTTCATTATATGCCATAATATTGGTTTATCATCTATTAAAACCATTGGCTTAGGCTTTAATATACTTTCCTCACTTATTCTTGTACCAAAACCTCCTGCAAGTATAACGGCTTTTTTAATTTTCATCTATTTTTTATACATTATTATCTTAATAATTAAATAAGATTATGAATTATGGAAAAAAGTTTTTTTATATTTATGATAATTTTTGATAGTACCAATATCAACAAATAATTTTTTTGTTTGATATGTATAAACTTTATTAATGTAATTTGGCACTACATCCTTGCTAAAATCTATACTATCTTTAAAAAATTTTGATTCTTTATAATCTGCAATAAATTTTTTTGTTAAAATATATGTAGCACAATTAGCAAGATTACTTTTAGGAATTGATGGTTTTTCATTATAGTCAACCATAATATTTTTACTTACTTGTAAAATTCCACAATTTTTAGGATTTTTTGTTTTAAAAGACATCATTGTGAATAAACAATTTTTAGGTCTTAAGTTATGAGCTGAAACTAGATTTCTTAAATCTTCCTTACATAAATTATCAGCATGTAAAAAAAAATTACTATTATCAGAAAGAAAATCTAAATTTTTCTTAAGTGTACCTGCAGTACCTAACAATTTATTTTCATGAACTAAAGTTATATTTTTTTTAAATTTAGAATTATTTACAAAATTTTTTACTAATTCACTAAGATGATGCGTATTTATTAAAAATGAATTAACACCACATTTATTTAGAGCATTTAACCAGATTTCAAGAAGTGGAATATTATTGATCTTTACAAGACATTTTGGTGTGTGGTTCGTGATAGGTTTTAACCTAGTGCCATATCCTGCTGCTAAAATTATAGCTTTCAAGTATTTACTCCCAATCTTTAATTGATGATAATAAATCTGATAATTGTATTGGATTGTTTCCAAGTTTACTAATTTGGATAGCAGCTGATATAGAACCAAGTAAAGCGGATTTCCATATATTTTCATCAATACAATAAGCAAGTGAAGACACAACAAATAAACAATCACCAGCTCCATTAAAATCTTTTGGATTAATATTAAGGCCATCAATTTTATCAGTTAAGTATTTTTTAGATTTATTTTTTTCTAATCCATTTATTAATATACCTTCACTACCAAGTTTTAATATAATATTTTTACTTTTAGTTAATTTTAATAACTTGTCTGAAATAATAAATAAGCCATCATTAAAATTTTTTAAAGATGTTCGGGCTTCATATTCAGTTGGAAAAATAGTATCCATAAATGAATATTTTTGAATATCTCCGTATTGTGAAGATGATTGAGAGTCAGCGAAAATTTTAACTTTATTTTTCTTACATAAAGTTGTTATTTTATCTACTAATCCTTTAGGTAGACAACCATAATTAAAATCTGAAAATAATAACGCATCATATTTTTTAATTTTATTTCTAATTTTTGAATAAATTTTATTTTGAATGTCAATTGATATATCTTTATGATTAATATGACTTAACTTAAAAACATTTTTATCTCTTGTTCTAAATCTTTTTTTAATCAAAGTTTTTCTATTTTTGTCAATAATAATAGTATGATTTATATTTTTTAGATTTAATGCTCTTTTTGCAAAATTAGTATAGCTGTCCTTGCCAGATACAGATATAAAATCTACTTTTGCACCTAATGATGATGCATGCATAGAAACAATACCAGCGCCTCCAACAAATAATTCTTTGTTTAT
>CACNPW010000046.1 GCA_902622475.1 uncultured Alphaproteobacteria bacterium | reverse complement strand
AAGCTTTCGATACATATTCCTGAGTCATCGGCAAAACAAGGAATGCCAGTTTTATTAAATCCATATTCTGATTTAATTTTTGCATTTTCTTCAAAAGATCGGCCGCTTTCTTCTGGCTCTTCACTTATGTTTAGATCGTTTATTGAAAGAAGTTCTAAATTACATTTGTTAAAAATTTTTCTAATTTCAATTATTTTATTATTATTATTTGAAAAAAATAATAATTGCTTCAATTTATTTCAAAGCCTCTTTTTGTTTAGAAATTATCTCTTTAATCCCAATTTTTGCTAGTGAAAAAATTTCTGTAAACTGAGCATCATTAAAAAAAAACTCTTCCCCAGTAACTTGAATTTCTGATATTTCATCTGAGTCACAAATTACAAAATTTGCATCTACTTGAGCTTTGGAGTCTTCCTCGTAATCTAGGTCCAATAATGCTTTATTTTCAACTATTCCAGTTGATACTGCCCCTATAAAATTTTTGATAATTGGTTTTTGGAGATTATAATTGTCCTTTAATTTTTCTATTGCCAGGTATAAAGAAATAAAACCACCACTTATTGAAGCGGTTCTTGTTCCACCATCTGCTTGAATTACATCACAATCTATTTTTATTTGACGTTCTCCAAGGTTTGAAAGATCTACAATAGATCTCAAGCTACGTCCAATTAATCTTTGTATTTCTTGCGTTCTTCCAGACTGCTTTCCTTTTGCAGCCTCTCTGTCCATTCTAGTATTTGTTGACCTTGGTAGCATACCATATTCTGCTGTAACCCAACCTTTGCCAGTATTCTTTAACCAGTGAGGAACTTTTTCATCAATTGTTGCAAGACAAAGGACATGTGTGTTCCCAAATTTTACCAAGCATGAACCATCAGCATGAATATTCACGTTTTTCTCAAATGAAATTTCACGCATTTGATTGAAGGATCTATCTTTTCTCATATAAATTTAATAATAGTAGATAAAAATTATTTTTAAATAAAATTCTTATGTCTGATAATGTATATGCACAAATTAATGATAGGTCGAAATTAATTTTCAAAAAACTAGTTGAGTCATATCTTAAAACTGGGTCTCCTTCAGGATCAGAAACAATTATGAAGATGGGAGGATTAAATCTTTCCTCAGCATCAATTAGATCTATTTTATCAAATTTACAAAAAGAAGGGCTTCTATATGCGCCTCATAGATCAGCGGGAAGAATGCCTACCGAGAAGGGTATGAGGTTTTTTGTCGATGGACTTCTAGAATTTGGAAGAATTTCAAAAATAGATAAAGAAAATATTAAACAGCAGTGCTTAACTAAGGGCAAATCTTATGAAGAAGTACTTGATGTTGCTTCTAGAGCTATCTCAGGATTATCGAGTTATGCAGGAATAGTTATTGCACCAAAATTTCAAAAAAATTTAAAGCACGTTGAATTCATTAGGCTTAATAGTACTCAATTAATGCTTATTCTTGCTTATGAAAATGGAGAAGTAGAAAATCGCATTATTGAAGATAATGGAAAATATAACAGTTCATTATTGGTGCAAGCCTCAAATTACTTAACATCAAAGTTTACCAATAAAAATATTGCACAAATTAAAAGATTAATTCAATCTGATATAAAAAATTCACAAAATGAGCTAGAGTCAATTTCTTCAAAATTAATTCAACAAGGTATTATTGAAACTCAACCTAATAGTAAAAATCCGTATATTTTTCTACATGGTCAATCAAACTTATTAAAAGATGAAATTGTTTCGAAAGATTTAGATCAAATTCGAAATCTTTTTGATGAGATTGAGAAAAAATCTAGTTTTGTAGATATATTAGAAACGGCAGGAAAAGCAAAAGGGGTTCAGATTTTTATTGGATCTAAAAATTTTTTGTTTAAACACTCTGGCCTTTCTATGATAATGGCACCATATAAAAATAATGATCAAGAAATTATAGGGGCTATAGGTGTAGTTGGGCCAACAAGACTAAACTACTCCAAAATAGTTCCTCTTGTGGATTATACATCAAAAATTATTGGAAAGGTGATTGATTAATGGTTGAGAAAAAAGATGAAGATAACCAAAGAGAAGACATTAAAGAACCTGATTCTGAGAATATTGAAAACGAAGAAGATAATAATGACACTCAAGAAAACACAGATACAGAAGAGATAAACAAAGACGAAAAAAAAGAAGATGATAGTTTAGAAAAGGAAATTGAAACTCTAAAAGAAGAAAAAATCCGATTACTCGCTGAAATGGAAAATCTTAGAAAAAGATTTGAACGAGAAAAAGTAGAAACTATAAAATTTGGTAGTATTAATTTAGCAAGAGATATTCTATCGCCAGGAGATAATTTAGAAAGAGCGCTAGATGCATTACCAGAAGATGAAAACCATCCAGAAAGTATAAAAAATCTTATCGATGGCTTAAAAATGGTGCTTAAAGAATTCAAAAATACTCTTGAAAAACATGGAGTCAAAAAAATTGAAACTTTAAATCAAAAATTTGACCATAATTTTCACCAAGCAATGATGGAAGTTGAAAACAATGAAGTTGAAGAAGGAACAGTAGTACAAGAAGTCCAATCTGGCTATACAATGCATGACCGATTACTCAGAGCGGCAATGGTCGGAGTTTCCAAAAAACCAGTCGCTAAGACAGAAGAGCCTACAGAAGAAAAAGAAGAAGACTATCCTGAAAATGAGAGTAAAGAAAAGTCATAAAAAGCCATAAATTACTTGTTTTTTTTAATATTAATCGGGAACATCCTTGTATTTTGAAACTTTTTTCCCATATCTAATGTAGCCAATCTTGATTGGTAAATAATTAAGTAAAGAGGATAAAAAATATGGCAAAAGTTATTGGTATTGATTTAGGTACTACAAACTCCTGTGTTGCAGTAATGGAGGGTAAGGAAGCAAAAGTAATTGAAAACTCTGAAGGTGGAAGAACAACACCGTCAATGGTAGCATTCAGTGACACAAAAGAAAAACTTGTCGGACAATCAGCTAAAAGACAAGCAGTAACTAATTCTGAAAATACTTTATTTGCCATAAAAAGATTAATCGGAAGAACATTTGAGGATGAAGCTGTTAAGTCTGACAGTGGATTAGTACCTTATAAAATAGTAAAAGGTGATAATGGTGATGCTTGGGTTGAAGCACGTGGAGACAAATATAGCCCAAGTCAAATTAGCGCGTTTATTTTACAAAAAATGAAAGAGACAGCAGAGTCTTATTTAGGAGATACTGTCACACAAGCAGTTATAACAGTTCCTGCATATTTTAATGATGCTCAAAGACAAGCAACAAAAGATGCTGGAAAAATAGCTGGACTAGAGGTCTTAAGAATTATTAACGAGCCTACCGCAGCAGCTTTAGCATATGGTTTAGATAAAAAGAAAACAGGTACAGTTGCTGTTTACGATCTTGGTGGAGGTACATTTGATATTTCTATCTTAGAAATAGGTGATGGTGTTTTTGAAGTTAAATCAACCAATGGTGATACGCATCTTGGCGGTGAAGATTTCGATCTTAAAATTATTGATTACCTTGCAGATGAATTCAAAAAAGATAATGGTATTGATTTACGATCAGATAAACTTGCCCTTCAACGTTTGAAAGAGGCTGCTGAGAAA
>CACNPW010000045.1 GCA_902622475.1 uncultured Alphaproteobacteria bacterium | reverse complement strand
TCTAATTTTGAAGTTATTGGTAGAGCTTAAATTTTTATTTAAAACTGCTATATTATAAATAGATGAAAAATATCTTGTTAATTGGATGTGGTCACATGGGGGGATCTTTAATGTCTGGATGGTCTAAATCCAAGAATTACAATATCAGCGTTATAGATAAAAAAAAGTATGCTATTCTTAAAAATAGAAATAGGCATAAGAAGATAAAATTTTTTAAATCAATTAATGATATAAAAGATCAAAATAATTTTGATTTTATAATATTTGCAACTCGACCTCTTGAATTAACAAATGTTTTTAAAGAATTAAAAAATGTAAATTTTAACAAAAGTTCTATAGCAATTAGTGTTATAGCTGGCAAAAAAACAGAAATTTTTAAAAATAATTTATTAAATATAAATAAAATTGTAAGAGTAATGCCAAATATGCCTGCATTAATAGGAGAGGGTGTTCATTGCATCTATACGAATAAATCTATTAATAAAAAAGAAATTAAAGAGATTAATAAATTGTTCTCTCTGAGTGGCAAAACTCTTTTTTTTAATAATGAAACTTATATAGACAAAGCAACTGCTGTGTCAGGGAGTGGCCCAGGTTTTATATTTCAATTAATTGATATTATGGAAAAATCTACAATTAATTTAGGTTTTAATAAAAACACAGCTAAAATTTTAATTAATGAAACTTTTAGAGGTTCCTTAAATTTATTAAATTCTAATAATGTCTCTGCTGAAAAAATGGTAGCTACCGTTGCAACTAGAGGTGGTACAACCGAAGCAGGAATTAAGAAAATGAAAATAAATAAAGTGGACAAAATCTTTAATCAAGTTTTTAAGGCTGCATATCAAAGAGCAAAACAACAAGGTAAAGGTAAGTGAATCAAAATAAAATATTATTAGCAAAAAAAACTTTACAATATTTAGAGAAAAAAAAATTAAGAGACATTAATCTTAAAAATCTTTTATCTAATACAAAGGTGTCAGATATGAATAATAAAATTGATTTAATCTTAAACATTAACGATTTATTCGATTTTCAATTAAAAAAAAACCTTGTTAATATAGAAAAGTCATCACAAAGAGATATGTTATTTGAAATTATGATGGCTCGTTATGATATATTGAATGAATATAGAGCATCTGTAAAAAATATAATTAATCATTTTATGTCCAGACCTCAAGAAGTATTAAAACTCATTCCCAAATCAGTTGAGAGCAAGATTTTAATGGCTACTTTTGCGAATATTAGTCTTAATGGCATTCAAGGTGCTATAAAAATTAAAATTATTTTTGCGCTTTATTATATAACTCTTGTTACTTGGTTTAACGATGAAAATGAAAGTTTAGAAAAAACAATGAGCGTCTTAGATAAATATTTAAACAATATTGAAAAAGTTATAAAATTTTCATGAGTTCTCATAATTTCATCACTTATAAAGAATTTGAAAATATAGATATAAGAATAGGAACAGTAATTGAAGCCTATGAATATAATGAACTTAAAAAACCTTCTATAATTTTGAAAATAGATTTTGGTGAAAAAATTGGTATAAAAAAAACTTCTGCTCAATTACAAAAACATTATAAAGGTGATGAATTAATTAATAAGCAAGTTATTGCAGTAATAAATTTTGAACCTAAACAAATTGGTAAAATTATCTCAGAAGTATTAGTTCTTGGTGTGCCTGATTTAGAAAATGAACCAGTTTTATTGTCTCCTGATAAACTTGTAAATAATGGGGGTAAATTATTTTAAAATCAAAGAGGTAGAAAAACTTTAATTTGAAGACCTCCTAGATTTGACTCAGATAATTTAACATCACCTCCATGTGATCTAATAATATCCCTAGTAATAGTTAATCCTAAACCACTTTCTCCTTTAAGTTTATTCCTGGAGGGATCTAAAGTAAAAAATGGTTTAAATACATCTTCATATTTATCTTTTGGTATACCTTCACCATCATCATTAAATTCAATGACACAATCTTTTTCATTTGTATAAAGAATTATTTCAATTTTTCTTGCATATCTTTGTGAATTATCAATTATATTATTGAAAGCTCTTTTAAGTTGTATCTGTCTTCCAGAAGTTTGAATAGTGTTTATCTCTTTTATAAATAACTCAACACTATTTTTTTCAACAGTCTTAGCAATATCTCCAATTAATTCATTTACTACAATTGTTTCTATAGGCTCAGGTGATTCAGTTTTTACAAAACTTACATAACTATCTAGCATTGAAGTCATTTCATTAATATCTGCTTCTAGTTCAGCTTTTGCCTTCTTATCTTTTATAAATGAAATTTGTAACTTCATTCTTGTCAAAGGTGTTCTTAGATCATGGCTAACACCTGCAAGCATTTCAGTTCTTTGCTTCAAAAATCTTTTAATTCTTGTTCTCATCTGATTAAAAGCATTGGCTGTTTGTCTTATTTCGTATGCTCCCGCAGACTTAATATTTGGAGCATCTAAACCTCGTCCAAAAGTCTCAGCAATAATAGCCAATTTTTTAAGAGGTCTCAATTGTCTGCTCATTAAAAAATAAGACATAAAAAAAAGAATTATAGATGCAAAAATCATCCACAGAAGAAAGACAAAAGCTGACTCACTATAAAGTCTATCTTTATCTACATTTATTTCTAAGATATCTTCATTAATTTGAATATATATTAAAACACCCTTTTCAAGATTAGTTAAATCATAATCAAATTTTTTTTTCAAATTACTTAAAGATTGATTCAATCTATTAGACAATATCCCTGAATTTAAATATAATTTTGAAGGCAATAATTTTTTATCATTAATTATAGTGATTTTCATTTTAAAATCCTGACTAGCTATGTTAACTGCATTATCAGTAAGATCACTATCAATTAATTTAACTAAAACATTTATATCTGCAGCCACAGACTCAGTTAATCTTTTAGAAATAATACTCCATGATGTTTGGTAAAATACAATTGAAGTAAGTAAAACTATAACAATTAATGGTACAAAGATGATAATTATTGATCTTCCAATTAATGTTGAAGGTATTATTTTTTTAATCATTAAATTTCATTGCAGATTAATTTATATCCTTTTCCTCTTATGGTTTTAATAAACTGAGGTTGTTTCGCATTTGTTTCAATTTTTTGTCTTAAACGTGTTACTTGCACATCAACTTTTCTAAGTTCAGTTTCATCAAATTCTTGATCTGCTAGTTCTTCTCTTAAAACAATATCATTTCTTTTGTTTATTAATTTTAAAAGTAAATTTATTTCTCCTTCTGTTAAATAAATTAATTTATCATTTTTTTGTAATTTAAAATTCGATATATCAAAAGTAAATTCACCAAATGAAATTTTATTTTTTTTCTTTTTTAGGTTTTCAAATAAATTTAGTAACTTTTTAATCCTTAAAAATAATTCCTCTGGTTCAAACGGTTTAGATAAGTAATCATCAGCACCAATTTTAAAACCATCAATTTTATCCTTATCTTCTCCCATTGCCGTAAGCATTATTACTGGTGTATTAGAAAGTCGTTTAATATGCTCAATAAGCTCTATGCCATCACCACTTGGCATCATTCTATCTAGAATAATTAAATCAAATAAAACAATAGATAAAACCTCTTTCGCTTCATTGTAATCTTCACATTGATAAATTT
>CACNPW010000044.1 GCA_902622475.1 uncultured Alphaproteobacteria bacterium | reverse complement strand
CATGTCACTTATCTAATTTATTAAACAAAAATACAGTAGGAATAAAAATAATTAAAGAAATTAAGAAGAAATTTAAAAACAAAAATACATTAAATTTATAGTCATTAATGAGATTTGCTAAAAATTGTTCAAATAAAAGTAAAACTATTAAAGTTATAAAATAAATAAAAATTATTTGGTAAGAAGATAATCTAATTAAATATTTTTTAAGTAAAACAAAAAGGATTAAAAGAGACAAAAAAGTTATTAAATGCGAACCTATATTATTTAATAATAATACATCAAATAAAATTCCATATACCAAAGCAACAACATAAAGATAATAATGATAGTGATAAAAAATTAGATAGATAAAAGTTAAGTGGAAAAGTACATAAAATGCATTATTAATATTTGGGAATAAAATAAAAGAATTTACAGAAATTGAAAAACTTATAATTAAAATAATATTTAGTTTTACAGAGGAATTAAGAAATTTGGAAAACTCCATTATTTTGAAGTAACTATTTGAAGATAATCAATATTTTCAAAATCAACAAATGGTAGAACAAAAAATCTATTTTTTTCAACTTTAGTTACTTTGCCAACTAATAAATCTACTGGGAAAATTTGCGCTGTGCCACTTGTCACTACAATATCTCCTAATCTTGGCATTTTATTTTCTTTCACAAAAGAACTTACTAAATATTTGCCATCTCCATTGCCAGTAAGTAAGGAAAAAATACCATCCGATATAGATTTTACTGAAATAGATAAATTAGGGTCAGTTAAAAGTATTACTCTTGAATTTTTAGCAGTTGTGTCAATTACCTTGCCGACTAATCCTCTTTCATTGATAGCTGACATATTTTTCTTAATTTTATCTTCATGTCCAGCATTCAAATTTATCAGCTTACTATAAATAGTATCATTTCTATTAATAAGCGATGCGGTTTTGATTAAGATTAAATTATTATCAGTTGCATTTAACAATTTTTTTAAAACTTTATTCTCTCTTGAATTTTGTATTGCTAGTGTTTGCCATTTTTTTAAACGTATTATTTCTTCTTGAAGAATTTTGTTTTCAAATTTTAAACTTCTAAATTGATTATATTCGTCAACAAAATTTGAAAAGGCATTTACAGGTGCTGAAATAAATCTTGTAAAAGGAACAACTACAGAACTCGATATATTTTTTATACCATAAATAACATAATAATCAGTTTTTGAAAAAAAGACTAAAAGAAACGAAAGTGTAACTACAGAAATAATTGTAAAGTTTTTTAAAAATTTTGATAATTGAAAAACCTTTATTTGGAACTTAGGTGCCATTTTAATATTTAATCAGAGGCAAATACATCACTTAGTCGTGATTTTTCTTCAAGCGCCATACCAGTTCCCATTACAACACATAAAAGTGGATCCTCAGCAATTGAAACTGGCAGACTTGTTGATCTTCTTAATACCTTATCAAGATTATGTAAAAGAGATCCACCTCCAGTTAACATTATACCCCTCTCAACAATATCTGCAGATAATTCTGCCGGCGTTTGTTCTAAAGCTCTTTTTATCGTATCAATTATTTGAGCAACTGGTTCAGCAAGCGCTTCTGCAATTTGTCTTTGTGAAATGCTAATCTCTTTTGGCAGTCCTGTAATGAGGTCTCTACCTTTAACACTCATTGTTCTACCATCTCCATCATCAGGTGGACTTGCAGAGCCTATATCTTTTTTCATTCTTTCGGCAGTTGTTTCTCCGATTGCTAGTTTGTGAGTTGTCCTCATATATTCCATTATTGCTTCATCAAATCTATCTCCAGCAGCTTTTACAGAAGTTGAATTAACTACTCCTCCAAGAGATAAGACGGCTACTTCCGATGTACCACCACCGATATCTACAACCATTGAACCTGTTGGTTCTGCCACTGGTAAACCTGCTCCTATTGCAGCTGCAACTGGCTCTTCTATCAAATAAACTCTTCTAGCTCCTGCTGCGTCTGCAGATTCTCTAATTGCTCTTCTTTCAACATTTGTTGCACCAGATGGAACACATATTACAATTTGAGGATTTGATAGAGATCTACCCTTGTGCACTTTTTTAATGAAACTTTTTATCATCTGTTCAGCGACATCAAAATCAGCTATTACACCATCTTTCATAGGCCGTATGGCTTTAATTTTTCCTGGTGTTCTACCCAGCATTTGTTTAGCTTCATTTCCAACAGCTAAAACCTGAGTTCTCCCGTCATTTTCAATTGTTGCGACAACTGAAGGTTCATTAAGAATTACACCTTCACCTTTGACATATACAAGAGTATTTGCTGTACCCAAATCAATAGCCATATCTTTAGAAAATAAACTAAAAAAACGATCAAAAACCATTAATTAAACCCCTTCTATTTTTAAACTTGCTGAATTCTCTTTAATAGATTTAGTTTTTTTAAAGATCAATCTGTTTAATGCATTAATGTATGCTTTTGCTGATGCAACAATGATATCAGGATCACTTCCTTTTGCTTGTGATGATAGATTATCATCTTCAAGTCTGACAGTAACCTCTCCTTGTGCATCAGTACCTGCAGTAATTGCATTTACTTGGTAAAGTTTAAGTTTAAATTCAGTATTAGTAAGTTTTTTTATTGCGTTAAATGTAGCATCAACAGGACCGTTACCATTAATTTTAGTATTTTCCACTTTATCGTTAATTTCAATCTTTAATTTAGCTTCAGCTTTTTCAACAGATCCAGCATTCACTTCTAGAGATACAAATTTAATGTGTTCATCGTATGACGATGTTCTATCTTCTGCTAACGCAATTAAATCTTCTTCAAATATTTCTTTTTTCTTATCGGCTAAATCTTTAAATCTTCCAAATAATTCCATCAAAGCATTATCTCCTACCTCATATCCAAGTTCTTTTAACTTTTCTGAAAAAGCATGTTTTCCAGAATGTTTACCAAGAACTAGTGATGATTTGTTAAGCCCTATTGATTCAGGTGTCATAATTTCATACGTTCCAGCATGTTTGAGCATACCATCTTGATGTATTCCTGCTTCATGAGCAAATGCATTTGCACCAACTATTGCTTTATTCGGCTGAACTGGAAAACCTGTTATTGATGACACTAATCTTGAAGCTTTCATAATAGACGTTGTTTCAATATCTGTATGAAAAGGCATTAGATCTTTTTTTACTTTTAAAGTCATAACAATTTCTTCTAGTGATGAGTTTCCAGCCCTCTCACCCATACCATTAATTGTACACTCAACTTGTCTTGCACCTTCTTTAATTGCCGCAACGTTATTTGCTGTGGCTAAACCTAAATCATTATGTGTATGAGTAGAAAGAATTGCTTTATCAATATTTGGAACGTTATTTTTTACATTTTTAAAAATTTTTCCAAACTCTTCTGGTAGTGTATAACCAACAGTATCAGGAATATTTATTGTTGAAGCACCCGAGTTAATAGCAAGCTCAATACATTGATATAAAAATTCTAACTCTGATCTTCCACCATCTTCACAACTCCATTCAATATTATCACAAAGATTTCTTGCATGAGATACAGTTTTTTGAATAGCTTCTAAAACCTCTTCTTCAGTTTTCTTTAATTTATATTTCATATGTAGAGGGCTAGTTGCAATAAAAGTATGAATTCTCGGAGACTTAGCGTGTTGTACTGCTTCCCAAGCACGATCAATATCTTTAAAGCTTGCTCTTGCTAAACC
>CACNPW010000043.1 GCA_902622475.1 uncultured Alphaproteobacteria bacterium | reverse complement strand
TACCCATAATGCATAATAGATATTAAATAAAAATTTATAATGAATTCACTTTTGTATTTAATTATCCAAATTATAAACTTATTTCAGTTTGTTCTCATAATTTATATAATTTTAACTTGGCTTGTAAGCTTTAATATAATTAATACTGGTAATAGATTTGTTTATAGCATCCTTGATGCCTTATACCGATTATGTGAGCCAAGTTTAAATTTTGTAAGAAGATACTTGCCTACTTTTGGTGCAATTGATTTATCTCCAATAGTTGTCTATCTAGGTTTATGGTTTTTGAAAAGTTTATTAATCGAATATTGGCCTAGATACTAATGAATAAAATTATAGATGGAAAAAAAATAGCACAAAGATTGAAAGATACTTTAAAAATTGAAATTGAAAATATTAAAGACAAATTTAAACTTGTTCCAGGATTAGCTGTTATCCAAGTTGGAAATGTTGCGGCAAGCAGTGTGTATGTAAAAGCTAAAACAAAAGCTGCAAAAGAAGTAGGTATACGTGTATTTGATTATCATCTTGAAGATAATATAAGTCAAAAGGAACTTTTGGACTTAATTAATAAAGTAAACATGAATAGTGATGTTGATGGAATTCTTGTACAGCTTCCATTACCAAAATCATTTAATGAACAAGAGGTTTTAGATAGTATATCTTCTTCAAAAGATGCAGATGGTTTTCATCCAATAAATGTTGGCAAACTTTCTATCAGTCAAAAAAATGATGAAAACTTACTCATACCATGTACACCTTATGGATGTCTGTTAATGTTAAAGGAATTAAACATTGATTTAGTTGGCAAAAATGCTGTTGTAATTGGAAGATCAAATATTGTTGGCAAACCAATGGCTCAGTTATTATTAAAAGAATCTTGTACAGTTACAATTGTACATTCTAAAACTCTTAATATAAAAAATATTTGTAGAAATGCAGATATATTAGTAGCTGCTATTGGTAAACCTGAATTTGTTAATAAGGATTGGGTGAAAGAAGGAGCGATCGTAATTGATGTAGGTATAAATAGGGTGCAGCTAAATGAAGATAATTATAAATTAGTTGGAGATGTATTATACGATGAAGTTGAGAAAAGAGCATCTGCTATTTCTCCAGTTCCAGGAGGTGTTGGTCCAATGACTATTGCTTGTCTTTTAAGAAATACTACTATTTCCTGTAAAACAAAACTTAGTGTTAATCGGAAGTAACTTTATAAATATGTTTCAAAAAGACATTAACAGATATTGCTTTTCTAGCTTCCTCACAATGTTTGCATAATCTGTTATATTCTCCACAAGGAGATAATTTATTTTTATAATATAAATTTTCATGAAAGTCATAACCTATAACATCAGGAGAAATCCAACCTCCAAAATATAATACTGCCTTTTTGTTTAATGCGGCAGCTACATGACCAAAACCTCCCTCTGGACCTACATACAGATCTGATTCATTAAGGACAGCACAGGCTAATCTAAAATCAATATTGTCCGGTGAAAAAACTCCAGGGATCTTTTTACTTTCTTTATGTATTGATTGAATTATTAGAAAATCTTCTTTGATTTTGTTTATTAACTCTTTCCAATTATTGTATCCCCAATCTTTGTTTTTTTGCTTAATGCCAAATTGTTTATCATTTAATTTTGTAGAAGATGCTTCTAGGAATATTATGCCTTTGTGTTTTGTATGATGATAATCCTGCCAATACTTGTTAGCATGAGAAATAATTTTTTTGGCTTCTTTTTTTTCTTCTTTTGTAAAAAAAATCTGCCCTGGCTCAGGTTTAAATTTTCTCCAAATGTATTTTGATCTAGTACTTTTTTCGTAATCAATATATGGCCTATTCCCAACATGATAATTAATAACATGAATTGGTTTAGAATTATCAAGTTTCCTACAATCTGATATGTTGGGGTTATTTTCATAAATAATTGAATGATATGCACGTTTTTTTTCTGCACTACCAATTACAATTTGACGGTTAGGAAATTGTTTTTTAATTTTTGAAGCTAAAGCGGTTACTAATAAATCGTCACCATAACCCATAAACTATTTATTGTTTTTTTTAAGTCTTAGTGAATTAATTTTTATAAATCCTTCCGCATCTTTTTGATTGTAATCACCAACCTCGTCAAAAGAAACTAGCGAATTATCATAAAGACTGTTTTTTTCAGATCTTCTTCCTAAGATTATTACATTACCTTTAAAAATTTTTATTTTAACTTCTCCATTTACTTTACTTTGAGTAGAATCAATTAGGTTCTGAATCGCTATTCTTTCAGATGAAAACCAAAAACCATTATAAATTAATTCAGCATATTTAGGCATAATTTCATCCTTAAGATGTGCTTCACCCTTGTCTAGTGTTATGCTTTCCATTGCTCTTCTGGCCTTTAATAAAATAGTGCCACCTGGGGTTTCATAGATTCCTCTTGATTTCATTCCAACAAATCTATTTTCAACAAGATCAATTCTTCCAACTGCATTCTTACCAGCTATTGAATTTAGTCTTGATAAAATCTCATGTGGTTTTAACTTTTTTTCGTTAATTGAAATTGGATCACCGTTTTTAAATCCTATTATTAGTGTTTTAGATTCATCTGGTGAATTTTCAATATTACTTGTTCTTGAGAAAACATACTCAGGAGGTTCTACCCAAGGATCTTCAAGAAGTTTTCCTTCAGAAGAAGTATGTAAAAGATTTGCATCTGTACTAAATGGAGGTTCACCCATTTTAT
The DNA here is from genome assembly GCA_902622475.1 of uncultured Alphaproteobacteria bacterium. Taxonomy (GTDB): domain Bacteria; phylum Pseudomonadota; class Alphaproteobacteria; order HIMB59; genus CACPNW01. The sequence goes on along the minus strand of CACNPW010000043.1, from coordinate 966 downwards.
CTTTTGGAACTGTGATTTGATTTTTTTCTGCATATTCAATTAAATCTTTTCTACTTTGGAATTCCCAATCTCTCCAAGGTGCTATAACTTCAATTTCAGGATTATTTGCATAATAACCTAATTCAAATCTGACTTGATCATTACCTTTACCAGTAGCACCATGAGCTACAGCATCAGCTCCAACAATTTTTGCTATTTCAATTTGTCTTTTTGCTATCAATGGTCTGGCTATAGCAGTACCTAAAAGGTAAGTTCCTTCATAAAGTGCATTAGCCCTAAACATTGGAAAAACATAATCTTTTACAAATTCTTCTTGTAAATTTTCTATAAATATTTCTTTTACACCTAAATTTTTAGCTTTATTTTCTATTGGAGAGAGCTCATCTCCCTGACCAATATCAGCAGTGAAAGTAACAACTGGACAGTTATATTTGTTTTGAAGCCACTTAAGAATTACACTAGTATCCAATCCACCAGAATAAGCTAAAACAATTTTTTTAGGCATTTAACACTCTTCAGTTAACTTATTGTAAGCCGCTGTAAATCCATTAAGTGTATATATATCATTAGTAACAGTGCCTCTGGAAGATTCACCTGTGACTTTCAGCTCAAGTCCTTTTTTCATTGCAAAAATAACTTTGTTGTCTTCTTCCGTCCAAGCAGCTGTGGGCAGGTCTTCAGTTGTATAAAATTTATAATCTCCATTATCTATGTTTACAATAATATTAGAAGCCACTTTGTAATTATAGCCAGCTTCTATTTGTACTACAGTCTCAGGAGTCCCAATATTTTTGTAGACTAAAACATAAAAATTCCCTCTTTTTTTATCACTTGGTAAATCCGTTTCTATTGCTAAGCTGCCTATGTAGCAATATTCATCAGCTTTCTCAAAAGACCATTTGCCTTGCTCTAAAGCCATTAGAGTTGTAGGAAGTGCTACATATAGCACTATTAAAAACTTAATAA
>CACNPW010000042.1 GCA_902622475.1 uncultured Alphaproteobacteria bacterium | reverse complement strand
TCCAATAAATGCTATATTTTTCATTACAGTTATAAAAACTACTTATAGAGCACAACACTGATCGACCCAGTGACCTGGTTCAACTTCAATAAGGCCCATTTTTATTTCTCCACCTTTGCAATCTACTCCAGGATTAGGACATCTGGTTCTAAACACACAACCTGGAGGTGGATTTAATGCACTAGGAATTTCTCCCTTTAGTTCTATAGCTTCAGATCTTTTCTCTGGATCAATTGATGGAATAGAAGATAATAGTGCCTTTGTGTAAGAATGTTTTGGGTTCTTAAATAATTCTCTTGAGGGTCCCATTTCAACTATGTGCCCCAAATACATAACTGCAACAACATCACATACATGAGCTACTACACTTAAATCATGACTGATGAATAAATAAGTTAGGTTAAGCTCGGTTTGAAGTTGTTTTAAAAGATTTAATATATCTGCTTGTATTGATACATCTAAAGCAGCAACACTTTCGTCTGCTACTATAAATTTTGGATTACTTACTAAGGCTCTTGCAATTGATATTCTTTGTCTTTGTCCTCCAGAAAATGCATGAGGAAATCTTCTTAAATGCTCAATATTTAATCTACATTTTGAAGCAATGTCTCTTACTCTTTCATCAGTTTCTTGTCTTGAGTTTGTTATTTTCATCACTTCTAAAGGCTCTGCAATAATGTCCCTCACTGTCATTCTTGGACTTAAAGCAGCATAAGGATCTTGAAAAATTAATTGAGCTTTTTTTCTATATTCTTTTAAATCTTGTTTGTTCATATCTGTTAAATCATAATCTCTTTCATCGTCATGAAAAATAACATTTCCAGAACTAATTTTATTAGCTCCAAGTATTGCTCTACCAAGAGTAGTTTTTCCTGAACCAGATTCACCCACTAAACCAAAAAAAGATCCTTTTTTAATTTTGATATTGATATTGTTTACAGCATGTATTTTTTGTTTTTTTGAAATAAAATTTTCTTGATAATCAAAATTTACTGAAACATTATTTACTGAAATTAAATTATCACCCATTTTGACCACACTTAATTCCACATTGATCAACCCAGTGACCTGGTTCAACTTCAATTAATCTCATTTCTATTTTACCATCTTTTCCTTCTGGATTATGATGGGGGCATCTAGTTCTAAATACACACCCTGTTGGTCTATCTAATGGACTTGGAATATTTCCAGGTATTGGAGATAACGGTGCGTCTAAGTTATTTATGTCTGGTAAAGCTTGTAATAGCCCTTTTGTATAAGGATGTTTTGGGTTTTTAAGGATCTCATTTACTGGACCTTTCTCAACTACACTTCCCAAATACATAACCGCTACATGATCAGCTACCTGTGCAATAACACCTAGATCGTGAGTAATAAATATTACTCCCATTTGATATTCTTTAATAATATCTTTAATTAGGTTAATTACTTGAGCTTGAATTGTTACATCTAAAGCAGTTGTTGGCTCATCTGCTAATAAAAGTTTAGGCATTGTTGATAGTGCCATAGCTATCATTGCTCTTTGACGCATTCCCCCAGATAATTCAAATGCATATTGATTAAACCGTTTTTCTGCATCTGCTATGCCTACTCTTTTTAGCATGTTTATGGATATTGATTTTGCTTCCTCTTTATTAATATTTTTATGAATTAGTAATTGCTCAACCATTTGTGCGCCAATTTTTATTGCTGGAGCAAAACTTGCCATAGGCTCCTGAAAAATCATTGATACTTTACCACCTCTTATTTTTTTTAAGTCTTGCTTAGAGGTAAATTGAAGAACATTTTCGTTATCTAAAATTATTTCTGCGTCTTCATTATAAGAAGTATTACCTGGATTTAATTTCATAATCGATTTAGCAGTCACAGATTTACCTGATCCGGATTCACCAACTATACCAAGTACTTCACCTTGATTTACAGAAAGAGAGATATTTTCAACTGCAGTTATTCTACCTTCATCAGTATCAAATTTTACATCCAAATTTTTTACTTCTAGTAAGTGGCTCATATTACTTTACCTTATGAGGATCTGCTGCATCACGTAATCCATCCCCTACATAGACAAATGTTAAAATTAATACGACTAAGAAAAACACAGGAATAAAATACCATTGATAGTTAAGAAGTACGTCAGCCTTTGTTGCATTTTGCAAAAGTACACCTAGAGAGTTTACTGGTTCTCTCAAACCAAGTCCTATAAAACTTAAAGCAGTTTCAGATAATAACATGTACGGAAAACTAATGACTAGATCGACAATAATATAACTCGTAAAACTTGGTAATAAGTGTCTTACAATAATATGAGTAGATGATGCGCCACAAAGCTTTGCAGCAAGAATATATTCTTGGCTTCTTTCACTAAGTAGATGTGTTCTTACTCTTCTAGCAAGTGTTGGCCATGAAATTAATCCAAGCAAACAGGAAATAAAAAAGAACCGTAATTCAGAACTCCATTCTAATGGAGCAAAGGCAGCAAGACACATAAATAAAGGTATTGGCGGTACCGTTCGAATTGCATCAGTAAACATTTGTAATACACTATCAATCCATCCACCATAGTAACCTGAAATCCCGCCTATAATTAGTGATAGAACAAAAGATATAAACACACCAAGTGTTCCTACAGCTAGCGAAATGTAAATTGCACTTAAGGTTCTGCTAAATAAATCTTTTCCAGCCTTATCTGTTCCAAATATATGAATACCACCCTCTTCGACACCAAATAAATGAGTATTAAATGTAAAACCTGGAATTTTAAAATCTAAAATTTTTCCTGGAAGATTTATATTAAAATCAAAAACTTTATATTCCCAACCTTCAACAAAAAAATAAACGTATCTTCTTTTTTCAGTATCAACTTTATATACCCATCTGAAATTTGTATCTGCTCCTCTATATTTTTCTAATGTATGTAAAAAAGGCCTAGCTGAAAATCCATTTTCATCCCAAAACATTGGAATTTGAGGTGCACCATTTTCATACTCTTTGTCCCTTCCTGCTATAGTTGGATCATAAGGAGATAGAAAATCAGAGAATAAACTACAAATTATCATAAATAATAAAATAGATCCTGCAATCATTGCAGATCTATTTCCAAAAAAACGTGTTCTTACTAACTGCATCTGCGTTGCAGTATAATAAGCTTCTTTTTTTTGATTATTAACCTCCACCCATTACTCCTTTTCTAATCCTTGGATCAATTATAGCTAAAATAATATCGGTTATAAAATTCACAAAAACAATTGTTGCCGTCAAAAGAAAAATAATTGCACCAGCTAATTGTTGATCATTAGATCTAGCCAAAGCTTCAATTAAAAGCGCACCAGCTTCGGTAAGAATAAGTATTAATGCTACAATTGGTAAAGCACTAAAAATTCTATTTAAATCGAAGCCAATAGAGTTAATTACTGGTCCCAAAGAATGTTTGGCAGGATATCTCCAAAGCAGACTCATACCAGAAATCCCTCTTGCTCTTGCTGCCATAACATACAATTTATCATTTTCATCTAGCATCAGTGCTCTAACTGTTTGAAGAGCAAAGGCAGTTGCATTCCAACCTAAAACAAATATTGGAAGCCAAGCTCTACTTAAAAAATCAAATAGTTTTGCTGATGACCAGGGTTCGTTTTCATATTCTTGAGAGAACAAGCCTGTCATCGTATCTCCATAGTAAACAGTCATAAAAAGCATAATACAGAGTGCTACTAAAAAATTGGGAAGTGCTATTCCAAGATAACTTATAAACTTGAGAGTATTATCTAATGTAGCATATTTTGTTGTGGCTGAAATGATACCTACTGGAATTGCTATTAAATAAGAAAATATAAGAGCTACCAAACAAATAGTTAGTGATAGCATAAATCTTCCACTTAAAAGTTCGTTAATATTCATTCTCA
>CACNPW010000041.1 GCA_902622475.1 uncultured Alphaproteobacteria bacterium | reverse complement strand
AAAAAACAATAAGATAAAAGATTTATTATCCTCTATAATATCAAATACTCCAGATTATGATTTTGAAAGTTTTGATAAATCTATTCATAAACTTTGGTGTGTTTCTGATGAATCTTTCATCAAAAAGCTATCTTCTTTATTTATAAATGATGTAGATAATTTTTATATTGCTGATGGACATCATAGAATGGGTGCAATGAAAATTATTGGTGAATTAAATTATAATAAAAATATTTTACAAGAAGATTTTATGATAGCGGCGTTTCCAAGTGATGAGGCTAAAATATTTGATTATAATAGAGTTGTTAAAGATTTAAATGGTTTGAGTGAAGAAAATTTTTTAGACATTCTTTCTGAAAACTTTGAAATAAAAAAAGAAAAAAACCCTTTCAAACCTAAATCTAATAAACAATTTGGAATGTATCATGAAAAAAAGTGGTATTCATTACATTTTAAGACTGAATTAAAAACTGATAATTTTGTTGATACGCTAGATATTAATATTTTAAATAATTTTATTTTCAAAAAACATTTAAATATATCTGATGTTAATAATGATGAAAGAATAAGATTTATTGCCGGATGTCATGGTTTGGAAGCTTTAGAAAAAAAAGTTAATGAAAATAATGACAGTGTGGCATTTTCTATCTTCCCATCTTCAATAAGTGATGTTATTACAGTCGCGAATAAAAATTTGACTATGCCCCCTAAATCAACATGGTTCGATCCAAAACCTTTAGATGGCTTAGTAGTTTATGAGTTTGAAAAAAATGTATGAATAAACCTAATACTAAACCTAACAATCCAAATTTTTCAAGTGGACCAACTTCAAAAAGACCAGGCTGGGATATATCTGTTTTGAGTAATGCTTTAACTGGTAGATCTCACAGATCTGTTGAATGTAAAGCAAGATTAAAAGAAGCAATAGATAAATCTAAAGATATTCTTAAATTACCTGATGATTATTTATTGGGTATCATGCCTGGATCAAATACCGGTGCCTTAGAAGCCGCTATGTGGTGCCTATTAGGTAAAACTGGAGTCGATATTCTTGCATGGGAAAATTTTGGTAAAGATTGGGTAATCGATGCAATCAGCGAATTAAAATTAGATAATTTAAATATACATGAAGAAGATTATGGGAAACTACCTGACCTAAGTAAAGTCAATTTTGATAATGACGTTATTTTTACTTGGAATGGAACAACATCTGGTGTCAAAGTTCCAAATGGAGATTGGATACCTGATGACAGAAAAGGTCTAACCATTTGTGATGCTACTTCGGCAATCTTTGGTATGCCTATAGATTATAATAAATGCGATGTTATAACTTGGTCTTGGCAAAAAATACTTGGAGGAGAGGCTGCTCATGGAATGATAGCAATTTCTCCACGCGTTGTTGAAAGATTAGAAAGTTTTACACCTAGTTGGCCAGTACCAAAGTTATTTAGATTAGCTGAAAACCAAAAATTGATAAAAGGTATTTTTGAAGGAAACACAATTAATACACCTTCAATGATATGTGTTGAAGATATAATTGATTCATTAAATTGGGTTTCTTCTCAAGGAGGATTAAATTCATTAATTTCTAAATCCCAGAATTCTTTACAAAAAATTAGAGAATGGATTAATGAGAGAGATTGGGTGACCTTTTTATCTGAAATTGAAGATGATAATTATATATCAAACACTGGAATAACTTTTAAAATTGTTGAAGATTGGTTTACTAATAAAGATGAAAGTGATCAAAGAGCTGTAATGGCTGATATATGTAAATTACTTTCTGAAAATAATGTTGGATTTGATTGCAATGGATATCCTAAAGCACCACCTTCTTTTAGAATATGGGCTGGAGGCACGGTTCAAACTTCAGATGTAGAATTAGTTTTACCTTGGATTGATTGGGCTTATTCAGAAATTAAATCAAAACATGCCTAGAGTACTAATATCAGATTCACTTGATAACATTGCATCTGAAATTTTAAAAAAAAATAATATTTCAGTTGATACAAAAACAAATTTATCTCCTGAAGAATTAAAAAAAATAATTGATAGCTATGATGGTTTAATCATTCGTTCTGCAACCAAAGTGCGAAAAGATTTAATTGATTCTCTTTCAAATTTAAAAATTATAGGTAGAGCAGGAGCGGGAGTAGATAATGTTGATGTGGAGGCTGCTAAAAATAAAAATATTATCGTAATGAATACCCCGGGTGGAAATACAAATGCTACAGCAGAACACACAATTGGTTTAATTTTTGCATTACAAAGAAAAATTACTGTTGCTAATGTGACAACTCATAAGGGTCTTTGGGAAAAAAAGAAATTAAAAGGAAATGAAATTAAAGGCAAGAAAATTGGTATCGTAGGTTTTGGTAATGTAGGTAAAAGAGTTGCAGAAATATCTAATGTATTGGGAATGCACGTTTCAATATTTTCTTCATACTTTAAAACAATTAAGGATAGCTATCCTGAATATAATTCTTGTTCTATCGATGAGATTATTAAAGATTCAGATATTATTTCTTTTCACTGCAAACCCAATAAAGATGGTAATCCGATTATGAATAAAAATCATCTATCACTAATGAAAAAAAATTGCATAATTATAAATACCGCTAGAGGTAACTTAGTTGATGAAAATGATCTTAAAAATGCTCTAGAAAAAAAAGAAATTAAAGGCGCTGCATTAGATGTTTTTAAAAATGAGCCTTTAGAAAAAAGTGGGTTTTATAATTTAGATAATATAATTTTAACTCCACATATTGCTGCTTCGACCGATGAAGCACAAATAGTTGTAGCAGAAATGGTTGCTAATCAGTTTGTTGAATTTTTTAATAATAATAAAATTATAAATTCAGTTACTTAATAAAAATTTCAGTTAAATTTTCTAAGTAAGCGGATGGATTTGAGAGAATGTTACCATCTAATATATTAGCTTGATCTAAAATTAAATTTGAAGCTTTTTTATGGTCAATTTTTGTTAAATTTTGAGATAAATTTACAATCATCGGATGGTTTGGATTAATTTCAAGAATCTTTTTAGAAACAGGAGTTTTTTGATTATGCATTTTCATCAGTTTTTCCATATTTATATCCATACCAGCTTCTTCAGCAACAAGTAGAATTGGGCTTTTGGTTAATCTCTCAGATACAATTACATCAGATATTGTCTCTTTTAGCTCTGTTTTAAGTATGTTAATTAAATCATTGATTTTACTATCTATTTCTTTTTTATTTTCATTTTTCTTATTTGATTTTTCACCAACTTTTGAAACATCAACTTTACCTTTGGTTATTGATTTAAATTCAAAATCTTTAAATTTATTTACATTTTGTATCCAAAACTCATCTACTGCATCAACCATAAACAAAACTGGTATCTTTTTATCAGTGAAAACTTCTAATTGAGGAGAGTTTTTAATATGATCCTTATCAGTATTAGCAAAGTAATAAATTTCTTTTTGATCTTTAGCCATTAATTTAGAGTACTCTTCAAGAGATATTTTTTTATCATTTAATGAATTCTCAAACCTTAATAGTGGTAGGATTTTTTCATGATGATCATTATGTTCGTATAAACCTTCTTTTAAAACAGGACCAAAATTATTCCAAAATGTCTCAAATTTATCTTTATCTTTCTTAGCTAAACTATCAATTTCACTTAGAATTTTATTTGTAATACCTTTTTTTATTTTTGTAATAATAGGATTATTTTGAAGCATTTCTCTGCTTATATTGAGGGAAATATCTTGTGAGTCTACTACTCCTGGAATAAAACGTAACCAATTAGGAATTATGTCTTCACAATCATCAGTGATAAAAACTTTTTGAACATATAATTTTATTTTATTTTTCCTATCAGCATTGAATAAATCCATAGGTTGATTTGTAGGAAAATAAAGTAAAGCCTTATAACTAATAACACCCTCAGCGTTATAGTGAATAGT
>CACNPW010000040.1 GCA_902622475.1 uncultured Alphaproteobacteria bacterium | reverse complement strand
AATTTTCACAGATGTAACTAATGATATGAGAATTGCAAAAGAAGAGATTTTTGGTCCAGTACTATCAATAATTCCTTTTGAAGACGAGGATGAGGCTGTATCAATTGTAAATGATACAGCTTATGGTTTAGGAAATTATGTTCAAACACAAGATATAGATAAAGCAAAAAGAGTAGCAAGAAAATTTAGATCTGGAGGTGTATATATAAATGGAAATAACGCTGATCCAGGAACTCCTTTTGGTGGTTACAGGCAATCTGGTAATGGAAGAGAAGGTGGTAATTGGGGTTTGGAAGAATATTTAGAAATTAAAACCATTTGTGGATGGGAATGATCTAGACTTTAATATTACTAAAATAATTTAATCTTCCTATTATTTCATCTCTTTCAATATAATATCCTTGAAGATGTCTATTTCCAGAGTTTGGATCAAATTCAGTCCTGCCATGTAATATCCTTCTATTGTTAAAACAAAATATATCTCCTGCCTCTAATCTAAAATCAATTTTAAATTTTTTGTTTTGAAGCAGTGACGCAAAATATTGGTACGCATCATAAAATTTTTTCATTTTTTTTGGATGTACATCGACTGCTCCCATTGCAGCCATACTAAATCTAATATCATTGAAATCATTATCTTTTGTGAGTGTTATTATTGGTGAATGAAGAATTCTGACAGCTTTTTGAGTATAATCCGTGTCTTTGAATTTAACGTGAGTTTTTGTTAAAAGATTAAAAACATCTTTTTCATTTTTTTTTAAATAATTTGCAACTGCAAAACCATCAACTACAGATGATAAGCCACCATTAGCTTCATTTACTAAGCAATGAAGAAACTGGTAACCTGGGACATATTCAAAATAAGGTAAGTCGGTATGATTTCTTAATGCATCTGCTGTATAAGCAGTGTTATTTGGTTTTGGTATATTAATTACTTCAAATGGAGTTCCAAAAAATGTTTCTCTATGATGGCTAATTCTATTTAATATTTTGAATGCTGATTTTTTTCTAGTTGGTGCATTTTTAATTAAAGCAAAACCATATGTATGAAGTAAATTTAGCCATTTGCTTAAGTATTTGTCATTTTTTATTACACTATTATGATCAATAATAATTTTCTTTAAATTTTTTTTTAATTTCCCATCCCAAAAAACATAAGGTGATTTATATTTTTGTTTATTTATTTCAGTATAACAATGATCTCTTAACCATTTTAAGTTGAATTTGCTAATATGATCACCTTCACTCCAATCAATATTGAGTTTATTTCTTTCAATTTTATACTTTTTAGGAAATATATTTTTACTGACAGTTAAAATGTTAAATACTCTCATATTTGCAGTAGGATGTATTGCTGTTGGACAATTATCTCTTAACCACATAAAATGAAATTTACTTTCAAAATTATCTTTCCATAAAATACTTAAATGATCATTCTTTTTTTCTAATTTTTTTACATGATATTTGGTACTCATTTTGAAATATTTATATCTGAATAAATTAACTTAGTATATTTAATTAATTAATGAAATCGAAAAATAATAATCTGTTAGGAATATCATTTATGTTGTTATCTATGTTCTGTCTTAGTATAAATGATATTACTTATAAATATTTAAGTTTTCATTTTCCTGTATGGGAATCAATATTCTTTCGAGCACTAAGTGGAAGTATCATTGCAACTTTCTTAGCAATGTATTTTGGGTTTAATAAATTAAAAACTAAAAAACCAATTGGACATGCTATCCGCGCCCTTTCTGCTTCTGCTTGTGTTGTATTCTATATTTATGGAATTAATTATTTAATGTTATCTGAAAACATTGCTATTGCACATTCTGCTCCTATTATTGCAGCATTCCTTGCCGTACCAATACTTGGTGAGAGAATTGGGATTTTTAGAACTACAGCAATATTGATTGGTTTTATCGGTGTATTAATTATTGTTAAGCCGGGTACTGACTTGTTCAAATTAGAAACACTCTATCCTTTAATATCTGCAGCTTTTATGGCTTCTGTTTATTTATCTACAAGATCAGTGATGAGTACTGATTCTAGTGTTGCAATTGTATTTTATTATTCTTTCGCATTATTAATTACTTCAATAATATTTTTTCCTGATAATTTTATTATGCCAAATGGAATTCAATTAATTTTTGCTATGAGTTTAGGTGTTATGGGGTCGTTGGGACATTTATTTATGTCTCAGGCAGCTAAATACGCAGATGTTGCAATTACTTCACCATTTGAATACTCATCTTTTATATTTGTAGGAATAATGGGATATTTAATTTACTCTGAAGTTCCAACTTTTAGCATTTATTTAGGGGGAACAATTATTATTAGTACAGGAATATTTATAGCTTACAGAGAAAGAAAAAATAGTTAAATTAAAAGATTATTTCATTCAGATTTTTCTTCTTATTTTTTTGATTTCTTATTTTATTTAAAATACTTTTTTTACCTCCACACATTAAAAATTTATTATCAATATCTTGGTCTTTTAAAGGATTATTTTTCCCTCCTTTAATATGTGATATTGTTTCAATCAATTTACTTCCATCATTCATTATTACTTTAATTATATCAGGATACTTAGGATCATAGTCTACAAAATTATTTGGCACTTTGTAAGTGACTAGTTTAATTTTTTTAGCCATATTTAAACTTTTTTTATTTTTGGAAATATTTAAACTACTTAAATCAAATTTACCATTAATGAGAGCGGTTGCTAAACAATAACTCAATGAAAATCTAGCTTCAGTAGAATTTTTAGGCATATGAAATTTTGATACTCTGAACCAAGGTTCTGGAAACTCAATTATAATAGATTTAATATTTTTTTTTATTAAAATTTTTTTATTTAAAATTAACCCTCCTTGTATTATTCTTTGTGAATAACTACAAACTGGCCAAAACTTTATGAAATTTGGAAATTTAATTATAGCATTTCCTAAATCTGATTTTTTAAAATTATCATTTAATTTTTTAGAATATTTACTACCATACATTTCAATAAATCCTCTCTCAATATTCCAAATATTTTGATTTGCTGTTCCCCCATTTTTTGCAAGTAAGGCTGACTGTACCCCTGCTTGAGCGGCAAACCCAATATGAAAAGCTTTTGTATCTTTACCAAATTGCTGTTTTAAACCAGATGAAAAACTTGTAGCAATAGAAATTGCATTTGCCATTTGATCCGCATTTAATTTTAATACTTTAGATACTGCTGCAGCAGTTCCAACCACGCCTATTGTGTTTGCTGAATGCCATCCTTTATAATAATGATCATAGCTAAGTGCTTGTCCTAATTTTATTATTAATTCATATCCAACAACCCATCCCTCATATGTTTCTTCAATTGAGATATTTTTCATTTGAGCAATAGATATAAGAGCTGAAAAAATTGGGGCACTAGGATGAGATCCTGCAACGTATTCGTAATCATCAAAGTCTATAGACGCTGATCTGACTCCATGTAAAAAACATGCTGTAGAAATAGATAATTTTTTTCCTCCTCCAAATATCTTAATGTTTTTTTTATTATTATTTTCTAAACAGTATTTTAAGGCAACCTTAGATTGTTTTTCTTTAACACCTGATAATATACAAGCTAGAGTATCTATAAATGCATTTTCTGCTCTTTTATAAGTTACCTTATTGATATTAATTTTTTTTTGTGATGCCCAATTACAAAATTTTTTATGAAAACTCATTTTTTATATTTTGCAATCATTGTAATTTCTTGTTTTTCATTGAGAATTCTTCCAATAATTTCATCATCTCGATTCTTACCAATTTCAACAAAGAAATTATTGTTATATACAAGAGGTGCTGTAGCTTTATATTCAAAAGAATTGAATTCAATCTCGTTCTTTCTTGCAAGATTTAAAAGATAAGTTGCTTGAAGAGGCGCATGGACTAATAATCCCATATGGCCTTCATAATTTTTTGTATAATCATTATCATA
>CACNPW010000039.1 GCA_902622475.1 uncultured Alphaproteobacteria bacterium | reverse complement strand
GATTCTTGTTAGATAAAATTGTTCTATTAAATTAAATGTTAAATTTATTATTTCTGAACCACCAATTATGAAAATATCCTTATCTACATATTTTGATTGAATATTTTGAATTTCATTATTAACGTTACCACTCAAGTAATAATCTGGCCCTTCAATTAATTCTTTATTTTTATTTGTAATTATAACATTTATTCTTGATTTTAGTGGTGTAGGCATAAATGGATCTTCCCAGGTCTTCCTTCCCATTACTACTATATTATTTATAGTGTTTTCTTTAAACCACATTAGGTCAATTGAATTTTTAGGCCATGGCATACTTTTACCTTTACTTATCCCACCTTTTTCATCAATTGCCATAATTGCTTTAATCATTTTTATAATTTATTTAACTTTCTAAATACTAACAATTTTTTTTTTAATTGCTAGGTTTCAAGACAAATCTTTCAAGTATAATTAGTTTAAGGTATAATAAAAATGTTGCTTTGCAACTAAGATAATAAATGCTTTGTGCAATAAGTTATTCGGACCCGGGGGCAGTACCCGGCGTCTCCACCAAATATGGGGACGAAATAGGTTTGACGGTAATTCAAAGACAAAGACTTTATCCGGTATTGTACCACCGTTATCGGGCTATTTTATAAACGCTAACGATAATAGATTAGCACTTGCTGCCTAGATTCTAGGTGAGCGCGGTCAGGGGCACCGAGCAACAGAACGCCCCATTTTTTAAATATTATCTAATCAAATCAACAATTTCTTTTAAAAACCTCTCTACGAAGTTTACTACGAAGTTACTACGAAGGAAAATATATAATTTATTATTAGGTAATGTTAATTGTCAGATTTATTTAAACAAATTAATTGATAATGAATTATGAGTCTGAACTAACTGGAGGTCATCCAAATTCACTAGGTAATACAATAAAAGTTGTTGAACATGTTATTGTTAAAAAAAATAGAATTAATCCATTAATTAAGTGTTATTCAAGCACAGACCAAATAGTAAGATTAAGAACATCAAATGCTTTTAAAAGAATATTTAGACAAAAACCAGAATGGTTTTTAGATTTTAAACATATTTTCTTAAACAAAATTTCAAAAATAAAACAATCTTCCACACAATGGACCTGCGCTCAATTATTTTCAGAATTAGTTAATCAATTAGAAAATAAAGAACAAAAAAAAGCAAAAAAAATTGTATCTGATTATCTTAATAATTCCAGTGATTGGATTGTTTTGTGTCAATCAATGAATGCTCTAATAACTTTCAATAAAATTGATAATAAAACAATAAAAGAAAATATAAAAATTATTAAAAAACTTTCAAAAGATAGAAGAAAGGCAGTTTCTAGACTAGCAAAGAAATTATTATCCTTAATTAAAGAATAAAAAAGACTACGAAGAACCAAAACAAGAAATGCAACAAATAACGAAAACTTACTACGAAGTTTCTACGAAGAAGTTTCCAAAAGTCCTTATTTTCTGTTAATAATGATTTATTGGTCGTTCTACAGAACGCCCCATTCGTTTTTCATTTGTATAAGATAATCCATGGGTTTTATTGAAAATGTCCCAAGACTACGCGTCATACAAGCGTTAGTTGAGTTAAAAGTTAATTACTAAATTTAATCTATTTATTATAACTTGAGTAACTTTATGAATTTTGAAAGGTATAAGGTTTTTTTGGCCAAGCATTTACAATTATAGCTCTCCTTTTTCCTTCATTTATAGGACTCACTCTATGAGGATAAGATGGATTAAACATAATTAATCTATTTTCTATTGGTTTCAATCTTTCAATTTTACTGGGCTCAACTTTTTCTCGATCAGGACTGTTTGCAATTTCAAGATATCCTCCATCTAAATTCTTAGAAATTGCATAATAGACTAAGCCCATATTTGGCATCACTACCTCTTTTTTCTCTTTCATTAATTTTTCATCTTTATCAACATGCCAATTTAATCCCCCACCAGTCTGATGCATATTACTCCAATACTCAAATCCAGCGATTTTATTCTCTACATTAGTAAATTGTGTCCAAACAATTTTAATAAAGTTTTCACAAACATTCCGTGGTCCATTTTTCCACCAACCATCCCACCAATTTAATTTCGAAACACTAGACCAAAATTTTTCACTTTTTAATTCGTCTAAAAGTATTTTATCTTTAATATAATTATCTACAACAATCATATATTTAATACTTTAACACAAATTTGATTAAGATGCTCTAATTTACGCAACCAACATCCCTCATTTTAATTTAAAATTCTATTATGCATAAAATACACGTAATAGAATATTAATATTTGCTATTGCGTGATATATACTTTTTAAGAAAGAATAAGCGATTAACATTGAGAATGCTTAAACTTTTGGCTGTTCGCTGACGCGTAATCGAATGAGGGCTTGTTCACGCACCGAGCAACTGAACTCCCCAACATAATCTTTATTTTTTTTTGATTTAACTAGTTTTTTAAAATATCCTAGGTTTGCGCAACCAATACAGATAAATAATTGTAATTTTTAGTTAAATTTAAACTCTCCCGTTACTATATCTTCAATTTCTTTTGGAATCATAACTCCATTTTGATTTATCAAATCATCACATTTGTAACCCAGGTCATTTAATTTTAGCTCTTCACATGATCCAGCTTTCCGAATCTCATCAGCATAAATTGATTGTGAATTATTTTTTATAAATTGAGCATAAATACCAAAATTAAAATTTGCATGATTAAACTCTATTTCTTCTATTGGTTTTTCTTCCCAAAGTGTTTGTCCTTTTTCATCTATAAGTAAATTGCCATTTAACCAAACTTTGAAAAAACCTATATTCGGATCGCTATCAAATTTAATATTAAATAATAAATCATACCATTCATGATTCTTTAATTGTGAAATTGGTATGAGGGAGTAAGTATTTATTTCTCTACCACAATAATTAGCATCTTCATTAACTTGTCTTTCGTCTATAGTGCCATCACAATTGACTAGTCCTTTTAAAGGCTCAACTCTTAATTTTAAACCATATTTAGAACTAATTCCTAAAAGAAACAAAGGGGGGAATTCATCAACGCCACTATGAAATTGCAAAATATGGGGATCATATTTTTGCCATTGTGACCCTTCAGGAGCATAAAAACTATATGTTACCCAAACCTCACCTAATATTCCACCATCATCTACTTGCTTAGCTTCTACTCTTTTATAAGAATCCTCATTACGATTGCAGTCTTCTTCTCTCTGGAAACATTCATCTCCTGGCGCCTGAATAAAGAATGCTGTATTTCCTAAACGAGTAGGATTATCGACAACAGAAAAAAGTTTTATCTTCTTTTTTATTTCGTATTTTTTTAATTGTTTTTTTCCAGTTACCCTCCATGTTTTCCAACCTTGAAGAGTAGAATCATTTTTTTTAATATTTAGATTTTTCTTATATAAATCTCTAGCATCAGAAGGGGTTGCAAAATTAATTATCAATAAGAGTATAAAAGTTATACTAAATACTTTCATAAATTTTCAAATTCTTAATTTTCTTATATAGATTGACCGCTTTTTCATGATTGAGTCTATCAAATTTAGTGTCAATTATTTCTTTATTAGAATTTTTAAAATAATTTAAATTTATTTTCGAAGTATTTTTTATACTTATTAATTTAATAAGTTTTTCTGCATATGTTGGTTTACATAATTGTTCATAATAAACAAAATTAAAATTTTTTTTTATTTTGAAATTATTATAAATATTCTCATAAAATAAATACCACTGTTCTAGCCAATAATCTATATGTTCTAAATCCTCAAAGTTGATTGACTGATTCCAAGCTTTATGATTTAAACCAAATTCATTGTGGCCAAGATAATTCATATACCTCTTTATAAAAGAATCATTTTTTTGTAATTTGCAAAATCTTAAATGCTGATTCAGGAGTGAATAAGCATGGTTTAAGGGTTCTCTAATTGGAATCAAAAAGATAGATTCTGGAAAAATTTTTTGTATTAAATTTATTCTTTTATAATTAAGATTATTTTTACTTAAATATTTTAGTTTTTTTTTTG
>CACNPW010000038.1 GCA_902622475.1 uncultured Alphaproteobacteria bacterium | reverse complement strand
GCCTAAATGTGACCATTCCATTTAAAAGCAAAATTATCAAACATCTTGGTAAAATAGACACCCATGCAAAAAAAATTGGTGCGGTAAATTGTGTAACAACTAAAAAAACTATAAGTGGGACCAATACTGATTGGACAGGATATTACAAAAGTCTGCCAAATATTAAAAAAACCAAAAACAAAAAAGTTGTTATTCTGGGTTATGGAGGTGCTTCACACGCTATTCACTATGTTTTAAAGAAGAGGGGGTTTAAGGATATTTTAATTTTCAATAGATCTAAGAAAAAAATTAAGTACTCAAACAAGACTGAGTACACAAAAACATATAACGATCTTGAAACACACCTTGAAGGAGTTTTTTTAATAATTAATACCACACCAATAAACCCCATATTGAAAAAACACCTAAAACTTATTACCAAATCCACAATAGTAAGCGACATTGTTTACAGTCCCAAAAACACTTCATTTCTTAAACAGTTTCCAAAGAATAAAAAGATTTATGGAATATCAATGTTGATCGAACAGGCCAAGCCTTGTTTTAAAATGTGGTTTGGTAAAACCCCATCTGTAGATAAAAAAATGCTTAACTCTATTTATAAAAAAATTTAATGACAAAAACCATAGCAATAACAGGCGGTATAGGATCTGGTAAATCTACCTTTTGTGGTAAATTAAAAGAAAAAGGCTTTAAAATTCACAGTTCAGATGAGCAGGTGGCCAAAATATATAAAAACCCTGATAAAAAATTTGTTACTTATTTACGTACCATAGGTTTGTCTAAGTCAATTTCAAAAAAAAACATAGATAAAAGAATTATATCAAAGATTATTTTTGAAAATAAACAGATAAGAAAAAAGCTCGAGGTATACATATTTAAAATAGTAAGAAAAAAGAGGTCTGATTTTATAAAACAAGAAAAACAAAAAAAAACAAGATTAATATTTATTGATATACCATTATTGTTTGAAAACAATTTAGAGAAACAGTTCAACAAAACAATATCGATAATAGCCTCCAAACGAGTAAGATTAAAAAGATTAAAAAAAACGAGAAAAATGACTGAAAACCAGTTTAACAATATAACTCGATCTCAAACATCAGACGTTGTAAGAAAAAAGAAATCTGATTATATTATTTATAACAACTCGACATTAAAGGATTATAAAATTAAGATTAATAAGCTAATAAGTAAACTTTAGTTAAAACAATGAGAGAAATAGTAATTGATACAGAAACCACAGGCCTTGATTATAAAACTGGTGACAGAATAATAGAGGTTGGTTGTGTGGAACTCAAAAATTATGTTCCTACAGGAAACACACTCCAATTTTATTGCAAACCAGACAGAAGTATAAGCGAAGGGGCAAAAAACATTGTGGGCCTTTCAGATGATTTTCTTAATCAACAAAAACCATTTGAAGAAAACCAAGAGAAGCTCTTAAATTTTTTGAAAAACGACACATTGATAATTCACAATGCGTCATTTGATTTAGGTTTTATAAATAATGAGTTGTCAATCTTAGGACTGCCTCATTTAGATAATCCTGTAGTTGATACAGTTTCTCTTGCAAGAGAAGTTCTAAATACAAGAATAGCTAACCTAGACTATTTGTGTAGAAGATTTAACATTGATTTATCAGATAGATCATTTCACGGAGCCTTACTTGACTCCCAACTTTTAGCCGCAGTTTATTTAGAGCTTAGAGGCGGCAAGCAGTTTTCTATGGAGTTAAGCTCAAACAGTGAGGAAAAAAACACACAAATTAACAACAAAAACGAAACAAAAACCAAAATAATAGAAGTTAATAAAGAAGATTATCTTGCCCATAAAGAAATGTTAAAAAAACTAAAAAACCCCCTCTGGAAAAAATTTAACTATTAATATTTAAAAAAGTTATTATATTAAAATCAAATGATTTACGGGGACCTTCAATTTTTTGATATTCTAATTTTTGCAGCTATTGCTGGATTTATAATTTATAGATTGAGGAGCGTTTTAGGAAAAAGAACAGGATTTCAAAAAAATATTTCAGAACCAAAACCTCAAGAAACCAAAAAACAAGAAGATTTTAAAAAAATACCATCACTAATGGATAATGAGACAAAGCTTGAAGCTGTATATAAAAAAGTAAATAATTTTAATCACAGAGAGTTTCTTGATGGAGCCAAGAAAGCTTTTGAAATTATAATTTCATCCTTCAACAATGGAGATAAAAAAACACTGAAAAATCTTGTGTCTAAGGATGTGTATTCTGCTTTTGAAAAAGCAATTGATGAAAAAACAAACAATCCAGAATCACAATTTTATTCACTTATTGTAGAGGGCATTGCAGATGCAAAAGTAGAAAATAACACAATATCAATATCGGTCAATTTTATTAGTGAGCAGATGTTAAATAATGATGAGGGTTCTATTGTTAAAAATAAAGACACCTGGACTTTTGAAAAACCAGTAAACTCTTCTAGTCCTATTTGGATATTAACTCAAACTTAATAGTTGTCTTTTAAAGAGCTCAAAGACCGAATTAAAAAAAACGAGGGTTATTCTGACAAGCCTTATCAAGATCAATTAGGATTTTATACTATTGGCTATGGCCACCTTATCACAGAAAAAGAAGATAAATATTACATTAAAAAATTTAAAAAAAAACATTTTGAAGAATTGTTTGAGATAGACTTTAAAAAAACACACGAACAATACAAAAAAATATTTTTTAAAAAAGATCATACAACTTCAGAGAAGGAATTATTAATAGAAATGATTTTTCAACTTGGAGTAAAGGGCGTCTCTAAATTTAAGAAAATGCTTTATTTTCTAAACAAAAAACAAAAATTCATGGCATCACTAGAGATGTTAGATAGTTTGTGGTATTTGCAAACACCTGAAAGAGTAAAGAATTTAATTAAAAACTATACAAAAAAATAATGGAAGAAGATTTTTTTCTAAAAAACATGAAGGGTGTAAAACCTTTTAAAAAAGATACCTCCATAGTTAAAATGAAAACAACTAATAAAAAAAATGTAAAATTAGATAAAAAAATTAATACTAAAAATACCAACAAAAAAATAATAACTGAACACAAAGTTAGTAACTCAGAATTTAAACTATCATTTGGTGAGGTTAATAAGGAGCTTAAGCGGGGAAAAATTAATATAGATAGAAGAATTGATCTTCATGGGTACGGTTTAGTCGAAGCACATGAAAAATTTACAAGTGAGGTGAAAAAAAATTATAACAAGAATAAAAGATGTCTGCTTATAATTACTGGAAAGGGTGTTCATAAAAAAATTAAAAATGAACAAGACGCAAACCCCAAACTTTTTTATGGAAAGATTAAAAACTCAATAATAAACTGGATAAAAGAAGACGATCTTAAGAAATATATCTTAACATATCAAGACGCAGGTTTTGAACATGGGGGTGATGGAGCTCTTTTTGTCTATTTAAGAAAAAAAAAGCTTTAGATTCTCTCTAACCTAAAAACTCTTTCTTTAAAATGAATTAAAATTTCATATGGAAGAAAATCATCTTCAATAAAAAATTCAATTTTTTTCAAATCATTCCTTTTATGATCAGCCCAAATATTTACATAGTCTTCAATTTTTAAAATTATACTTCCGTCTTTATCTTCATTTTTTTTAAGTCTATAAATTCTTCTCCCATCAATAGTTTTTGCCTCATCTTCCCCATTTAAAATATTTATAAAAGAGGTAATTGGATCAAAATATAAATATAAGTTTTCTAGGTTTACTCTAGCTATTTCTTCTTCTATTGGTTCTTGCTTTAATTCAATTAAATAATCATCAAAAGACATCTTAACTATTTTTGTTTTCTTCTTAGTTTTCCAAAACTGTTTATAATTCTGGGTCTTAAATATGTTGTTTTCAATAATCCCAGTTGAAAGGTAGCTTCCTTCAAATTTATATAAAGGTGAAAAAATGCCAGAGTTTTTTAAATTAATTTCTGTTTGATAAATATTATCATTAATATTTAATGACCAACTAAAATTACCAATTTTAATCCCTGTTGTGCTGACTTTATATTCTGCAATAAAATTATTTGCATAAGATGTATTAACTACAAAAAAAATAAAAAAAACTAGAAATTTATTCAAACAAAACCTCGTAAATATTAAGTTTTCTTTTTGTAAATTTCTGATCTGGTGAATTTATTTTTAGCAATTTA
>CACNPW010000037.1 GCA_902622475.1 uncultured Alphaproteobacteria bacterium | reverse complement strand
CATCGTAATCAATAAGATCAATAAAACCATTAGGATTACCTTCCTCAACAAAAAGTCTATGCACTCTATCAAAGTGATGGTCGCCCAGCCCTCTAACTCCTGAACACATACGGTATATTTTTATTGTCATATTATTTATTTTTTTATTATGTAAACTAGAAATAACTTCAGGAATTCTTCCAGCTCCTTTAACACACTCTTCTCTTCTCTTTTCTGGAGTATGTGAGCCATGATTATAAATAATAATAATAGTATTTTTTTTATCTAAAATTGTCTCCTCATCATATAATTGTGATTGATTATCTACAAAACCACTTATTTTAGATAGTTTATTTATATCCTTGTGAAGTCTTTTTTCAAATTTAGTTTCTTTAGAAAAAGATTGATTAAATGTATTAATAATAAAAAAAATAAAAACTAAAATAGATATTATTCGAAACATCAATTAAATATGAATTGCTCTTCCTTCCACACTTAAGGCTGCTTCCTTAACAGCTTCACTAGTTGTTGGGTGAGCATGACAAACTCTTGCAATATCTTCGGCGCTGCCACCAAATTCGATTGTGGTAACAATTTCTGCAATCAGTTGTCCTGCATCATGACCGATTATATGAGCACCTAAAATTTCATCTGTTTTTGTATCAACCAAAATTTTAACAAATCCCTCTGATGCAGAAGTGGTTAGGGCACGACCATTTGCCATAAAAGGAAATTTTCCAACCTTGAAGTCTTTCTTTTCTTGCTTGAGTTGTTCTTCTGTTTTACCTACAGATGCAATCTCTGGATTGGTATAAACAATCGCTGGTATAGCATCATAGTTTATATGAGGTTTTTGACCATTTATAAATTCAACACAAGCAACTCCTTCTTCTTCAGCTTTGTGTGCTAGCATTGGTCCCGGTGCTACATCACCAATGGCGTAGATTCCTTCAACAGAAGTTTGAAAGTTATCTTTAATTTCAATGGATTTTTTTTCGGTTAATTTAATACCAATTTTTTCGAGACCCAGTCCCTCTGTGTTTGGTTTTCTTCCTACTGACATTAAAACTATTTCGTAGTTTTCTTTTATTTTCTTTTTATCTGATGTTTCCATTTCAACATCTACACCAGACTTGCTAGATTTTGCAGAACTCACTTTATGAGATAATTTAAATTCTAATCCTTGTTTAGACAACGTCTTCATAAATTCTTTAGCAATTTCACCGTCCATAGTTGGAACAATTCTGTCAAGAGCTTCAACAACTGTTACCTTTGAACCTAATCTACTCCATACTGACCCCATCTCTAATCCAATATATCCACCACCAATAACTAAAAGTGATTTTGGTATTTTAGATAGAGAAAGAGCACCCGTAGAAGATACTATTTGTTTTTCGTCGACAGGAATATTTGGTATCTCAATCGAAGATGATCCTGTTGCAATAATAAAATTTTTTGCACTAGCAGTTATTTCATTTTTGCCATTCGTAATAGAAATAGTATTTTTATCTACAAATGAAGCCATGCCAGGAATATGAGTTATTTTATTTTTCTTAAATAAAAAACCAATCCCTGTTGTGAGTTTTTTTACAATCTTTGTTTTTCGATCCATTAAAACATTTAAATCTAAATCTATCTTTGATGTTTTTATGCCATGCTCTGCAGCATGATTTGAAATTTCAACAAATTTTTCAGACGAGTTTAATAATGCTTTAGAAGGTATGCATCCAATGTTCAAACAAGTTCCGCCAAGTGATGACTCTTTTTCTATACAAGCAACCTTCATTCCAAGTTGAGCTGCTCTGATTGCAGCTACATATCCACCAGGTCCGGCACCAATTACTATTAAATCAAAATCTTCCATTCTATATTCCTAATACTAATTCAGATGGATCTTCTAGAAGTTCTTTCACCTTCACTAAAAATCCAACACTTTCTTTTCCATCAATAATTCTATGATCATAACTTAATGCAACATACATCATTGGCCTAATTACTATTTCATCATTTACAACTACTGCTCTTTTTTGAATATTATGCATCCCTAAAATTCCAGATTGAGGTCTATTGATTATTGGGGTGCTAAGCATTGATCCGTAAACGCCTCCATTTGAAATTGTAAAAGTTCCACCAGTCAAATCGTCCATGGTCAGCGTTCCATCTTTAGCTTTTGTACTAAGATCAATAATTGTAGTTTCTATTTCTCCAAAACTCAATTGATCGGCGTCTTTAAGTATTGGTACGACTAATCCTTTTTCAGTTCCAACAGCTATACCTATATCAAAATGGTTTTTATAAATTATATTTTCATCTTTAATTTCTGCATTTACAGCCGGATATTCTTGCAAACTTTTTACTACTGCTTTTACAAAAAATGACATGAAACCTAACTTGACCTCATACCGACTTTGAAATTCTTGGTTTTTTAATTTTCTAATTTCCATAACTTTTGACATATCAATTTCATTAAAAGTTGTAAGTATGGCTGCTGTATTTTGAGCCTCCTTTAAGCGTTTAGATATTGTCTGTCTAATTTTAGACATTTTAATTATTTCTTCTCTTTCACCTTTGTTAGTTTTAATTTTATTTGAAGAAGAAAGATGAGAAACTACATCTTCTTTATTAATTCTTCTATCAGAACGTGATGATGTGACATCTTCTAATTTGATATTGTTTTCTTTAGCAATTTTTCTTGCAGATGGTGAGGATTTGGCAGGTGAAGATTTAATTTTTCTCTTAACTTCTTTTGCTTCTTCTTTTAATTTTTCTTCTTTATTTTCAGTTTTTTTAGGAGTTGGTTTTTTACTTTTTGATTCATCTAAGATTCCTAAAATACCACCAATTTCAACATCTGTTCCTTCAGAAACTTTTATTTCTTTTAGAGATCCTGCATGAGGGGCTGGTACTTCAACTGTAATTTTGTCTGTTTCAATTTCAACTAAAGGTTCATCTGCTTCAAAATTATCACCTATATTCTTAAGCCATTTTGAAACAGTTGCTTCCGTAATTGACTCACCAAGTGTTGGGACGATTAATTCAGTACTCATTAATTAAATGCTTAATAACATTTACGTCAATTTATTCAATTGGCAGATTAGTCTTTAATTTTGTTGAAATACCTGCCCAAGATTTGATAATTTTGCTAATCGATTCTTCAGTTGCCATTTTTATAATAGTTTCTTGGTTACTTAAGTGTCTTTCTAAAGAACCAGCGGCAGGAGACGCAGCTGGACTTCTACCAACATAGAATATTTTTTCTTGTTTAACTTTGGCTTCATGCATAACACTTTCCAATCTACCTTTCACAAAACCCCAGGCACCCATATTTTTTGGCTCTTCTTGTGCCCAGATAATTTCAGCATCCGTATAATGTTTTAATTCATCTCTAAAGTTTTCATAAGGAAATGGATAAATCTGCTCCAATCTTATTATGGATAGATTTTTAATTTTAGTTTTTACTATGTGATCTGCTAATTCAAAATATATTTTACCAGAACAAATTATTAATCTTTTATTTTTCCTTTTTTCTTTAACAGATAATTTGTCAGTAAGAATTCTATGGAAAGTTGATCCATTAATATAATCCTCAATATTAGAGACATTAGATTTATGTCTAAGTGTAGATTTTGGTGTAAATATAATTAGAGGTTTCCTAAAGTTTCTATGTAGTTGCCTTCTTAAAACATGAAAATAATTAGCAGGGCTTGTACAATTAACAATTTGCATATTATCTTCTGCACACATCTGTAAAAATCTTTCTAATCTTCCACTTGTATGCTCTGGACCTTGGCCCTCATGTCCGTGGGGAAGAAGCATCGTTAAACCAGACATTCTCAACCATTTTCTTTCTCCAGAACTAATGAATTGATCAATCATAATTTGTGCACCATTTGCAAAATCACCAAACTGCGCTTCCCATATAACAAGTGTCTTAGGATCAACTTGTGAATATCCATATTCAAAACCAAGAACACCAAACTCAGATAAAAAACTATCTATAATTTCAAAGTAACCTTGATTTTTTTGAAAGTGTCTTAACGGAACAAAACGATTTTCGTTTTCTTGATCGTATAGTACACCATGTCTATGACTAAATGTTCCTCTTCCAACATCTTGTCCAGATATTCGAACACCGTATCCCTCATCTAAAAGTGTTGCTAAAGCTAAACTTTCAGAGGTTGCCCAATCAATACCTTTTCCGTTGATGACACTTGCTAATCTGTCTCCATAAATTTTTTTTATTCTTCTATGAGCATTGAAATCTGCTGGTATTTCATGAATTTTTTTGGCTACATTAATTAATGTTTTTTCTTTTACGGAAGTTTTTCCCCTTCTCGCATCAAATGTTGCAGTAGATAAACCTGTCC
>CACNPW010000036.1 GCA_902622475.1 uncultured Alphaproteobacteria bacterium | reverse complement strand
ATTTTTTAATTCATTATAAGTTTTTATTTTGTTAATACCTTCAGGTATTTTTACATCATTTTTAAGTGTTACAAGTTCTAAACTTAATCTGATATCATTTTCTGATTCTTTTAAAATGTTTCTTCTTTTTTCTTGCTTAATTTTATCAAGATTTTTAATTAAACCATCGATGTCGTTAAATTCATTTATTAACTGAGACGCTGTTTTAGGACCTATACCAGGAGCACCTGGAATGTTATCTACTTTGTCTCCTGTTAGAGCTTGAATAAAAATAACTTTATCTGGGTGCACTCCAAATTTTTCTTCTACATCTTTAGTTTCAATTTTTTTATTTTTCATTGGATCAAGCATTGTCACATTATCACTAACAAGTTGCATTAGATCTTTATCTGAAGAAACTATGATAGTTTCGATCTCATCTTTTTCAGCCAACTTAACATAAGTAGCAATGAGGTCATCAGCTTCAAATCCCTCGATTTCTAATTGAGGTATATTAAAACTCTGTACACACTCTCTAATTAAAGGAAATTGCGGTATTAAATCATCAGGTGCTTCGCCTCTATTAGCTTTATATTCTGGATAAATTTCATTTCGAAAATTTTCTCTTGCAGCATCAAATATAACAATCATTTTATCGTTGCTATAATCTTCTATCAATTTAACGAGCATATTTGTAAATCCAAATACTGCATTAATAGGAGTACCATCTGCACGATTCATTGGTGGAAGGCCATAATAAGCTCTAAAAATATAAGCTGAACCATCAACTAATATCAATCTACTCTTTTTATTCATTATGAATTTAAATATATATAAGTTTTAAATAAATGTCAGATTATAAATATTCAATAGAAGCTAAAAGTGTAAATAAAGTTTTCTATAAAAAATCTTTAGCAGTCGATGCTTTAATTAATTTTAGTATTAAAATCAAAAAAGGAACTATTCATGGATTATTAGGTCCAAATGGTGCAGGAAAATCTACATTTATTAATATCCTTGGTGGTTTGGTAAAAAAAAATTCAGGTAAAGTTAATATTTGTGGAATAAATATAGATGAGAATATTAAATTAAGTAAATTTAAAATTGGAATCGTTCCACAAGAATTAAATATTGATCCTTTTTTTTCACCAGCTGAATTGTTAGAACTTCAAGCAGGCTTATATGGTGTTCCTAAGAAAAAAAGAAAGACTGAAGAAATACTTGAAAATCTAAAATTGACTGATCAAAGGAATGCGTATGCTAGAACATTATCTGGTGGAATGAGGAGAAGGTTACTTATTGGTAAAGCATTGGTTCATGATCCAGAAATTATAATACTAGATGAGCCAACAGCGGGTGTAGATATAGAAATTAGAAGTTCAATATGGAGGTATATTAAAAGAATAAGTAAAGAAGGAAAAACAATTTGTTTAACTACTCATTATCTAGAAGAGGCGGAAAACCTTTGTGATAATATCTCTATAATTAATTTTGGAAAAAAAATAATAGAAGGGTCTAAAAATGATCTTTTAAAAATTATTTCTACTAAATCTGTAGCTTTTGTTTTAGTTGACGCTATAAAAATACCAGATGATTTAAGAGAATTTGACCCTGTTCTTACTAACAATGTATTAGAATTAAAATACGATAAAAATAAAACTAATATTAAAAATATTATTGATAAATTAAATAAAAATAAAATCGAGTTTAAGGAAATTAACACTAATGAAGGTGACTTAGAAGATGTATTTAAAAAAGTAGTTAAAAGTAATGATACTACAATTTAAAAATTTATTTACTTATCTATTTATATTTATTCCTTTGTTTCTTATTACGGGCCCAGCATTACCCGATATTATAATTACTATTGCGGTAATATTTAGTCTGTTTTATTTAATTTTTCTAAATAAATACAAAACAATTTTAAAAATTAATTTAATTAAAATAACTGTAATTTTTTGGATGAGTCTTATTTTTATTAGTTTATTTTCTTATAACAAGAATAATTCATTTCAAGATGCATTTATTTTTATAAGATTTTTACTAATTCCTATAACCTGTTATTTTATATTTTTTAGAGATATGAAGATTTTTCAAAAATCTTTATTTATAATTTTAATTATAGTTATATTAGTATGTATTGATACTTTTTATCAATTTTTAAATTATAAATCTGAAACTGGTTTTGGTGAGGATTTATTAGGTTTTAAATCAAATTGGTATGGTAGATTAACAGGTCCTTTTAGAAATGAACTGATTCCCGGATCTTTTATTTCAAAGTTTGGATTACTCGGGTATGCAATCCTTATATCATTAAAAAAAATAAAGGATAATATTCTTATTCAAGCAATTTATTTATCATTAATACTATTTGTTTGTTATATCTCTGGAGAAAGAATGTCTTTTGCAGTCTTTGCATTAGCTTTATTTATTTTATTAATTTTTTTAAAAAAACATAGAAAGTCTATTGCATTATCAATTATTTTTGGAGCATCATTTATTATTATAACAATTTATCTACATCCATTTTATAATGATTTCGAAATTTTAGAATCTACTGAATTTCATCAAGGTCAAACAATAGAGAAATTTTATTCATGTAATAATAAAGTGGAAGAAACATGTTCAAAAATTATAAATGTACAGCCAAGTTTTTTAAAAATAATTCAAAATTTTAAAACTTCTGCATATGGTGAGATTTATCTATTATCATTTAAAATGTTTTTAAATAATCCAATTACCGGAATTGGAATAAATAACTTTAATTATGTATGTAATAATTTTGATAACTATAAAAATATGATGTTAAATTATAATTGCGCTTCACATCCACACAATATTTATATTCAATGGATAACGGAAGGAGGTTTAATTGTATTTACTTTTTTTGTTTTGTACTTATTTTACCTATTAAATTTTATATTAAATAACAATGGTAGTAGAGAGAATAAAATTATCTCTTTAGTAATAATTCTAATCATGTTTTGGCCAATAATGTCGACTGGTAGTTTAATTAAAAATTGGTACGGAGTTATTACTTTTTTTATAATAGGATTATGCATGAGTCTTAGTAAATTTAGAAATAGCCATTTAAATTAGTATTTAAAAAAAATTTTTTGGATTTTCTAGCTAAATATAAACCTAAAAAGAAAAAAAGGATTACTGATATTGTCGTTCCATTACCTTTTCCAAATAGCGACCCTATAAATATTAATAAAAAAATTATACTGGATGATAGAATTTTAAAATTTATTCCTAGTGTTGCTCCAACAATAATAAAAATAATTATAAATAGAGTATTACCTAATCCCATTCCAAAGTGTGACCCTATAAAACCCATATAAATAGAAGAATATAATATAGACAAATTTGTAGAGGGCACATTATCAATAAACCTGACCTTAAATAGATAATAAAAAGACTTTAATCCATCAAACCAAGTAATTTTTTTTCCTTGTCCTTTTGTTCTGAAAAAATATGAAACTCCAAATTCATAAATAAAAAAATCATTTCTTACTATTTGAGATGCTAA
This sequence comes from uncultured Alphaproteobacteria bacterium, assembly GCA_902622475.1. Taxonomy (GTDB): domain Bacteria; phylum Pseudomonadota; class Alphaproteobacteria; order HIMB59; genus CACPNW01. The sequence continues at coordinate 1,297 of CACNPW010000036.1, read as the reverse complement.
ATCGATTTCTATGCCAAAATCATTGACACTTAGTTTTATCTTTTCAATAACACTTCTATGTAAAATTTTTAAACCACAATGAACATCACTAAGAGATTGAGAAAAAAAAATATTAAAGATCAAAGAATTTATTTTACCAATGAGATTATTAAAAAAATAATTATTTTTTTTTAATTTGCCAGATAGATATCTACTACCAAAGATACACATTATATCTTTGTTTGCAGTTATCATATCAAACATTTCTTTAGCATCTCTAATATCAAGCTCTAAATCTGCATCTTGTAATAATATATATTTTCCTTCTGAATTTTTAATACCTGTCTTAATTGCTTTACCTTTTCCTGAATTAATATCAATTTTTAAAAGTTTAAAAATAAATTTATAATTTTTTTTAGCTTTAAGTTCTTTTAATACATCATAGGATCCGTCATTAGATCCATCATCGACGAAAATTATTTCGGTCTTTTCATTATTAAAATAAATTTTTATTTGTTCAAAAAGTTTATATAGATAGTTTATTTCGTTAAAAACTGGAATTACAATAGATAGATTTTTACTATTCTCTTGGCGCATGTTTATTCAGTATTCTTTGTAATGTTCGTCTATGCATTCTTAATCTCCGTGCAGTTTCAGATACATTTCTATTACACTGTATAAACACTCTTTGTATATGTTCCCATCTAATTCTATCAGCAGTCATTGGATTTTCTGGGGGTGGTGGCAATACCTCTTTTGAATTTGTAAGTGCATCATAAATTTGATCAATTTCTGCTGGCTTAGGCAAATAATCAATTGCTCCAGATTTAATAGCTGCTACAGCAGTAGCTATATTTCCGTACCCAGTTAGCAATAGAGACTTTGTTTGAGGACTAATTTTTTGAAGTTCTTTTACTAGTTCCAAACCAGAACCATCTTCTAGTCTCATATCAACCACTGCATAATCAAAGCTGATTTCTGCTACCTTGGTCAATGAATCTTTAAAACCAGGAGAAGATACAACATCAAAACCTTTTTTCTCCATAGATCTAGTTAATCTTTCTCGAAAAGGTAGATCATCATCTACAATTAAAAGCTTCATATTCATATATTTAAGATAGAGTTATCAAATATAATTTCAACGACAGCATGATCATCTTTTGAGTTATAAAAGTTTAGTTTTCCCCCCATATTTTCTATTAAGTTTTTGGATATAAATATGCCTAATCCCATACCAAGATTATTTTTTGAAACGTAAGGTTCACCAAGTTTATCTATTATGTCTTTTGGAAACCCATCACCATCATCTGTTATTTTA
>CACNPW010000035.1 GCA_902622475.1 uncultured Alphaproteobacteria bacterium | reverse complement strand
AAACAGGTGAAGGAAAAACCTTAGTTGCTACTCTAGCCGCTTACGCAAATGTTATAGAAAACTTATCAGTACATATTATTACAGTTAATGATTATTTAGCAAAAAGAGATGCTGAATGGATGGGAAATATATTTAATTTTCTTGGTCTAAATGTTGGATGTGTTACTTCTGAAACTCCTCACGAAGAGAGGGCAATACAATATGATGCTGATATTGTTTATGCTACTAACAATGAGATAGGATTTGATTATCTAAGAGATAATCTTAAAAACGATTACAATAATTTATGTTTTAAAAAAAATGCTTTCGCAATCGTAGATGAAGTAGATAGTATTTTAATAGATGAAGCTAGGACACCTCTTGTAATATCTGCAGAGTCTGATTCCAAAACTGATTTATTTCCTAAAATTGATAAAATTATAAAACTTCTAAGAGAAAACGATTTTGAAATCAATGAAGAGAGTAAAAGTATATTGCTTACAACAGACGGGATGGAATTTTGTGAAAAACTATTGAAAGAAAATGGTATAATTAAAGATGGAACTCTACAAGATTTAAATAATATGGTCTTGAACCATAATATTATACAAGCTCTAAGAGCACATCATCTATTTATTAAAGATAAAGATTATATAATCAAAGATTTAAATGTAGTCATTATTGATGAGTTGACTGGTAGAGCTATGGAGGGAAGAAGATATGGAGATGGATTACATCAAGCTATAGAAGCTAAAGAAAACTTAGTTATTCAAAAAGAGAATCAAACTATCGCATCTGTAACATATCAAAATTTTTTTAGAACCTATCATCGTTTGAGTGGTATGACAGGAACAGCTACAACAGAAGCAAAAGAATTTGAAAGTATATATAATTTAGATGTTATTGAAATTCCTCCTAATATTAAAGTAAATCGTACCGATAAAAATGATCAAATCTACATGACAAAAAGAGAAAAATATAATGCAGTATTAGCTCTTGTGAAGTCACGTAATAGTATCAATCAACCAATTTTAATAGGAACTACATCTGTTGAAAATTCAATAAAAATTTCAGATTTATTAAATAAAGAAAATTTAAAACACAATATTCTAAATGCCAAAAATCATATGAGTGAAGCAAAAATAATCGAAGAGGCAGGAATGCCTGGGAACATAACCATATCAACAAACATGGCTGGAAGAGGAACTGATATTAAATTAGGAAATGGAGATGATAATAAAAAAAAAGAAGCAATCGAGTCTGGAGGATTATTAGTAATTGGTACAGAAAGGCACGAAAGCAGAAGGATAGACAATCAATTAAGAGGTCGATCAGGTAGGCAGGGAGATATTGGGGAAAGTATTTTTTTCTTATCATTGGAAGATGATCTAATGAGAATATTTGGATCAAAAACTCTTGAAAATGTATTATCAAAATTAGGTCTTAAAGATGGTGAAGTAATAACTCACTCAATGATCACTAAATCATTAGAAAGAGCTCAACAAAAAGTCGAAAGTCATAATTTTGATATGAGAAAACAAATTTTAAAATTTGATGATATATTGAATGATCAAAGAAAAATTATCTATCAAAATAGAAAAGAAATTCTCAATACTAATGATCAATCGAAAATAATTGAAGATATGATTTCTGATTATGTAGATTATTTAATCGAAGTAACAATTCCTCCAAAAAAATATTCACATGAATGGGATGAAAATTTGTTAAAAGAAAAAACTAAAGAGGTATTTAGTATAGATATTCCCATTTCAAAGTGGTTTGATGAAGAAGGTGTTGATGATGAAGAAATCAAAAAACGCTTACTAGATGAAATAAATCAGAAATATAAAGAAAAACAACATCAGTATTCATCAGAGTTATTTAAATTTGCAGAAAAAAGAGTGATGTTGTTTCAAATAGATAAAGATTGGAGAGATCATTTAGCGGCAATGGACTCTTTGCGAGGGAGTGTTAATTTAAGAGCCATGGGTGGTAAAGATCCATTTTATGAATATAAAAAAGAGTCTTTTGATTATTTTGATGAGATGCTTTCAAATCAAAATGAAAAGGTATTGAAAACCTTATTTAATATTAAACTAGTAAGTGAAAACGACAATAACAATAATAGTGGTATTGAAAATAAACAAAAAACAGAACCGAGAAGAATTATAACTAAAAAAATTGGTAGGAATGAACCTTGTCCATGTGGTTCAGGTAAAAAATATAAATATTGCCACGGCAGTTAAATATCTGAAGTTATATTTAAATATTTGTCTTTTCTAATTTGAACTAAGTTCTTTATTGAAATTTGATTTAGCTCCTTAATAAGTTTTATAATCTTTTCTTTTAATATTTCTGCTTGTTTAATTGGATGCCTATGAGCGCCTCCATATGGTTCTGGCACAATGTGATCTATAATTTTAAAATTTTTACAATCATCCGATGTTAATTTTAAAGTTTTTGCTGCTTCTTGAGAAAATCCAGTATTTCTCCATAAAATAGAAGCACAACCTTCAGGAGAAATAACTGAATATATAGAATGTTCTAACATCAAAACTCTATCTGATGTTGCTATTCCTATTGCTCCGCCCGATCCCCCTTCTCCAATTATTATTGAAATTGTTGGAATTTTAGTTTTTAAAAAATGGAGTATTGATGACGCTATAGATTCTGATTGCCCTCTTTCCTCAGCATCTTTTCCAGGAAAAGCTCCAGCAGTATCAACAAATGATATTAACGGTAATTTAAATTTTTCTGCTAATTTTAATAATCTTTGTACTTTTCTATATCCTTCTGGTTTAGCCATTCCAAAGTTATGCTTAATTCTTTTTTCCATTGTATTACCTTTTTCAGTTCCAACAAAAAAAATCGAATTACCATCAATTTTTGCTAAGCCTCCTATTATAGCACTATCATCGGCATATTTTTTATCTCCATGCAAAAAAATAATATCACTAAATATGTTATTAATATAATCTATAGTATGAGGTCTTTCGCTATGTCGAGAAACTTGGACTTTTTGCCACGCATCTAAGTTTGAGTAAATTTTTTTATATAATTTATCTCTTTCGTCTCCTAATTTTTTAATTTTATCAAAATTTAGTTCTTGATTATTACTTAATTGTTTCAAAATTTTTTCTATATTCTCTAATTCACTCTCAAATTCAAAGTATTTTATCATATTATGAACTGATAATTTTTAAATACTTCTAAAATTATACTTCTAAATAATAAACCTTCTTTGTATTGAAGATATCCTTTTAAAATAAGCTTGAGATGCTCTGGATGTATTTTGTCCCATTTTTTATCATTTAAAGAAATTAAAGAATAAAAAAGAAATTTTTCATATTCATTATTTATTATACTTTCATTTATCGCATTAAGTAGAAAAATAGATGGCATTAATCTATCATCAAAAATTTTATCTAAATTTATATTTGTATTAGAATTTATGTCTAAATCCATAACAGATTTTAAAACATATAATAATTCATCATTTCGATTATCTTTGTCATAAGTGTATGTATTTAAAGTTAAATTAATTGAATTTATAAATGAATTTAGGTCATTAGAAGAATACAAGTCTAACAATATCCTAATATAAATACTATTTGTATCAATTCCCTTTGCATTTTCATATAATTCAATCCAATCAACTGCTAATTCATAATTATTGTTAAAAATATAGGCTGAAGCTATTAATGGTCCATAAATAATATTATCTGAGCTAGCCTCAATAGAACTCAACATATTATTTGATAATTTATAAGCAATTTCCTCTAAATTATTTTTTTTTGCAAAATCCCAGAATTGAATTAAAGTATTCAACCTATCGTTAGGAAATATTTGAATATTTACTAACTGAAAAAGAAAAGCCATGCTCAATTCATTATTTTCCGAAAATGATTCTAATGTTTCTTTTGGATTATTTAATTGATCTGAATTAAAATCAGCTGACATATATAAAGCTGCTAAACTATCTACAGTAATCAAGTTTTCTAAAAAACTTTCATTTGCAGCTTTAATTCTCAAATCAATAGGTGAAGCTTGATTTAATATTATTGGAATAGATAGATTCTTTTTATCAAGTTCATAAAATTCGCGAGAAAAAGGAAGTTCTGCAATTCTGGTCATGGCACTATATAAAAATAATAATTCTTTATTGATTTTAGAATTTACAATTTCCTCATCAAAATTTGTTTTATTTAATAAATTAGATATAAATAAGAATAAGGTTTGATAATAACTATCTGAATTTTTTTCTGATTCTAACAATATGGAATTTAGTAAGTTAGCTTCAGAAAATTTTTCATTTAAAAGTAAGCAAAATATGTCAAGTTTCTCAAGAAAGAAAGAATCTAATTTAATATTTAAATCTAGTTCATCTTTAAAATTACAAGCTTCATTTAATTGAAGAGTTGACAAAAGATAATTTAATTTAACTTCAGTATAAAAATTGAAATATTTATCATCATTTATTTCATATTTTTCAATTAAATCATATGATTTATTAATTTGACCAATAGATTTTAAGTAATTTACAATTAAGAAAAATATTTCTTTGTCTTTATCAATTTTAAAATTTAATTGATTATTTTCTAAAACTTCAATTATTTCTTTTTGTAAAGTTTTTGAATTGATATTTTGAATGTTTTTAAAATATTTATTTAGTTCATTAATTTCACTTAAACGAATAAAATTATCATTAATTATATCGACTTGCTTTACTTCAATTGCTTCGGATTCAATTTTATTGGTTTCATTCGAATCTTGACTTTCATCCAAAATTTCTTCTTCTTGATTAAGATTGTCTAAAACCATTTGGTCAAGACTCTTACTTTCATATAGATTTATTACTTCAACTTCATTATTTTTGATTTCATTAGCAAAAATAGAATTTGA
>CACNPW010000034.1 GCA_902622475.1 uncultured Alphaproteobacteria bacterium | reverse complement strand
ATAAAATTAATTAATAAACAAAATTATGAAAAAGAAATTAAAAAGTAAAAAAAATACAAAGAAAATTAGTAATAAAGATAATAAATTCTTTGAGTCTCAGTATCAAATTCTTTTTGATTTCAAAAAAAAATATGGATTATATGAATTAGGGTTGATGAGTAATTTCACATGGCACAATGATCCTAAAAGACTCTTGTTTATGTTAAGCAGATATAAGTTCGTAGCTAAAATGTTAAATGGTCAAAAAAATTGTTTTGAAATGGGTTGTGGAGATGCTTTTGGTACAAGGATTGTAAGGCAGGTTATTAAAAATGTTTGCGCTTACGACATAGATAATATTTTTATAAAATTAAATAAGAAGGAAAATTTAAATAATCCTAATTTTAATATTTCATTCATAAATCATGATATTCTTAAAAAACCGTTACCAAAAAAATTTAGCTCCGGCTATTCATTAGATGTTTTGGAGCATATTAATCCAAAATATACTTCCAAATATTTTTCTAATATAAAGAAGTCCTTATTAGACGATGGAATATTTATTGTTGGAATGCCGTCACTTGAATCTCAAAAATTTGCAAGTAAAGAGAGTTTAGAAGGACATGTGAATTGTATGAAAGCTCAAGATCTTTTAAAGCATTGTTTAAAACATTTTAAGAATGCTTTTATATTTTCTATGAATGATGAAGTACTTCATACTGGTTTTTTTCCAATGTCAAATTATATCTTTTGTTTGTGTGTAGGAGTGAAAAAATGAATAAAAAATTTGATTTAATTAATCCTGGTATTTGGAAGCCAAAATCTAAATTTCCTTCAATCAATTCTAAGGACATAAAATCATTGATTTCAAATATTGATAATAGTCCAAAAAAAAGAAGTAGAATATGCGTTCATCCCTCGGAAACAGATTTACAACAGGAAATGTTTATATCGTTTGATGGTAATAGTTATATTCAGCCTAGTTTTCATTTAATAGATGAATCCTTTCATCTTTTAGAAGGAAGAGGAAAATATATTTTTTTTGACAAAAAAGGTAAAATAACACATGATATAAGGCTGGGTGATTACAACTCTGATCTTCCATTTTATGTAAGAATACCAAAAAATTACATACATTCTTTTATCCCATTGTCTTCGAATATCAGTGCACACGAAGTAGTTGGAGGAAGTTTCAGTAAATCTAATACTATTTTTCCATCTTGGTCAAAAAAAGAGAACGAGATAAATATTTCAGATTTTTTAGATAAAGTTACATATGCACCAGTGACAAAGTTGGAAAAAACTGAATTTAAAAGAATTTCAGAAGAAGCACTTCAATGCGTTAATCAAAATGTTTACCTTCGCAAATCTGACATTGATTTTATAAAAAAAGAAATGCCTAAAACAAAGAGAAAAAGATTAAGAATATTGGTTCATCCAAACATAAATCATCAAATGCATGAAATGTTTGTTGTATATTCAAAAAATACTTTTGTTAGAGTAAATAAACACTTAGGAAAAGATGAATCTTTGAATATTATTGAGGGAGAAGCAACTTTTGTTTTTTTTGATGATAATGGTAAAATAATTAATGTTGTTGAACTTTCATCATATAATTCTGATAAAAATTTTTTTATAAGAGTTCCAAGAAACGTATATCATACTATAATTATGAGATCTGCAGAAATAGTTATTCATGAAACTACGCCGGGACCATTTGATAGAGATGATACTATATGGGCTCCATGGTGTCCCCCAGATGACCAACAAAAAAAATGTAAAGTTTTTCAAGATAACTTGGAAAAACAAATTAAAATTTTTAACAAATAGTGAGTAAAATATTAGTTACTGGTTGTGCTGGTTTTATAGGTTATCATTTGTGTATCAGTTTACTTCAAACAAAAAAATATAATGTTTACGGTATTGATAATTTAAATAGTTATTACGACATAAGATTAAAGAAAAAAAGACTTAATAATCTATTAAAAAATAAAAAATTTTTTTTTCATAAAATCGACTTAGTAGATAAGAAAAAAATTAAAAATAATATTTTAAAAAATAAATATGAAATTATTGTTCATTTAGCAGCACAAGCTGGTGTTAGATATTCTTTTATTAATCCTGACACATATTTTAATTCAAATATATTAGGATTTTATAATCTTTTGGAGACTATTAAAAAAACAAAAATTAAACACTTTATTTATGCTTCAACTAGTTCTGTATATGGAGATTCTAAAGATTTTCCATTTAAAGAGAATCATAACACAGATAAGCCTGCGTCATTTTATGCTGCTTCAAAAAAAATAAATGAAATTATGGCTTACACATATAGCAAAAATTACAATATACCTCTGACTGCCTTAAGATTTTTCACTGTTTATGGCCCTTTTGGAAGACCTGATATGGCTTTATATAAATTTGTTGAAAAAATATTGAATAACAAGCCAATAGAATTATTTAATAAAGGAAATCATATTAGAGATTTCACATATATTGATGACATTACATCTAGTATTTTAAAAATTTTGAAAAAACCATCAAAGAAAAAAGTTCCACATGAAATATTTAATATTGGTAGCAACCAACCAAAAAAATTATATTTTTTTGTAAAAACCATAGAGCAGTCTTTGGGATTAAAAAGTAAAAAAATTAGAATGCCATTTCAAAAAGGAGATGTTCATGCAACACATGCTGACATCACAAAGCTAGCAAAATTTATAAACTTTTATCCTAGAATTAAATTGAAAGATGGTATAAATAATTTCATAGGTTGGTTTAAACAATACAAATAAAATTTTTTTTTAATGTTAAATAATTATAAGAAATACCCTAGAGTCAGCTATGGAGCTAGTGTTCATGGAAATGAAGAAATAAATGCTGTTGTAAATGTTTTAAAAACTTCAACTCAAATGGGTAAGAATGTTGAGAAACTTGAAAATAAAATATGTAAAACTTTTGATAAAAAATATGGATTAATGACTAATTCCGGTTCATCAGCAATTTTATTAGCAATGGAAGTAATGAATTTTAAAAAAGGAAGTGAAATAATTACTCCCGTTTTAACATTTTCAACAACTGTTTCTTCTCTTATACAAAAAGATTACAAACCAGTTTTTGTCGATATTAAAAGAAATACTTATTGTATTGATGTAAATGAAATTGAAAAAAAAATTACAAGAAGGACTGTTGCTATTTTAGCTCCTGACTTATTGGGTAATATATGTGATTGGGAAAAAATAAGAAAAATTGCAAATAGATATAGTCTTAAAGTACTACATGATTCCGCAGATACTCTTGGGGCTAAACTAAAAAATAAAAATGTAGGTTATTACTCAGATATTTCTATAACCAGTTTTTATGGTTCTCACGTAATAAATGGAGCAGGTAATGGTGGAATGTTGTGTTTAAATGATAGGCAGATGTACATGAAAGCAAAGCTTTTAAGATCTTGGGGGCGAAGTTCATCTCTTTTAAGCAATAGTGAAAACATTAAAGATAGATTTAATACAAAAATTGATAAATATTCTTATGATAAAAAATTTCTTTTTGAAGTAGTAGGTTATCAACTAGAACCCTCTGAGATAAGTGCGGCATTTGCTCTAGTACAGTTTAAAAAATTAAATAAATTTATAAACATTAGACAAAAAATTTTTAAGCAACATACAAAATTTTTAAATAATTATAAAAAATTTATTCAACTTCCAATTGAAAATAAAAATGCAAAAACAGCATGGCTTGCATTTCCAATGTTGATAAAAAAAAATAAATATTTCACAAGAACTGACTTGCAGAAATTTTTAGAATTAAGAAATATTCAAACCAGAGTTATCTTTACCGGTAATATTTTAAAACAGCCTGGATTTTCGTATTTAAAAAAGGGTATTACAAATAATAAGTTTCCTATTGCAGATGAGGTTATGGAAACTGGGTTAATGGTTGGATTGCATCATGGTCTAAATAAAAAACAAATTAATCATATACATAATAGCTTTAAAATATTTTTTTCTAAGTATACAAAATAAATAAAAAGGTTTAATAAATATTTAATGTATTCAGAATTTACGTTCAAAGATTTACTTATATTTACAAAAATAAATTTATTTTTATAATAACAACAATAATTTCTACTTCTTTATTTTATTTTATATCCATTAGTAGGCATATAGACTATTATTATTTCAATATAGAAATAGAACCAGAACCTATATTTTCAATTATGAGTAAGTCTCATTATGATACTAGTAATGTTTTAATGGGTTTGTCTGGCTTAAGTCGAGCAAATCAATTGCAGTATATAAATAATGAAGTTCTACTAAATCATCAAAACATAAAAAATTTATTAATAAGACTAAATAAAAATAAAAGTTTTCATGAGCAAATCAAAAGCGAATATAACAATTACAATGGCATAGATATTATTAATAAAAACGAAAATAATAATGATTTAAAGTTCACGATGTCTATTTTATTTACCAATAATGTATCAGATATAAATATAAAAAAATTTAGAGAATATTTTTTAAAATTAATAAATAAATACATAAGTTTATATTATATTGAAAACTCAAAACATTACATATCTTTGATTGATGAAATCGTTGAGAACCTGAGTGAATTTAAACTTACCTTAGAAAAAGAAGATAATAATAGGTTAAGTTTAGATTTAATGAATTTTTTAATTCTATCAAGTAGCTACAATATTCCAGAAGAATTTATTGATGAATTAATGAAAAAGAAAGAAGAAAAAATAATTAGCAGAAATGTAATTAATATGCAGGTTTATGATATTATAAAAAAAATTAAATTATCTTTTATAGAAAATTTAAAAAACAAAAATTTATTCTCTTCAAATTCTTATAGTCAATTTAATACTCAATATTCTATATTTTATAGGTCTCTAATTCTTTTGGGCTTTATTTTTGGTTTAATTCTATCTTTCCTGATAAGTTTATTTTATACAGTGTATATAAAAGTAAAATAATTTCAAATGAGTTTGTTTTTTACTTCCTATAACAAATATCAATCAACTTTAATCTATTTTCTACCATTTGCACTCGTAACTGGCCCATTTTTACCAGACTTAATAGTTTCCATATCCGCAATATCTTTTATTTTTTATTGTGTTTTAAAAAAAAATTTTCAATATTTTAAAAATGTATACTTCTACTTATTTTGTCTTTGGTGTTTATATTTATTAATAAATTCACTTTTCTC
>CACNPW010000033.1 GCA_902622475.1 uncultured Alphaproteobacteria bacterium | reverse complement strand
GTAAATCTTTAATTGAATTTAAATCAAGTAATTCACCAAGTTGAGGCAGTGGTGTCATTGCAATTGCTATGTATCCATTGGATGTTTTATAAATTCCATAAGGAGCTGACAGATAAGCATGGGCATTATTATATGAACTTCTTTGCGGCTTTCTGTTTCCATCGTTAAAATATGTCGTAAGAACTTCAAATTGAAAATCTAATAAGGCCTCAACTAAACTTGTTTCTACATGAGATCCATTATCCGTTCGAAATCTTTTGATAACCGCTGCTAGTATACCTTCAACAAGTGAATGTCCTGCCAACATGTCAGCAACTGCCAAACCCATTGGGGTTGGTGCTTCACCTCCATTACCATTTAACCAAACTAAACCTGTTCTAGATTGCGCTAATAAATCTTGTCCAGGCAATGAACTCCAAGGTCCATCAGATCCGTAACCAGAAATAGTTCCATAAACTATTTTTGGATTTATTTTTTTTACATTTTTATAATCTAAACCAATACGTTCTATTACTCCTGGTCTAAAATTTTGTGTAATTATATCTGCCTTCTCAATTAATTTTTTTACTAACTCTATGTCTTTGGCATCTTTTAAATTTGCTGAAAAGCTCTCCTTATTTCTATTAATTGCATGAAATAAAGTGCTATCACCTTCGAGATCAGTATCGCTGATATATAAATTTCTACAAAGATCACCAACTTCTGGTCTTTCAATTTTAATTACTCTTGCTCCTAAATCAGCAAGTCTTAAGCCTGCATATGGCCCTGATAAAAACTGGCTAAATTCTAATACAGTTAATCCTTCTAATGGTTTAGTCATACAATAGTTTATTCTTTGAAACTCTTATTGTACATATCAGATAATTTTTCACAAACACTTTCAGCTGAAATTTCTGTTTGTAAATATTCATTAATTAGATCACCACTTTTGTCCTGAAATTCCATATAGCCATTATGTCTTGGCCTTACCCATGCTAAATCAAGCGTTTTACGAGTTCCTTTAAAAAAATCATTTGTTTCTAAATTTATTTGTTTATCTTCCCAAGCTTCAGAATTTCCTGGCTGTCCACCACTTTGGTAAAAAAGTGACTTTTGACATGCAGCACCTGCTATCCAAAATGCATATTCAATTGCTAAATCCTTGTTCTTGCTTACATTTGAAACTGCAATACCTGTGCCACCTAAGTGTGTTCCTGCTGGACCTTTTCCAGATAAATCTAAAACGTCAGTGTATTTCAAAATATTTTGTCTATAATTTTTTCTTGAGTAATTTGAAAAACCATAAATATATGGACAGTAATAGAAATCATTTGTTTCTGTCATTAGTTCAGCAGCTTGAATTGGATCCATATTTAAACAATCACTAATTATTTCGCTAGAGATAGCTTTCATCATTGTAAGGGTTTTAGCAGCAAAATCTTTTCTGATAAAATTATTTTGTTCAGGAATTAATTCTTCAGTAATGTTGTTATAAATACTATAAAAACTACTAATTGCATGAATTGGTTTTAAAGGCCAAAGAATTTTATTCTCTTTTGCTAAAGAAAGAAGATCATCCCATTTATATGGAAGTGCTCTAACTAAATCTTCTCTGTAACAGGCAGTCTGTGAAGCAGCATCTATGGCAAGAGCCCATTGTTTATTATCTATAAAATAACTCTCATGAGATTTTCCAACTGATTGCTTTTTTAAATCGTTTAATTGAGACTGATATTCATTGAGATTTAAGTTTTGTAAAAGTCTTTTGTGAGCTACTTCACCAACATGAGGATAGTCTATTACTATCAAATCATAATCATCAGTCATGTCTTCTATAGGTCTATCTGCAAAAGCTTGTAATGGTCTTTTATCCCATTCAATTGAAACTTTATTATTATGAATTTCCTGAAATTTTTTAGATGTAGCAACCATTGGATCAAAACCTCTAGAATGATCCCAGGTCATCCCCTTTAAGTTAATCATTTTTTTTCGTATTTATCTTTAAAGTCTTCTGGTTGTTTATATAAAACTGAATGTAGGTGCTCACAATATAGAACGATTTCGCCTTCACCTTTAAAAACTTCGTAACTGGTTCTTACTAAACCCATTTTTTCATATTTTGGTTTTTTTTCCATATTAGTTCTAATTGTATAAATTGTATCTCCAATAAAAACTGGTTTAATGAATCTTAAACGGTCATATCCATAACTAAAAGAATTTACACAGTTAGTTGCAACTAAACCTAACCCATAAGAAAAAACCATAGCCCCTGCTACTAATCTTTTTTGAAACATCCCTTCATTTTTGGCAAAATGTTCATCACCTACATATGGATGCATATCCAAAACCATACAATTAAATTGCATCGCCTCTCCTTCTGATATTGTTCGACGAAGAGATCTAATTTTATGACCAACAATTACATCTTCATAAAACCAGTTTTCAGAATTCCAAACCGGAATTTCTCCATGATCGTTAGGCATATCTTTTGGAAAAGTTGATTCAATCCCAACTGTGTTTTCAAATTTATTATCTTTATTCATTTTTACAATTATGGTACCTTATTATAGAGAAATATTTATTCAATAGAAATGGTAGAAATAGAACAATTCTTCGAAGACTATGAACTTGGTGCAGAAAGAGTCACCGTTGGTAGAACCATTACTGAAACTGACATTGTAATGCACGCAATGCATTCTGGAGACTTTTATCCTCATCACACCGATGCGGAGTTTGCTAAGAAGGGTCCATTTGGTCAACGAATAGCACAATTTAGTTGCACTTTTTCAATAGGTATCGCACTTACAGCTTCTATAGTTAACAAGCGAGCATTCACCTATGGATTTGAAAGATTACGTTTTCCTAATCCTGTTTTTATTGGTGATACAATTCATACTAAGGTTACTATAAAAGAAAAAAAAGATGATCCGAAAAGACCTCAATACGGACAAGTCAATGAAGCGTGTGAAATTTTAAATCAAAATGACAAATGTGTTTGTTATTCTGAACATATACTTTTGGTTGAAAGAAAAAACATTTAAAAAACACTATACTTAATATATGCTTCTTGTGGATCCATTCCTTCTCTTATAGCTTTTCTAACTTGGCTTTCAGTATTAATTAATTTTTCTGATTTTTCCAAAATATCTATTACTTTTTCTTGAGGAATAATTACAACACCATCAATATCTGCCATTACATAATCACCATTTCGTATTTCTACATCTCCAATTTTAATAGTTTCTTCAAATTTAGTAGGCTTCCAATAAGCAACGACATCTTTAGGTGTGTAAAATTTTGACCAAACAGGAAAATCGATTTTGTTTATAAATTCTAAATCTCTACAACCGCCATCAGCAATGTAGCCTCTAATATTTTTCTTTTGTAAAGTTTCAGCACTCAGTTCACCCATCAAAGCAATATTATTATCATTTGGTTGACAGATAAGAACTTTATCTGATGGAGCCTTAGATAAAAGACCAGTCCAAGCAAGGAGTGTTTCATGATGAGAAAAACTAGTATTTGATTCTCCTTCAATAGTAAAAATTTGCCCTGCGATTTTGTGTTTTTCCTTATTAGGTTTAATATTTGGATTCAAAACAAAATTTTTAAATCCATCATCTCTCATGACATCGTGAATAACACTACTAAAACATTTTGATAATCTATCAGATATTTCAGTAGAGCTTGTCATATAGCTAAGCCACTATTCTCATCAAATAAATATGTTCTATCTAAATTTAAAGCAAAATTTAAATTATCATTTGATTTAACTTGTTCAGGTGTAAACATTCTACTAACTATTTCTATTTCACCAAAGTTTGTAAAAATCAAAGTTTCTGTTCCAAGTGGTTCAGCTAAATTAACTGATGATTGCATTTCCCAAGCACTAGATGGTTTTTGTCCAAATTTTAGTGGCACTATATCTTCAGCTCTAAATCCAAAAGAAATATTTTGACCTTCACTTACAGATTTTTGTTTATCTTTGGGTACTGGTACTATAATTCCATCGTTTGTCTTCATAGATAATTCATTATTCTGTTTCACTATTGAAGCCTTAATCATATTCATGGAAGGAGATCCAATAAAAGTGGCTACAAATTTTGTAGCTGGTCTTTCAAATAGGTCTAATGGTGTTCCAATTTGTTCTATAATACCATCTTTCATAATTACAATTCGATCAGCTAAAGTCATTGCTTCAACTTGATCGTGCGTAACGTAGACAATTGTCGTTGATACTTTTTGATGTAATCTTTTAATTTCTGTCCTCATCTGATTTCTTAATTTTGCATCTAAATTAGATAAAGGTTCATCAAATAAAAAAACATCTGGTCTTCTTACTATTGCTCTTCCCATTGCAACTCTTTGTCTTTGACCACCTGATAATTGTGATGGTTTTCTTTGTAAAAATTCAGATATATCTAAAATTCCTGCAGCCTCATTTACTCTTTCTTCAATTTCTTTTTTAGCAAGTCCTGCGATCTTTAATGAAAATCCTAAATTTTCTTCAACTGTCATATGAGGATAAAGAGCATAGTTTTGAAATACCATCGAAACATTTCTTTCTCTTGGTTCTAGATTATTCATTTCTTTGTCACCAATTTTGATAACACCCTCATCTATTTCCTCTAATCCTGCAATCATTCTTAGAGAAGATGATTTTCCACAACCTGACGGTCCAACTAGAACTAAAAATTCTTTATCAATAATTTCAAGATCAATTTTTTTTACTGCTTGAACTTTTCCGTAAAATTTTGAGACACCTTGTAAGCTTACTTTTGCCATTATCCTTTTACTCCTCCAAATGTTAATCCTGTTACTAAATGCTTTTGAACCATGAAGGTTAAGATTAGAGCTGGAATAATTATAAAAACTGCAAGAGCGCACATACCAGGCCAATTTATTGTAAATTGCGCAGTGAAATCCATAAGTCCAACAGTTAATGTTTTAGAATCTGTACTTCTTGCTAGATTTGAAACTAATGCATATTCATTCCATGAAATTAAAAATGCAAATATTCCAGCAGATGCTATTCCTGATCGAGATAGTGGTAACTCTATATGCCAAAAAGCTTGAAGTTTAGTACAACCATCTGTCATTGCTACTTCTGACATGGCTCTTGGAATTTGTCTAAAAAAACCATCAGTTAGCCAAACTGTAAATGGAATATTTAAAGCAACAAAAACTAATATAATACCAATATGCGTATCGATTAAACCAATTTTTGAAAAGATAATAAAGATTGGTAAAC
>CACNPW010000032.1 GCA_902622475.1 uncultured Alphaproteobacteria bacterium | reverse complement strand
TGAATGCCCAAAAATATGTAAGATCACCCCTGGTAACCCGGCACCGGTACCAAGGTCTATTATTGATGCATTTTTTTTCAAAATAAATTCAGACAGCTGTAATGAATCATTAATATGTCTATCCCAAGCAACATCTAGTGTGGAGGGCCCTACTAAATTGTGTATTTGGTTGCTTTTTGTTAACTTTAGTATGTAGTTATCGATTAAATCAATTTGCTTTCTGTTAAGATTGTATTTTTTTATTACAGAGCTTTTATCCAAATTATGCTGCTTTTTTATTTTTATTTTTTTTAATATATCTAAGAAGTGCTATGGTAGCTGCTGGTGTTACGCCCGATATTCTTGAGGCTGCTCCAAGAGTTGGTGGTTTAATTTTCGATAATTTTTCTACTATCTCATTAGATAAGCTGCCAACTAGTTTATAATTGGTTGATTTTGGAATTGTTAAACTTTCTTCTTTTTCAAAATCTTGAATATCCATTCTTTGCCTATCAAGATAACCTGAGTACTTAGCTTCAATTTCTATTTGTTCTATTACATCATCTTCTAAATCACTTAATTCAGGAATTATTTTTTTGAGCTTGGTGGTTGTAATATTAGAAAACGACAAAAGGTCTATGATATTTCTTTTCTTTCCATCTTTGTTTATTTTTATCCCCTTTTTCAAAAGTGCGTCTGGTGAGAATTTGTGATTTTTTACAAACTTAAACCCCTCTTTTATCCTTCTGGATTTTTTTTCAAATTCTCTTTGCCTATCTATATCAACACAACCTATTTCAATTCCAAGGGGTGTAAGTCTTAAATCTGCATTATCAGCCCGAAGTAAAAGTCTATACTCGGACCTTGAAGTGAACATTCTATATGGCTCTTTAGTTCCCTTTGTAACCAAATCGTCTATCAAAACACCTATATACCCAGAGGACCTAGGTATTATAAATTCTTTATTAGATGTTATTTTAAGTGATGCGTTTATACCAGCCACTATACCTTGTGCAGCCGCCTCTTCATATCCAGTTGTTCCATTTATCTGTCCTGCAAAAAATAAATTTTTAATTTTTTTTGTTTCAAGTGTGTGTGTTAGTTCTTGTGGGTCAACAAAATCATATTCAATGGCATAAGCAGGTTGTGTAATTGTAACATTCTCTAAACCTTTAATCGTTTTGACAAACTGCTCTTGAATTTCAGTTGGAAGCGAAGAGGATATTCCGTTTGGATATATTAGATCACTATCTAATCCTTCTGGCTCAAGAAATATCTGGTGTGATGATTTGTTTTTGAATTTATGAATTTTATCTTCAATAGATGGGCAATACCTAGCTCCCATTGATTGTATCTCACCTGAGTACATAGGTGATAGACTAAGATTCTGCGCAATTATTTCGTGAGTGTTTTTATTAGTATGGGTAATAAAACAAGATATTTGAGGAATGTGGATATCTCTGTTGATAAAAGAAAATGGAATAGGCTTTTTATCTGGGTGTTGTTCGTTTAAGTCATTGAAATTTATAGTTTTTTTAAGTAATCTTGGGGGCGTTCCTGTCTTTAATCTGCCTATTGAAAACTTTAATTCTTTGAGCCTTTTTGCAAGCTTTATTGAGGGTTTATCGCCAACTCTTCCGGCTTCTTGTTTTTCCGAACCAATTCTTATGAGCCCTTGTAAGAAGGTGCCTGTTGTTAAAACTACAGATTTGGAGGATATCTTTTTGTTATCACCTAAATCAACACCCACCACCTTATTATTTAAAATAATTAAGTCGTCAACTGATCCTTCAATAATTTGAAGGTTTTTTTGGTCAGATACGAGCTCATTTATAGCATTTTTATATAAAATTCGGTCTGTTTGAGCTCTTGGACCCCTTACAGCAGCACCTCTACTTGAGTTTAACATTCTAAATTGTATACAAGATCTATCTGTAGCTTTAGCCATTATTCCGTCTAAAGCATCTATTTCTTTTACAAGATGCCCTTTTCCAAGACCTCCAATTGCAGGATTACAAGACATTTCTCCAATTTTTTTAATTTTATGTGTAATTAAGGCTGTTTTTGATCCAGTTCTTGCAGATGCGCATGCTGCTTCTACGCCTGCATGTCCCCCACCAATTATAATTACATCAAATTTATTGTCCATGTCTCTTTTCACGTGAAATTACTTACCTATACAAAAATCACTAAATATTATATCTAAAATTTTCTCAATATCAAATTTTTGATTAATTCCATCAATATACATAATTGATCTTCTAACATTTTCAGCAGCAATATCTATTTCTTTTAAATCTAAACTTTTAAGTAGCACAAGGGATTTCTTTAGGCTTTCCATGTGTCTTTCACGTGAAAAAACTGGTCCAGAAATTGGTTTTTTCTTTAATTTAGAAGATATGGTTTTAATAAGAGGCTCAATTCCATAACCAGATACGGATGAAATACTATGTACCCCAATAATTTTCTTTTTATTAGTATCAAATTTTGATTTAACAAATATTTTTGATTTGATTTTACTGTAGTTTTTCTTTTCATTGTTTTTAAGAAAAACTATATTTAAATCAGACTTTTCAGCACTCTCTAAGGATCTTTCAATACCTATTTTTTCAATTAAATTCTTATATTTTCTTATTCCAGCTGTATCAATAAATGTATATTTATCTCCTTGTATATCTAAAGTGGAGCTTACTAAATCTGTTGTAGTTCCTGGTATATTGGTAACTATAGAAACCTCCTTGTTATTTATATAATTAATAAATGAAGATTTTCCCGTATTTGGTTTTCCTATAATAGTTATTTTAAAACCGTCATGAATTTGTCTAGATAAAGCTGATCTTTCAATAATATTTTCAATTTGTTTATATATGTTCTTATTTTGTTCTATTATGTTTTTATATATTTCTTTAGGAAGGTCTTCGTCAACAAAATCAATTATGGCTTCTATATCTGCTAGAAGTTTTTTTTGTTTATTTGATATTTCATTAACTAATTTATCTAAATTTCCACTTAAATTACCAATGGCTATCTTTCTTTGATTTTCAGTTTCTGCATTAACTAAATCATTAATTGTTTCAGCTTCTAAGACACTAAGCTTATCATTGATTAGAGCTCTTTTGGTAAACTCTCCAGCCTCAGCAAGTCTGATCTGTTTTTTTAATAGAATTTTAGTTATTTTGTTAATTACAGAAATACTTCCATGACATGATATTTCCACCATATCCTCCCCCGTATAGCTTTTTGGTGATTTAAAAAAAGTTGTTAGCGTCTGGTCTATAACGCTCTTTCCGTCCAATAAATTGTTTAATGTAGCAAAGTTTGTTTTAAATTTTTTTTTAGAAGATATTGATTTAATAATTGTATGAGAGCCTTTTCCCGAAACCCTAAAAACAGCTATACCTGATTTACCTCTTTGCGTAGCAAGAGCGAAAATTGTCTCTTTGGAAGCTTTCATTTTTTGGGAATTAAACCCAAGATGATATTAAGTAAATAAGAAAGATTATAAAAAAATTTATATTTATTTAGTTCCCATGCTTTGGAAGAATTCGTTGTTAGTTTTTGTATTTTTCATTTTATCTAATAAGAACTCCATAGCTTCTGTGCTTCCCATTGGGGCTAGTATTTTTCTCAAAATAAAGATTTTTCCAAGCTCGTCTTTATCAAGCAATAATTCTTCTTTTCGTGTTCCTGACTTACCAATATCAAAAGCTGGATAGGTTCTTTTTTGACTAAGTTTTCTATCTAGAACCATTTCACTATTACCAGTACCTTTAAATTCTTCAAAAATAACTTCATCCATTCTGCTCCCTGTATCAATTAAAGCAGTAGCAATAATTGTAAGTGATCCGCCCTTTTCTACGTTCCTTGCCGCACCAAAAAATCTTTTTGGTCTTTGTAAGGCATTAGCATCAACACCACCTGTTAGGACCTTTCCACTAGATGGAACAACGGTATTATAAGCTCTTCCAAGTCTGGTGATTGAATCAAGAAGGATTACAACATCATGTTTATATTCAACCAATCTTTTAGCTTTTTCAATTACCATTTCAGCAACCTGAACGTGGCGTGAAGCTGGTTCGTCAAAAGTTGAACTAATTACCTCACCTTTAACCGATCTTTGCATATCAGTTACTTCTTCTGGTCTTTCATCAATTAACAGAACAATCAGTTTAGCGTCTGGACTATTAGCAGTTATAGCATTTGCAATTTTTTGCATAATTATTGTTTTACCAGTGAAAGGTTGTGCAACAATTAATTGTCTTTGTCCTTTTCCAAGAGGAGCGATAATATCAATTATTCTTTCTGTGTTATCCGGCATTGGTTTTTCTTGTTCAAGTTTGAACCTTGCTTCTGGATACAATGGTGTTAAATCTTCAAAGTTAACCCTGTTTTTAACTAAATCAGTTTCTTGACCGTTTATTTTATTAATTTTAGTTATGGCAAAATATCTTTCTCCTTGCTTTGGAGATCTAATTTCACCTTCAACACTATCACCCGTTCTTAAGCTAAATTTTTTAATTTGAGATGGAGAAATATAGATATCATCTGGTCCTGGAAGATAATTTGACTCTGAAGACCTTAAAAAACCAAAACCATCTTGCATAATTTCAATAACCCCTAAACCAGTGATAATTTCACCCTCCTCAGCAATTGTTTTTAGGATGGCAAACATCAAATCTTGCTTTCTAAGAGACGATGGGTTTTCTATACCAAGTTTGTCTGCCTGTTTTAAAAGCTCTTGTGGTTCTTTTCCTTTTAATTCTTGTAAGTTCATAATGTTGTTGGGATAGTCTAGAAATGAAATATTTTATTAATCAAAATTGAAGTTAATGTCAAAATAAT
The DNA here is from genome assembly GCA_902622475.1 of uncultured Alphaproteobacteria bacterium. Classification (GTDB taxonomy): domain Bacteria; phylum Pseudomonadota; class Alphaproteobacteria; order HIMB59; genus CACPNW01. Next base: position 913 of record CACNPW010000032.1, on the reverse strand, counting down.
AATAAATATATAATTTATATATTTAATTGTAGTATTAGTTGTAAGGTTAAAAAGCTTAATTATACCTTTATTATTGTATCATTCTTTATTTACTAACATATGAATATCAAAACCAATAAATATGTTAATTTAAAGAATATTGAAAAAAAATTATTATTTTTAAATAATTTGCAATCCAATAAATTTCTAATAACTTGTTATTAGTTTTGTATAATAATTATATTAACACCCACTCTATAATATTCAGACAAGTTATTAAGTTGTTAACAACACATTTTTAAAACAAAAGAACTATTTCTTAAATTCAAATTATATTTAATAGTGTTTATAACTATAATTTTTATTAAGACACTTATGCACCAACAATTTATATTAGCTAGCTCAAGTAAATCTAGATATAAAATTTTGAAAAATGCAGGATTAAATTTCATACAAAAAAAACCAAACTGCAACGAAGAAGATATTAAAAAAACCATTAACAGAAAAACAAGGCCCGAGATTTTTGCAAAAAAACTTTCTTATGAAAAAGCAAGAAGTGTAAGTAAACAAAAACCGTACGCCAACAAAATTGTTTTAGGATGTGATACCGTCATTTATCACAATGGAAAAATTTTAGATAAAGTAAACTCTATTGAGAAAGCCCGAAAAAAAATCATATCTCTGTCAGGAAAGACACACCAAATAGTATCAGGACTAACTATTTGTTTAAATGGCTCTAAGATTTGGGAAAATTACGAAAAAACTCATGTTAAAATAAGAAAGCTTAATAACAGTGAAATAAAAATATACTTAAAAAGAACAGGTAAACAAATACTAAGTTCCGTAGGATGTTATCAAATAGAAAGCTTGGGACCCAATATTATTGAGAGCATAAAAGGAGATTATTTTAATGTTATGGGATTGCCTTTATTTA
>CACNPW010000031.1 GCA_902622475.1 uncultured Alphaproteobacteria bacterium | reverse complement strand
TTAGTTTTTTTTCATGGCATTGTTCATTTTAGCTATACTGTTATTATAATTGAAGTTTACAGAAATAGACAAAAGAGCATTGTCGAAATTATTTATCAAATATTATTAGGTGTAGTCAAAAATGTTGTACTATTTGGAATGATATTTGGTATCATTCTTAACTACTCAAATTTTAATGTGCCGTCTATTATGAAGGAACCTTTAGATATTTTTGTAAATCTTGCCCTTCCAATAGTTCTCATTTCCTTAGGTCTTGCATTAGGAAATTTTAAAATTAGAGAAAATATTTATGGTGCAATACTATTAACAATCTTAAAAAATTTTATTCACCCTATAATTGCATTTTTTTTAGCAAATTTTATATTAGAATTAGACAGACTCTTGGTCATTATTGTTACAATGGCCGCAGCTTTACCAAGTGGTTCTCAATCGTATTATTTTGCGTATAGATATAATTCACTAAAAGCCATTGTTTCTTCAAATGTAGTATTAAGCACATTTGTTAGTTTTTTTACGCTATCTTTCTTACTTTTATTTTTTAATATTACGTAGACTGGGAAATATATGATTGTATTCTTTGTTTTTTTTCCATTGTCTTTATACTAAAAGGAAATATTTCAAGCATTTTATCATAAACATCAATTGCCTGCTGAAATTGACCTTTGTGGATGAATATTAAACCCATCCCGTCTAATGCACCAAAATGTCTTGGTTCTAATTCAAGTGTTTTAATAATATCTTTCATTGATTCATCAAAATTACCCATCATAAAATGTACAGTTGCTCTTTTATTCCAGCCTTCTGCAAAGTTAGGATCCTCTTCAATTAAATTATCAAATGATCTTATTGCAAGTGGATAATTTCTTACGTTCATAGCCTGGATACCTTTATTAAAATATTCAATTACTTTTGGATCTTTAACTTCGTACCATATATTCCAAATATCTGATATTAAACCTCTAATCTCTTCCTGATTTTCAGTTTCATACAATTTTTCAAATAAATTATTTAATCTTGGATCGTTTTGATCAGCTAAGGAAAATTTACAATAAAACAAAAGGCAAGTTACGATGAAAAATACTTTAAACATAGTTCTCAAAAGGTTTTTCAGATGATAGTCTTTTCTTTTCATGTTTTCGTGTTCTACCTGAGACTCTTTTTCTCCAAAGTTTAAATGATCTAGATTTTAAATTTCTTCTCATTAATTTAATAACTTCAGATTCGGTCAAGCCATGAATTCTATTAATTTCTTCAAAGGAAATTTTGTCAGACCAAGCTAATTTTATGATATTATCTATATCTACTTGCATATAATTAAATATAATATTATTTTTCTAAAAAACGAGATTGATGATAAAATTGTATACTTCCCCAACTCCAAATGGGAGAAAAATTAGTATTCTACTTGAAGAATTGAATGCAGAGTATGAAACTATTCTTATAGATCTTGGGAAAAAAGAACAGTTTAAAAAAGAATTTTCAAAATTATCTCCTACAAATAAAATTCCGGTTATTGTAGATACAGAAAATGGTCAAAGAATTTTCGAATCAGGTGCAATATTAATTTATTTAGCTCAGAAATATAATAAATTTCTAGATAACGAGAGTTACTGGGAAATAATGCAATGGTTAATTTTGCAGGTAGCATATGTTGGTCCAATGTTAGGGCAGGCACATCAATATTTATTTTACCATCGTGGAAAAAGTAAATTTGCTGAAGAAAAAACAAAAGGTTATGTAGAACATGTTTATTCAATATTAGAAAAACAGTTAATCGATAAAGAATATATAGTTAAAGATTATTCTATAGCTGACATAGCTATATGGCCATGGGTTGATAGGTGCGAAAGGCATGAAATTAATTTAGAAGATTATCCAAATATAAAAAGATGGTATGATAAGATATCAATTAGACCCGCTGTTATTAAAGGATATAATGCAGTTTAAATGATTACTTCAAAAAAAATTAAAATTCATTACCAGTTCGCAACTGCAAAAGGGAAAACACAGGGTGGCAATGTTGAAATTAAAAAAAGAGAAAATTTCATATCAAAATATTTAAGTAAAGATACTTCTGTAAAGCTTTCTGTTCCTAATAAAGGGCCTGGTTCGATAGAAACAGAATATGATGAGGCTATTGCTATTCCTAATGTAATCAAAGGAATCATCAATGCAGAAAAAAATAAATTTGATGTAGCAATTATAAGTTGCTTTTCAGATCCAGGTTTGACTGCTTGCAGAGAAAAGGTTTCTATTCCTGTGATTGGATCTGGAGAAAATTCAATACTTCTAGCTGGACAGTTAGGTAATCAAATCAGTATTTTATCTCCTTTATCAGAAAATAAAGAAACTTTTAAAAATAAAATTATGAGATTAGGTTTAGAAAAAAAATATTGTTCTACCAGATCTATAAATACAAAAGTACTAAGCTTAGCTAAAAATAAAAAATCAACTTTAGATAAATTAATAAAAGCAGGTAAAAAAGCTGTTAATGAAGATGGCGCAGATATTCTTGTACTTGGATGCATGAGTATGGCTTTTCATGATATTACTGAAGTTGTTGAAAAAAAATTAGGTGTACCTGTAATTAATCCTGTAAAAGCTAGTATCTTAATGGCAGAGTCATTGGTAAAAATGAAATTAACTCATAGTAAATTAGCTTACCCTACTCCTGCAAAAAAAATAATTTATTAATAATAATCCCTTCTAAATAATACATATTCATGTATAATATTTCTCATGTCTATTGTTTATCTTGTACCTGGAAATATGACAGGAGGTCCTTATGGACTTAAAGAATTAAAAAGACGTGAAAAACTTTTAAAGGATTGGTCATTCAATCCATCAAAAGTAAAAGTTTATGATGTTCCAAATGGTGGAAGTTCAATTGAATCTTCATATGAAGAAATCGCCTCTATTATTCCAGCAGTTGATAGACTTTCTGAAATAACAAAATACGAAAACATAGATGCAGTCATATTAGGATGCTTTGGTGATCCTGGTCTAGATGTTTTTAGAGAAATGTTTGATTTTCCAATCATTGGACCAGCTCAAACAAGTATGCATACAGCTTGTCAATTAGGTCATAAATTTTCAGTTATTACTATTTTCGATTCAATGTTAAACATGGCAGAAAAACAAGTGCATGAATACGGCCTTGATCATCATTTAGCGTCTGTAAGAGCTATTAATATTCCGGTTTTAGAATTGTTAAAAGATTTAGATGTTACATATAAAAAAATGTCAAAATTAGCAGATAAAATTGTTAATGAAGATCGCGCAGATGCAATTTTACTAGGTTGTATGACAATGTCTTTTTCTGGGTTAGATAAAAAAATTGAAAAGAAGACAGGAATTCCTGTTTTAAATGCTGGAAGAACATCATTAAAATTTGCAGAAAGTCTATTATCAATGGATCTCAGTCACAGTAAGATAACATACCCATTTCCACCAAAGCTTGCAAAAACTCAGAAAGAAAAAAAGAAAAGAGCTTAATTTCTAAGATGTAATATAACTACATCTATCAACCCAATGCCCTGGCTTAGCTTCAACTAGACCCATTTTAATGTCGCCACCTTGACATTCATTATTATGTTTTGGACATCTGTCAGCAAATTTACATCCTTTATACTCCCTAGTAGCATCTGGAATATTACCTAAAATTGGAAGAGGGTCATGAGATTGATTAACATGAGGAACTGGAACAGCCTTAACTAATGCTTTAGTGTAGGGGTGTAGCGGATTATTAATAACGTCATGTGTGGGTCCATCCTCAACAATACTTCCAAGATACATAACTATGGTGCGTTCACAAACATATTTAACCAAAGCTAAATCATGAGAAATGTAAATCGCCGTAAAATTCATAGATGATTTAGCTTGGTTGAAAGCATTCAAAATACCCGCTCTTACACTAACATCAAGCATAGACACAGGTTCATCTGCTACTACAAATTTTGGATTAATAATTAGAGCTCTTGCAAGAACTATTCTTTGAAGTTGTCCTCCAGATAACTCATGAGGGTATTTATATAAATATTCATCTTTATTTTTTAACTTAACCAGATTCATTACATCAGTAATCATTGTTTCAAATTTGTTTGGATCAAAATTTAAAGCTTTCAATGGCTCTAATAAAATATCTTTTATCGTAAATCGTGGGTTTAGCGAGTCGTAAGGGTTTTGAAAAACAAACTGTAAGTTTCTTTTATATTTTATCAATTCGTCGTTATCTTTAATTTTTGAAATATCTTTACCTTCAAATAAAATTTCACCAGTTGTGGGATTTACAAGATTCAATATAAGTTTAGCCAAGGTTGTTTTTCCACAACCTGACTCTCCAACGATACCTACTGATTCGCCTTGTTGTATTTTGAAAGATACATCATCTACTGCTCTTACTTTAGGTTTTTTTCCAGAAAATATTTCTGAAATATTTCTTGATACATCATAATATTTAGAAACATTATTAAATTCTAAAACAGTACTCATAAGATTATTCTTTTATCTCCCATGTTTCTAATTTCTTTGACTCTTCAAGTAATTTTTTTTGATCACTAGTTCTCCAACAAATTGCCTCTCTATCTCTATTAACGTATCTGTCTGGTTTATCGTTACATTTGTTTATTTCAAAAGGACATCTAGCCTTAAATCTGCACCCTGTTGGAGGATTTATTAAATTAGGAGGAGATCCATTAATTGGAACTAGAAAATCATTTGTAGAATGAAGATCAGGAAAAGCATTATTTAAACCCATAGTGTAGGGATGATAAGGTTCTTGTAAAATCGACTCAACGCCACCCATTTCAACAATTTCACCAGCATACATTACTGCAACTTTCTGACAAATATATGCAACTACCGAAACATCGTGTGTAACTAATATTATAGATAAATTTAATTTATGTTTTAATTCATTAAATAAATCTAAAATTTGTCTTTGCACAATTACATCTAATGCAGTAACTGGTTCATCAGCGATTACAATTTTTGGATCCAAAGCTAATGCCATCGCTATAGCAACTCTTTGTTTCATACCTCCACTAAATTGATGAGGAAAATCTCGTAATCTATTTTTATCTATTCCCACTAAATTAAATAATTCTTCTGATCTTTCGTCTGCTTTATTTTTTGTATAACCACCTCTGATTACTAATATCTCTCTCATTTGATCTATAATTCTATAAACAGGATCGAGAGAATTCATTGCACTTTGAGGAATAAATGCAATATCCTTCCACTTAAAATCTAAATCATTTATTTTTTTATCTGCATCTAATATTTTATTATTATTAAAATAAATTTGACCACTAGCTATTTTCGCGCTGTCAGGATTAACTCCCATTATACTTCTAGCTAATGTTGTTTTTCCACAACCTGACTCACCAACTATACCAAGTAATTCTCCTTGGTTAAGTTTTAAAGATACATTCTCAACTGCTTTTGCTACAAATTCTTTTCCAACATAATGAATGCTAAGATTTTTTATTTCTAACATTTTTATTTTTTTATTTTTGGAAACAAAATTTCTTCATAACCTCTACTTATGAAAAAACCTGCTACAACCATTAAAACTATACAAATACCTGGTGGAATAAACCAGATATAAGCCCCTAACGAAAGAGCTTGTGAACTATAAGCATCTTGAAGCATATAGCCCCAGGATATAACATCTGATGGACCAAAACCTAAAAAACTTACACTGGCCTCAGTTAGAATTGCCCAACCAATAGCAATTGATCCATATAAAAAAGACAGAGGTAAAATATTTGGAGCTATATGTAAAAATATTATTCTAAAATTAGAGCATCCTGATACTTTGGCAGATTCAATATAACCTCTTTCTCTTAATGTAAGAACTTGGCTTCTGATTATTCTTCCTGCATTTGGCCATAATAACAAACCAATTGCTATAACTACATTCCATGAACTTGGTCCTAAAAAAGCAGCCAACACAATTACAAATGGTAGAAAAGGCAA
>CACNPW010000030.1 GCA_902622475.1 uncultured Alphaproteobacteria bacterium | reverse complement strand
TTTTGAAATAGCATTAAAAAGAGAAATAAAAGAAGAACTTAATATAGAAATAAATATTAAAAATAAATTAGGTGAAGAAAACTATCAAGATGATAAAATAAATGTAAAATTACATTATTTTTTATGCTTTCATATTAATGGTGATATTATTTTAAGTGAACACGAAGACTCAGCTTGGGTTACAAAAAATGAATTTAAAAATTATAATTTTGCTGAAGGAGATAGTGACATTATAAACTTATTATAAGTCTAATTTTAAAATCCTTTAAAACCTTAATTTTTCTACTTTTTTTTTCAAAAATTTTATTTTCTTTTATTTTAGTGATAAAGACCAACATCATTTATGAAAGTTGATAAAGATCAAATATCCGCATGGGGCGTTCATGCTTTTACAGGTTCAGGAGCTATACTGGGATTTCTTGCCTTAATATCAATACTAAATAATGATCAAGTTGGTAGTTTTTTATGGCTTGGTATCGCTTTACTTGTAGATGGAGTTGATGGAACTTTAGCCAGGAAGGTTGGTGTTGAAGAAAAAGCACCAAATCTAGATGGTATAATTTTAGATTCGATTATTGATTATCTAAATTACGTTATTAACCCAGCTTTAATGATTTACTGGTTTCAAATGGTGCCATCAGGTTTTGAAATGATTATGCCTGCTCTTATATTTGGAGTTTCTTTGTATACGTTTATTAATGTTAATATGAAAACGGATGATTATTATTTCCAAGGTTTTCCTGCTGTCTGGAATGTTGTAGTTTTATATTTCTTTATATTAAATACAAATGAATGGATAAACCTAATTGCGATAATTATTCTATCAGTATTAACATTCGTTCCATGGAAGTTTGTTCATCCACTAAGAGTGAAATCATTTAGAAATTTGACTATTTTTTTTACTGTTGTTTGGGCAGCAACAACACTACGATTAGTAACAAAATCAGAAATAAACTTAATTATAAATGATACAATTGTTCTTTTAATGTGGTTAATTTGTACGGGTTATTTTATTTATATTTGTTTTCTTAGATCGATAAAAGACTATTAAAATCTTAAGTAATTCAATATTATTTTGTATATGCAAAAAATGCATATCAAATAAGTATGAAATTCATTTTTAAAAATAAATAAATTTTATTAATAAAAATTCATCGTTCATTTTGAATAATTCAAAACGGAAGTAAACGAAAGTTGAAGGAACGCATGCAAGTTATTAAATCGTTCAATCTGTATTAACAGATCGGAAGTAGGCTAAAGCTGAAGGAACGCGGATCTTATTATTAATTTCCATAGCTAAGCATGAATTATAACGGATAAGAAAGGTTTGTTATAACTATGGTTAAAAAGTTAGATAATAAAAAGATAATCTATTCAAATCTCAAGAGGTTTAGTCCCTGATGTTTAATGAAATGTATCAATCTGAATCAGTTATAAGAAATCATTATAACAATATTAATGATTGGTTAGATCAAATGACTTCAAAAGTTATTCTTGAAAAGAATGCTGAAGCTGAAACTCATTTTAGAAATATTGGAATTACATTTTCTACAAATAACGAAACGGCAAGAGAAAGAATTATTCCGTTTGATTTAATTCCAAGGATATTTACCTATACTGAATGGTTAAGATTAGAAAGAGGAGTAATCCAAAGAGCTAAAGCACTTAATGCATTTCTTGCTGATATTTATAATCAAGGTGAAATAATAAAAGCTAATATAATTCCTAAAGAAATTATTTACAAAAAAAAATCTTTTGAACCTTCAATGTTTGGTTTTTCTCCTCCCAGAGATATCTATAGTCCTATAATTGGTATTGATTTAGTAAGAACAGGTCCCAATGATTATTTTGTTTTAGAAGATAATTGTCGAACACCAAGTGGTGTTTCTTACATGCTAGAAAATAGAGAAATAATGATGCGAATGTTTCCTGATTTATTTCACAACAACAGAGTAACACCAATAGATGACTACCCAACAAGACTTTTGCAAACCTTGATGAGTTTAGCTCCTATTAAATGTGAAAATCCTGAACCAGTATGTGTGTTACTTACACCTGGTCCTTTAAATAGCGCTTATTACGAACATAGTTTTTTATCAGATCAAATGGGTATTGAAATGGTTGAATCAACTGATTTATTTGTTGAAGGAAAATATCTTTATATGAAAACAGTTGATGGTCCAAAAAGAGTAGATGTTGTTTACAGAAGAATAGATGACGATTTTTTAGATCCTCTATGTTTTAATCCTCAATCTGTAATTGGTATTCCAGGAATTATGGATGTTTATAGAACAGGTGGTGTCAATATCTGTTCAGCTCCTGGAGCAGGCATAGCTGATGATAAAGCAATTTATATTTATGTACCTGAGATGATCAAATTTTATTTAGGCGAACAACCAATCTTAGATAATGTTGAAACATGGAATTGCGAAAAGGAGCAAGAATTAAAATATGTTTTAGATAATATAAATGAACTTGTCGTAAAAGAGGTTGATGGATCTGGAGGTTATGGGATGTTAATAGGTCCAAAATCTTCTAAATCCTCTATAGATGAATTTAAAACAAAACTCTCAACAAATCCAAAAGGATATATAGCTCAACCTTTACTTGATCTTTCATTTTCACCAACACTAATCAAAAATCAAGTTGAAGGAAGAAGGGTAGATTTACGTCCATTTTGTTTAATTGGAGAGCAAGCTCAATTAAGTTCTGGTGGCTTAACTAGAGTTGCAATGAATGAAGGTTCGTTTGTTGTAAATTCTAGCCAAGGAGGCGGTGTGAAAGATACATGGGTTTTGGCTGAATGAGGAATAAAAATGTTAAGTAGAACTGCTGAATATCTATATTGGATCAGTCGTTATATGGAAAGAGCTGAAACTACAGCCAGGCTTTTGGATGTTGGTTATAGAATGTCTCTTTTTCCAAATCCAAGTGGTTATAATAATGAATGGGAATCAGTTTTATCAGCTGCTGGTGCAATTGAGGGATATAAAAATAAATATGATACAATTGAACAGAAAAATGTGGAAGATTATTTATTTTTTGATGAAAGTAATCCTTCATCTGTTTACAATTGTATTCTTAATGCACGAAATAACGCATTAGTAGTTAGAACTTCCTTCACCCCTGAGTCTTGGTTAGCAATTAATAAAACTTATCAAGAGATACTAAACTTAAAAGAAAAAAAATTTACAAAATCTGATTTACCTGATCTGACTGAGTGGACAATAGAACAAGTAAACTTATTTAGAGGATCATTAAGTTCTTTGCTTAGAAATGATGGTTATAATTTTCTTTTCCTTGGTTTATTTATTGAGAGGGCTGATAATTCTGCTAGATTATTAGATGTAAAGTATTTTGTTTTATTACCCAAGCCTCAATATGTAGGTGGTAATATCGATAATATGCAATGGAGTATATTGCTTCGCTCCTTATCTTCTTTTAGAGCTTTTAGATGGGCATACGATGGTAATATTACCGCAACTAAAATTGCTGACTTTTTAGTTTTAAATAATAATTGTCCTAGATCTTTAAGTTTTTGTATTCAGAATATTGTTAAACATTTAACTAACCTAACATGCAGTCCAGAAAAAGTTGGAAGAATTTATAATAATTTAAAAGATCTAAATACTAAAATTCAAGAAGAAAAAATAGAAACTATTGTTGAATATGGACTTCATCAATTTGTAACACAATTTATTAGAAAAATATCTAGTGTTGATAACGAAATACATAAGGAGTTTTTTAATTAATATGGAACTAATAATCGAACACACAACTAAGTATGAATATAAAAATCCAGTTGCGGGATTAATTCAAACCACTAAACTGCATCCTTCAGAATATAATGGTCTTAAAATTTTAGAGTGGAATGTCCATAATGACTCAGCCAAAAAATCAAAAATTTATCAGGATGGTGAGGCTAATAATATTCAAAGTTTTACAAATACAAACAAGGTGAAAAAAATACAATTTACAGTTCTTGGAAAAGTTGAAACATTTGATACAAAAGGAATTTACCAAAGTGCTTCTGATAAAATAGATCCATTAGTTTACTTAAGAGAATCAAATTTAACAAAAGCAAATGCGGATATAAAAAATTTAGCTATTGAAGCTAAGAATGGTTTTAATGAAAATGAAAATCTAGAAACATCTCATAATCTGATGAATCTAGTAGCTGAAAAAATTGAATACAAACCTTTAACGACAAATAATCAAACAACAGCCATTGAAGCATTTAATCAGAAAAAGGGAGTTTGTCAGGATCAAGCACATATTATGATTGCCGCAGCAAAAACTTTAGGAATACCTGCTAGATACGTAAATGGTTATATGCATAACAATTCCCATTCTTCAGAATTTCAATCTACACATGCCTGGGCAGAATTTTATATAAATGACTTAGGTTGGGTGGGATTTGATCCTACAAATAAGTGCAGTCCAGATGAAAGATACGTACGTGTTTCTTGTGGACTTGATGCAAGTTACGCATCACCTATTAAAGGTATTTTTTATGGAAATATTAATAATAATGCTGTGATAGAAAACTTAGATATTCATGTACAAACATTAGAAAATAATTCTCAACAATAATTTATTTGATAGATTTTGTTAACTAATTAGTATTATTAAAAAAAAGGAGGAAATATGTTTCAAAATAAAAAACAACTTCAGTATTTATGGATTTTTAAACCTGAACTTATTGATATCGCAAATAGAATTGCAGAAGATCATACAAAATGGATGAATGAAACACATACAAAGGAGGGTGATAAAGCACTTCTAATGCTAAATTGGTCTATAGGTCCCGAATACAAGGATGGAAATAAAACAGGTAATATGTCTCTAATCTTAACAGAGGTTTATGAAAATCAAGCTGGAATAGATGATCATTTTGAGCAAGCACAAAACAATGGCGCAACTTTTAGAGATGATTTCAGTGATTTTGAAAGTAAATGTGAAAATTTAGTAAAAATTAATAGTTCAGATATTATCCATTCAATGTGGTAAATATAATTTTTAATATCTAATTTATTTTTAAATAGATTTTAATAATCTTATTGTAATATTCAAACTACATATCTAAGTTAAATACCATATTAATTTAATTTATATCTATTATGGAAATTGAAAAGATTTTTAAAAATTTAATTCTAGCAGATTTTATCGTTATAATTTTAATGGTTATATCTTCTATGTATCAACCATCGGAAATTTCCAATCTTTATGAAGAATTAAATGATGGGTTATTATCTAATTTTGAAAATTTTAGCCGAATAATATCTATTAGTTTATTTTTTTTATATCTTTTTACTTTAAATTTACTTTATCGATTTATCTCTTACGGCAAACCACTGTATTTATTTTTAGTAGTAGCTGGCATAGTTCTAAATTTTTTTAGTGGTTCTGTTATTTATACTGCTTTTAGTGGAATGCTTGATCAAATAGGTGGTCTCATCAGTGGAGCAATTTTAATACTTTTGTATTTTTCGCCAGTCAAAGATAATTTTAGATAAAAAAACTTTGTTTTCTGCTAACAATATGGAATTTATATATTTTTTTTGAATCTTTGATTAAAATATTAAAATAGGTTGGTCCAAACCCTATTAAAAAAAAGGCCATTTTATTTATGGCAAGAACACTAGCGAAAATAATAATAGGCATATTAAGTTTATGGGTATTGGTATCTGTAATTGCAGAAATTATGGGTGTAACTATTTTTTTTCCATTTAATGTTGTTGAAAAACAGGAGATACCTTATTATCGCGTAGCCTCCGTTAGATTATCTGTGCTCTTAACATTTGCATATTTTGGCTTTAGATATTTATTTTTTCAATCCGAAAAATTATTTCCGATACAGTTTCTTGATGTTTATATAAAATCTTTGACTATTTGTGGTTTTTTTGTTTTTTATACAAGTCAAGTTGAGATTAGAGAATATTACTTTGTTTTATTCCTTTTTATAGTTTCTATAATTTTACATTTTGCATCTAGAAATAAAATCAGAAGTTATTTTAATTAAAGGCGATAACAATTATCGCCTTATAAAATTTTTTATTAAGTAGTTATCAATTTCAATGCTACAAGAATTAAACCAATTAAAGGAAACATTAATCCTCTAATATTTGGTTTAAAGCCATAATTATTTACAAAATTAAAATATCTTAAAATTCCATCCATGCAATCTTCTTTTTTAACCACATGAGCACCTGTTTCCATTAATTCAGATACCATTTTTCCATCTCTTGCACCCTCTATGACAAAATCTGTTATTAGAGCTATAGCTTCTGGATAATTAAGTTTAACACCCCTTTCTAGACGTTTTCTA
>CACNPW010000029.1 GCA_902622475.1 uncultured Alphaproteobacteria bacterium | reverse complement strand
AGGTTATTTGAAAATGGAAAACACTTTGCAACTGATTTTAGAGATATTCCATTTCATTCAATTTTTGAGGGTTTTGGAGGGCATGGAGAATTAGTTACTACAAGAGAAGATTTAGCCCCCGCTTTAAAAAGAGCGTTAGAAAGTGGTAAAACTGCATGTGTAAATGTTAAGGCTAAAGGCGTTATAAGTCCAATAGTTGCTGCAGTTAGTGATAAAAGAGATAAAGCATCTATAGAGTAGGTTATGGCAATTTTTTCTACACATTTACTAAACTCAATAGATGGTACGCATGCAAGCGATGTAGAAATTGTTATTTATAAAGTAAATAATAATAATAAAGTTGTATTTTTAGAAGATAAAACAGATAGTTCTGGAAGAATGCTTAAAGAATTTGAATTAACGAAAGAAGATTGTGAAAGTGATTATGAAATGATAATTAATTCTGGTAATTATTTTAGAAATACTAGTGAAATAATTAATTCAATAAGTGTTAAATTTAAAATGAAAGATCCTCTTAAAAAATACCACATACCTTTAATTATTTCTCCAAATGGATACTCAATATGGTGGTCAAAATAAAATGAGTAATTCAGGATTAAACATGTCTAGACGTATTAGGAGGACTCCCTATACCGAGAAAGTAATTGAGGCTGGTGTAAGTGGTTTTACTGTAGTTAATCATATGCTTCTTCCAAAATCATATAAAGCAACAGTAGAAGAAGATTATTGGCACTTATCTAAAAATACTCAAATTTGGGATGTTTCATGTCAACGACAGGTTCAAATAATAGGAGAAGATGCTACAGAATTAATACAACTCATGTCTCCAAGATCAATAAAAGGTATGCCTATTGGTAAATGTTACTATTATCCAATGATTGATGAAAATGCAGGGATGATAAATGATCCCGTACTTTTAAAATTAAGTGAAAATAAATATTGGCTATCAGTTGCAGACTCAGATGTTCTTCTTTGGGCAAAAGGATTGGCTGTAGGAAGAAATTTTAAAGTTGATATTATAGAGCCAGATATTTACCCCTTAGCAATTCAAGGTCCAAAATCTGAAAAATTAATGTCATCAATATTTGGAGAAAAAATTAAAAAATTAAAATTCTTTCATTTTTCTTTTTTTGAATTTGAAGGAACAAAACAGATAATTGCAAGATCAGGATATAGCAAACAAGATGGTTTTGAGATTTATCTTAAAGGTTTTAGTTTAGGAAAAAAACTTTGGGAAACTATTTGGGAAGCAGGAAAAGATTTTAATATTTCACCTGGATGTCCAAATTTAATTGATAGAATAGAAGGTGGTTTATTATCCTATGGTAATGAATTTACTTTAGAAAATAATCCAATTGAATGTGGATTTGATAATTATTGTAAAAATTTATCTCATGATTTCATTGGAAAAAATGAGCTAAAAAAAATATTAAAAAATGGAATAGAAAAAAAAATAAAAGGGATTACTTTTGATGGGTCTCCGACTCCTTCGTGTACAATACCTTTTCCTGTATATTCAAAAAATAGATTTCAAATTGGTAATATCACCTCTGGTATTTATTCACCATTTTTAAAAACCAATATTGGGCTATCAATGGTTGATAGAGACTATTGGAATGATGGGCAGGATGTTATCGTATTAACACCAGACAACATTGAGAGAAAAGGTAAAGTGTGCTCACTACCTTTTAATTATTCTTAAAATGAGTCATTCAATCGAATTAAAGTGGGAATTAGGAGATCAAAAACTCGAATTTGGAAAATACTTAACTGATCACACAGTAATGCTTAACGAAAATGTATCTATTGATGCGGGCTCATCTCCAGATTATGGAGGAAGCGAAAGTAATATTAATCCAGAGCAAAAACTAGCTGCAGCTGTAAGTAGTTGTTTTATGATGACGTTTTTAGCTTTAGCTGCAAAAATGAAATGGCCAGTTATTAATTACAAAGATAAAGCAATTTCGTATTTAGGAAAAAATGCAGAGGGAAGAATGTTCGTCAAAAAAATAGAGTTAAATCCAGCTATAGTATTTGAAGATAATTTTAAAATATCTGATGAAGAAATGAAAAAGATGAAAGAGAGATCACATAAATATTGTTTTATCGCTAATTCACTATCTAAAGATGTTGAGATTCAAATTAATTAAATGAATTTTAATCTAATATTATCTGAAAAAAATAATAACATTTCTAATATTATTCTTAATGATCAGAAAAACCAAAATACTTTAAGCGAAAACATGATCAATGAATTAACGTCAGCGTTAGATATTGCTGATAAAGATAATGAAGTAAAAGTAATTATTTTATCATCAAAAGGTAATATTTTTTGTGCAGGACATAATTTAAAAGATTTAAATTCACAAAGATTGCAAAATGACAGAGGTAAAAGCTATTTTAAAAAAATATTTCAAATGTGCTCTCAACTTATGCTGAAAATTAATAAAAATAATAAACCAGTTATAGCTATGGTTGATGGTATCGCTACTGCAGCAGGCTGTCAATTAATTTCTAGCTGTGATTTAGCTTACTCAAGTAGCAGAGCAAAATATGCAACTCCTGGTGTTAATATTGGATTATTTTGTTCTACACCAATGGTTCCATTATCTAGAACTGTAGGTAAAAAGCAAGCTATGGAAATGCTTCTCACTGGAGATCTTATAGATGCAAATAAAGCATTAAGGATTGGTTTAATAAATGATGTCTTTGAAGAAGATAGTTTAAAAGAAAATGTATTTCAAATTGCTAAAAAAATATCATCTAAATCTTCTAATACTATTAAAATTGGTAAAGAAGCTTTTTACAAACAAAAAGATATGAATTTAGAAGACGCATATACTTTTACTTCAAATGTAATGACGGAAAATATGTTACATGATGATTCCAAAGAAGGTATTGAAGCTTTTTTAGAAAAAAGAGAGCCCAACTGGAAAGAATAATTACTTCTTAAAATGGGTCAGGTTGAGATGGATTGGTTGCTAACCATGTAGATTTGGTCTGCATGTAACTTTGCATTCCCTCCCATCCATTTTCACGACCGTATCCTGATTGCTTGAAACCTCCAACTGGAGATTGAGTAGAAGCATTAAAATAATTATTTATATAAACAGTTCCAGCCTCTATCTTATCTGCTAAACGTATAGCTTTATTAGTATCCTTAGTCCAAATACCTGCTGCAAGTCCATAAATAGTATCGTTTGCAATTTTAATTACTTCATCTTCATTATCCCAAGATTGTATTGAGGCGACAGGTCCAAATACTTCATTTTGAGCTAAATCATCTTCATTTGGAACATTATCAAAAATAGTTGGTCCAATATAGTACCCTTTAGATTTTTGTTTTTTTCTACCATCAATTAATAATTTTAAACCTCTTTTTTCAGCCGCTTCTATCTTAGATAAAATAAAATCATATTGCTCTTTATTTGCTATAGGTCCTATTTGTGTTGCTGTATCATTTGGATGACCAACTTTAGCTTTTTTAACAACTTCTAATAAATTTTGAGTAAACTTATCTTTTATATCTTTATGCACTAATATTCTTGATCCTGAAATACAGCTATGACCTGAAACTGGAAAGATTCCTGAAACAACTCCATTAACTGATAAAGTTAAATCAGCATCTTTAAATATAATTTGAGGTGATTTTCCTCCTAGCTCCATAATAATAGGTTTAACGTTTTTGGATGCACTTAAACTTGCTGCACTCCCCCCTTTTGTTCCGCCTGTAAAACTTATCATTCTAACATCTTGGTGTTCAATAAGAGGTGCACCAGTGGTAGGACCAAAACCAGTAACAACATTAATCAAACCTTCAGGAAGATCGGCTTCTTCTAAAATTTTCATTAACTCTAATGTAGAGCACGATGCTCTTTCTGAAGGTTTAATTACAACAGTATTGCCTGCTGCTATTGCTGGTGCCAACTTCCAGATTAATGTTCCAATAGGTGAGTTCCAGGGTAGAATGAGCGCAACAACTCCAAATGGTTCCCATTTTAAATAATTATGCATATTTGGAACCTCTGAAGGTATCAGTCTACCTTCATACTTGTCACACATACCTGCATAATAATAAAAACTCTCAGTCTGCCAACTAGTTAAAGAAGGAGTGATATTTTTTGGAAGTTTGCCGTTGTCTTTAGTTTCTATTTTTCCAATGCGTTCTGCGTTTTTAGCAATAATATCTCCAATTCTAGTTAATGTTCTCCCTCTTTCTGCCGGATGCATTTTACCATAAATACCATCATAATAAGCACGTTTAGCAGATGATACTGCAAGATTAATATCTTTTTTATTACAGTCAGGGACCTTTGCCCATACTTTACCTATAGATGGATCTTCACTTTCAAAATATTTTTCAGAAGAAGGTTCATGCCATCTATTTCCTGCATAAAATTTGTAAGTTTGAATTTCAGACATAATTTATTTAAACTTAAATATTTTCATTGGTCAACTTATTTATGATTAATTAATTTTTAATATCATATCTGATGCTTTTTCTGCTAACATAATTACAGATGCATTTATATTTCCACTTATCATATCTGGGAAAGAAGATGCATCTACTACTCTCAGATTGTCTATTCCTCTAACTTTAAGCTGATTATCAAGTACAGCCATTTTGTTATTACTGGAACCCATTGCGCAAGTAGATGCAGGATGATGCCCTGTTTGTACATGATTTCGAACTGACTCTTTTAAATCCTGATCACTTTTTATTTTTTTTCCTGGAAGTAATTCTTCCGAAACAATTTTTGCTAAACTTGGTTTTGACAATACTTCTCTTGTATGCTTCATCCCTTCTATCATATCTTCCATATCTGATGGATCGATGAACCAATTTGGATTTATATTAAGTTCATCATTAGGATTTGAGCTTTTAAGTTTTACACTTCCTGTGCTCTTTGGTCTTAATAAATTAATTTGAAAGTGTAATCCTGGAAAAGCTTTTTTACCTCTAGAAAAAAATAATGAACCAAAATTTAATAAATTATCTAAACTCATAGACCAGTTATCTTTTTCTTCTTTAAAACACATAGGTGTCATGAACACTTGTATTTCAGGCATTTCTTTTTCTCTTATTGCATGAAATAGATTTGTTGACCAAAAAGGAGCAGCAGCTAATCCTTGTTTAAATAAAATATATTTTAATCCTACAATAATAGCTCTATCGATCCTTTGATATTTAGAAAAACTTAAATTGTTGTTTTGAAAAGCCCAATTCATTGGCATAACAGGATGATCGTGAAGGTTTTCACCTACTCCAGGTAAGTTAATTAATAATTCTATATTTTTTTCTTTTAAATGTTCTTCTGGACCAATTCCTGACAACATTAGACATTTGGGACTACCGAATGCTCCTAAAGATAATATTACCTCTGATGATGCATAAACTTCACCATTTGATAAAAGTAATCCTTTAGCTTTATTTTTCTCAATTAAAATTTTTATTACAGATGTATTTTTATAAATTGTTAAGTTGCTAGGTTTTAATTTCAAATAAGCTTCTGCAGATGATTGTCTTTTTCCCTTCCATACTTTAACATCATATCGGCCTACTCCATTTAGATTGCCATTGTAAAAATCATTATTAATTTCTGCCCCAGCTTCAACACATGCATCAATAAATGCTTTATCGATAGAATTGTAATTACCAGCTGGTGTAAGTTTTAAAGGACCTGAATGTGAGTGATATTCATTTTTTTCTCTATGAAAAGCTGAGGCAGATCTTTTGAAATATGGTAATACATCATTATATGACCAACCCTCTAAGCCCTTTTGTCTCCACCGATTAAAATCACCTGGAGCGCCTCTCATGTAAATCATACCGTTTAAAAGAGAAGATCCTCCTAGCCCTTTACCTCTAGGGTATAAAATTTTCCTATTATTTAAAGAAGCTTGAGGTATTGACTCAAAACCCCAATCAAATTTAGGGTTTCCAAAAATGTATCCGTTACCACCGGGCATTTGAGTGAATAAACTTTTTCCTGACCCCCCTGCTTCTATTAGTAATACGTTTATATCTTTATTCTCAGACAATCTTGAAGCTAATGTACAGCCAGCAGAACCACCTCCTGCTATTATGTAATCAAATGTTTTTTTCATTTTTTAAAATATAAATTATACTTATTATTAATTTATAAGTAAACTCGAGTATATTAAATATGGACAATTACAAAGATTGGATTGGAAAGAAAATTTCAAGAAGTGATATTATTACTCCTCGATTAGTTGATCATTTAAAAAAAACAATCGATCAAAACTGTTTAAGTGATCAAACCATACCTGAGGGAATTTTTTTATGCTTAAGCCCAGATGTAGCTATGACAAATGATCTAGACAAAGATGGAAATGTAAAATTAGGAATTTTCTTACCTGAGTTACCTTATAAAATTAGAATGTGGGCTGGTGGTAA
>CACNPW010000028.1 GCA_902622475.1 uncultured Alphaproteobacteria bacterium | reverse complement strand
AGTTCATTGGTTTAATAAAAGAGATCAATCAGGTTTTGGAAATGAGCCTGAATATATTGTACTTCCAACAGAATTTACAGGTGTTAAGGCAAAGATAATTGTAAATATGGGACGATATTTTCCTTTAATAACAGCCCACAAAGTTTTGGCAGCTTATGGTTGTTTGCTTCCAAGAATATTGAATGGCACTTTTGATTATGAAAAACATAAAGCAGTTTGGCCTTCAACAGGAAATTATTGTAGGGGTGGAGTGGCAATATCTCGTATAATGGGACTTAACAGTATCGCAATACTTCCTGAAGGAATGAGTAATGAGAGATTTGTATGGTTAAATAATTGGGTCGAAAATAAAAAAAATATCATAAAGACAAAAGGCACCGAAAGTAATGTTAAAGAAATATATGATGCTTGTAATGAATTAAAAAAAGATAATCAAAATGATATCATAAATCAATTTGATGAATATTATAATTACGGTATTCATCGTTCTGTAACCGGTCCATCATTCGAAAAATCATTTCTTAAAGTTAAAGGTAACAGTAATTTAGTTCCTAGATTTTATGTAAGCGCTTCAGGTTCAAGTGGTACTCTAGCAGCAGGAGATTATCTTAAAGATAAATTACAAACGAAGATTGCAGTTGTCGAAGCTTTGGAATGCCCAACGTTGCTTCACGGAGGTTATGGTGAACACAATATACAAGGAATTGGTGATAAACATGTGCCCCTTATTCATAATGTAATGAATACAGATTTTGTGGTTGATGTTTCTGATCAAGATACCAACAATTTAAATATGATTTTTAATACTGAAATAGGAAAAAAGTTTTTAATTGAGAAAAAAAATTTTGACCCTGATTTAGTTTCTCGTCTGCCTGAATTTGGTTTTTCAGCTATAGCGAATATATTGGCATCAATAAAGCTAGCTAAATATATGGATTTAAAAAGTGATGATGCAATTATAACGGTTGCTACTGATGGTGCAGATTTATATATGTCAGAATTAAATAAGACCATTGCTGATTTTAAAAATAATTATGATGAAACAGTTTGTGCTGAATTATTTGGACAACACTTATCAGGAATATCAACTGATAATATGCTAGAACTTTCTCACATGGATAAGAAAAGAATATTTAATTTAGGGTACTTTACTTGGGTAGAGCAACAAGGTGTAAGTCTTGATGAATTTGAAAAAAGAAAAGATCAAAAATTTTGGAATTCACATTATGATTATATGCTCTCTCTAGACAATAAGATTAAAGAATTTAATAATATGTAGGTTATGAAAACTCAGTCATTACATAACCAATTAGTAGAATGGCGTCATGATCTTCATATGCACCCTCAAATAAGTTTTGAAGAAGAATATGCTGCAGCAAAAGTGTCAACACTTCTAAAAGATTTTGGAATAGAAGTTCATTCTGGTATTGCCAGAACTGGAGTAGTTGGAATTTTAAAAAAAGGAAATAGTTCAAAATCAATAGGTATAAGAGCTGACATGGATGCTCTTCCTATACATGAAACTAATAAGTTTAGTTATAAGTCCAAGTTTGATAACAGAATGCATGCATGTGGACATGACGGTCACACTACAATGTTATTGGGAGCAGCAAAATATTTATCAGAAAAAGGTAACTTTAATGGAACGGTATATTTCATTTTTCAACCTGATGAAGAAAATACATTTGGCGCCAGAACCATGATTGACGAGGGTTTATTTGAAAAATTTAATATAGACGAAGTTTATGCAATGCATAATATTCCTAATATGGAAATAGGAACTTTTGGAACTAGAAAAGGTGCTATTACAGCAAGTGAAAATTTATTTGAAATTGAAATTAAAGCTAAAGGAGGACATGCTGCTTTACCCCATATGGGTGTTGATGCAATAACTGTTGGTTCTCAAATAGCTGTAGCTCTTCAATCAATAGTTTCTAGAAAATTAAATCCAGCGGATAATGGTATACTTTCTATTACCGAATTTACAACTGATGGTAAAAAAAATGTTCTACCAGGCAATGTTACAATGAAAGGAGATGCAAGAGCTTTATCAAAAGAAACAAATAAGAAAATTGTCTCAAAAATGTTACAAATTGTCGAAGGCATTTGCAATGCACATGGTGTTAATGGTAGTGTTAAATATGAAACGGCCTGTCCAGTAACCTTCAATTCAAAAATTCAAGCTGATGCAGCAACTAAAGCTGCGATTTCATTACTTGGGAATGATAAATGTAATGGGGATATTGAACCTTGCCTTTTTTCTGAAGATTTTTCTATGATGACTAGTGAAAAACCTGGATGTTTTATTTTAATGGGGAATGGTACTTCAGAGCAGTATTCAAGACCTTTACACGCTGACAATTATGATTTTAACGACGAGCTTTTGGTTATTGGTTCATCTTATTGGACTGAATTGGTAGAACAACAGTTAAAATAAAAGTTACTTTTTACCTTTATTATTGATAAATTTTCTGCAATCGAAATATATTTGTATCTTATATTCAAGTAATACTTAAAAAAATACATTTAACAAAATAAGGTTTTGACTATTTCTCTTACCACCTTTATTTCATTTTTTAAATAAAACTAACATGCCTCAATCTTCTAATACTTTTGTTCGCTTTGAAAAAATTGATAAAAGCTATGATGGTAAAGAGCTTGTTGTTAAAAATCTTAATTTAGATATTGCCGAAGGTGAATTCTTAACTTTACTGGGACCATCTGGATCTGGGAAAACAACAACCTTAATGATGTTAGCTGGTTTTGAAAATCCAACAAGTGGTGAAATATACTTAGATAAAAAACCAATCAGTAGCATTACACCTCATAAAAGAGGAATTGGTATGGTTTTTCAAAACTATGCTTTATTTCCTCATATGACAGTTTATGAAAATCTAGCCTTTCCCTTGAGAGTAAGAAAAATTCAGAATGATGAAATAGAAAATAAGATTAATAAAGCACTTGATATGGTATCTCTTACAAACTTTGAAAATAGAATGCCAAACCAGCTCTCTGGAGGTCAACAACAAAGAGTTGCTGTTGCTAGAGCACTTGTTTTTGAACCCAAATTAGTTTTGATGGATGAGCCTCTGGGTGCTCTTGATAAAAATTTAAGAGAAAGTATGCAATATGAATTAAAACACATTCATGAAACCCTAGGTGTAACAATTGTTTATGTTACTCATGATCAAGGTGAGGCTCTAACAATGTCAAATAGAATTGCTGTATTTAACGATGGACATATACAACAATTATCAAGTCCTAATGAACTTTATGAAAGACCTACCAATTCTTTCGTAGCAAGATTTATTGGAGAAAATAATATTATTAATGGAACAATTATTGAAAGTGATTCAAGGCAATGTAAAGTAAAAACTAATAATGGCGAAACAATTCATGCAAATCCAGTTATTTCCAATAATATTGGTGACGCCACTAGTATGTCTCTTAGACCTGAGAGGGTTTTAATAAATCCTTCAGAGGAAATTCCAAACAAATTTAAAGCAAAAATTGAAGAGGTTATTTATCATGGAGATCACACAAGACTTAGGGTCAGCTTATTAGATCAAAGTGATTTCATATTAAAAGTACCTAATGCTTCAAACACATTCTCTTTTGAAAATGGATCAGAGGTGCTTCTAGGCTGGGATTCACAGGACTGCAGAGCTCTAGATTTTATAGGTAACTAAAAATTACTGAAAATCAGGCTTTTTTAACATATTTTTCTTTTTTTTAATTTGCATACAACTCCCATCATGTTATTTGGGAATCATTTATTAATTAATAAACAAAATGGAGGACTTATGAAAAAAATGCTAATTACGGCATTAGTTTCTGTATTCTTTGCTCCTTTTGCAACTGCGGAAGTAAATGTTGTATCTTGGGGTGGAGCTTATACTGAAAGTCAAAAATTAGGTTATGGTGATCCTTTTACAGCTAAAACAGGTATCAAACTAAATTGGATTGATTATTCTGGAGGTTTAAGTGAAGTTAGAGCTCAAGCTGAAGCTGGAAATATCACTTATGATATCGTAGATTTATTTGCGAAAGATACTATTACAGGATGTGACGAAGGATTACTTGTTGAATTCGATTTTGACAAAGATTTCCCTGCAGCTCCTGATGGAACACCAGCAAGTGAAGATTTCTTTGCTCCTATGCCAAGTGATTGTGCAGTAGGTAATATTCTTTACTCTTGGAACTATGCTTACAATCCAAATGCATTTCCAGGTGCTGATTCAATGCCAAGCACAATTGGTGATTTCTTTGACACTGAAAAATTCCCTGGCAAAAGATCAATTTACACTGGAGCTATGTCAAACTTAGAAATAGCTTTAGTTGCTGATGGTGTTAGTGCTGGAGGTGTTTATGATGTTTTAGAAAACCAAACTGGTGCTTTAGACAGAGCAATTGGAAAATTTGAAACTCTATGTAATGATCCAAGTGGTGGATGTATTTTCTGGAGTGCTGGTGCTCAGCCACCAGAATTTTTAGCTTCAGGTGAAGTTGTAATGTCTACTGGTTGGAATGGACGTTTCTTCAATGCAATTGTAGGCGAAGGTACTACAATTGAACAAGTTTGGGATGGTCAGGTATTAGATTATGAATATTTCGGTCTAGTTGCTAACGGTCCTAACCCTGAAGAAGCAATGGAAGCATTGAAGTACTTTACTGGTACTGAAGGTCTAGCTGGAAGTGCAAAGTATATTGCTTACGCACCATTCAGAATTTCGTCATTAGATATCATTGAAGCTAACGAGCCTTGGTATAAGGATGGTAAAACAGCAATGTTACCGCAAATGCCTACAGCTCCAGACAATACTAAGAACTAT
This sequence comes from uncultured Alphaproteobacteria bacterium, assembly GCA_902622475.1. Lineage (GTDB taxonomy): Bacteria > Pseudomonadota > Alphaproteobacteria > HIMB59 > CACPNW01. The sequence goes on along the minus strand of CACNPW010000028.1, from coordinate 2,534 downwards.
ATTTTAATGAATCCTGAGTATTGGGCTGATAATGAAGTAGAGGTTGGAGAAGCTTGGGAAGCTTTCAAAGCTTCACTATAATATAATATATTTTTTAAGGGCAAGTCTAACAACTTGCCCTTAATTTTAAAATTAAATGTCAATAATTTTAACAACAGAAGGCTTACCTCTTGAAAAAAGCCTGAAAAAAGTTGAACAAAAAAATAAATTCAGAGCTTTTTTATTAGTATTACCCTTACTTTTATTTTTGATTGTTGCTTATGTTTGGCCAATACTAAATTTATTAACTAGAAGTGTTGATAACAGATTAATTTCAGATCTATTACCTCAAACTGCAATAGCTCTTTCAAATTGGGAAGGTAACGAAATGCCTTCTGAAGATATTTACAAAACATTTTATCTTGATTTGAATGAGGCACATAAACAAAAACTTTCAGGTAAAGTATCAACAAGACTAAATTATGCAAAAAATGGTTTTAAAAGTTTGATAAACAAAACTAGAAGAAAATTAAAAAACTTTGAAGATGAAAATTATAAGGATCAATTTATTGATTTAAATAAAAAATGGGGAGATATCGAATATTGGCAAGCTATGAAAGTAGCTATGCCAAAATACACAATTGATAAATATTTAGGATCTGTCGATCTTGAGAAAAATTATAGTGGAGAAATAATTCAGAAACCTGAAAAAAGGAGAATACATCGAACTCTATGGTATAGAACATTTTATGTAGCATTAGGTGTAACAATTTGTTGTTTGTTATTGGCCTATCCAATTGCTCATTTATTATCTACTTTACCTCTTAGGTACTCAAATTTACTTTTGATCTGTGTACTTTTACCGTTTTGGACATCATTACTTGTAAGAACTTCAAGTTGGATGATTTTATTACAACAGCAGGGAGTGCTAAATGATATACTGGTTTATTTTAAAATAGTGGGAGATAAATCTCGTCTCGAGTTAATGTACAATATGACAGGTACATTTGTTGCAATGACACAAATTTTATTACCTTTTATGGTTTTACCACTTTACAGTGTGATGAAAACTATTCCTCCGTCATTAATGAGAGCTGGCAGTTCTTTGGGTGGAACACCATTTCATTCATTTAGAAAAATATATTTTCCTTTAACTTATCCAGGTATTGGTGCGGGTTCTCTTTTAGTTTTTATATTAGCTATTGGATATTATATTACCCCAGCACTTGTTGGAGGTGCAAGTGGTACTTTAATAAGTAATCGTATTGCATATCATATGAAAGAAACTTTAGATTGGTCTATGGCTTCAGCAATGGGTACAATGCTTTTAGTATCAGTTTTAGTTCTTTATTGGTTGTATAACAAAATATTAGGAATTGATAATATTAAACTTGGATAATAAATGGCAATAAATAAACATACTGAATTAAGATATAAAATTTGGCATTACGCATACCTTACTATTTGTGGATTAGTGTTCTTTTTTTTAATTGCACCATTGTTTGTTATTGTTCCATTATCTTTTAACGCTGAGCAATATATTCATTTTTCAGATGATATGTTAGCATTAAAACCTGAAGCTTTTTCTCTTCGTTGGTATGAAGATATGGTTTATGGTACTAAAAATCCATGGGGATTAGCATTTAAAAATAGTCTTGTGATAGGTATATTTGCTACAATTGGAGCAACTACCCTTGGAACTCTTGCAGCACTCGGTCTAAGCTCTAAGTACATGCCATATAAGGCACTGATTATGAGTATACTAATTTCTCCAATGGTAGTGCCTTTAATTATTTCTGGATCAGCACTTTTCTTTTTTTTAGCAAAAATAGGTCTGTCTTCATCAATGCTAGGAATTATAATTTCTCATATTATTTTAGGAACACCATTTGTAGTTATAACCGTTACTGCAACTCTAAGTAGTTTTGATCATAGCTTAACAAGAGCTGCATCAAGTTTAGGTAGTTCACCAATGTACACTTTTTTTAAAGTCATTTTACCATTAATTACACCAGGAGTAATATCTGGAGCTTTATTTGCATTTGTAACTTCATTTGATGAGGTTGTCGTAGTGTTATTTTTAGCAGGGCCCGATCAAACAACTGTTCCAATACAGATGTGGACTGGTTTACGAGAACAATTGAGCCCAACTATACTCTCAGTAGCGACTTGTCTAATTGCTGGTTCAATTATAATTTTGGTTTTGATGGAGATTCTTAGAAGAAGATCTGAAAGATTAAGAGGTATACAGCCTAGATAATGAATAAAAATACACCCCTAACAATAGGAGTGATTGGATCAGGTGTAATAGGAACATTAACTGCCTATACTTTAAAAAAAAAAAATTATTCCGTAAGCTTGTTTGATGAAAATCTTCCTGGTACCCAAACTTCAATGGGAAATGCGGGAACATTCGCACATTATGCTTGCATACCCATAAATAGTGAAGATATTTTTAAGAAATTACCATTTTTACTTTTTTCAAATAGTTCACCTTTATCAATACAATGGAAGAATTTATTTTCAATTTATCCTTGGTTAATTAAATTTTTACA
>CACNPW010000027.1 GCA_902622475.1 uncultured Alphaproteobacteria bacterium | reverse complement strand
GAAAAAGAGGATGGTCTAAATTTTAGAGATGGTTTAAATTTTAATTTTGTAAAAAAAGTAGAAGAAGCAGATTTAATTTTAGCTTGTACTCCTTTTGTAAAGTTACAACCAATAGACTACATTCCATTACTAGAAGCAGCTTACAATAAAGAAATAACAATGTATTGTGCAAACCCTGACTTTGAGACAGTTGAAACTAATAGTAACAATAATATTTTCTGTATGGGTGCTATTGCTGAAATATACAAAAAAATGGGCGGAAATGTTATTATAAAAGGTAAGCCTGATGTAAGCATATACACTGCAACTACTAATCAAATTAATTTAGAAAAAAAAAGAACAGTAGCTATTGGAGACTCATTGTTTCATGACATTCTAGGTGCTAATAATTTTGAAATAGATAGTGTTTTAGTAAAATCTGGTATTCATAAAGATTTAAGTCAAATAAATAATTTAATTAAAAATCATCAAATAATCCCAACTTATATTATAGATAAATTTAGTATTTAGAATACTTGACAAAGTAATATTTATATTTACATGCAAATTCATTATGTCAATGCGATGTGAATTAACTGGAAAATCCTTTCAAACTGGTAATAACGTCAGTCATGCTAAAAATAGAACAAAAAGACGTTTTAAACCAAATCTTCAGAATATAACTTTTGTTAGCGAAGTTTTAGGTCAAAAATTTCAAATGAAAGTTGCTGTTAGTACAATTCGAACAGTTGAAAAAAAAGGTGGTTTAGATGAATTTCTAATAAATACACCTAACTCCAAATTACCGCTAAAAGCAAAAAAACTTAAAAAAACTATTATTAATAAATCAGCTTAAATATAGTTATGGACGTTTTAACTGACATTAGAACTCTAATATCTTCAATACCTCAAAATATAATCAATTTAATATCAAATCAAAATACCGAAATAGTTTGGTTTATAATGCTAATATTGTGTTTTCTTTCAATATTGGTCTTTTTAAGATTATTTGGATATGTTGGTTTATACGTATATTCTGCTATTGCGATAATTGCAGCTAACATACAAGTATTAAAACAAGCTAATTTTGATTTTTTCTCTTCAATTAATGAAAAAATTATTCCATTTTATGAACCAAGTCCAATAGCTTTGGGAACAATATTATTTGCCTCTACTTTCTTGTGTACAGATATACTGTCAGAATATTATGGTAAAGAAAAAGCTAGAAAAAATGTTCTTATTGGTTTTTGTAGTTTTTTCTTGATGACGATTTTGATGTTAGTAACAATTGGTATTCAGCCAGCTGAAGACGAATGGGTATCTATGGTACAAGAAAGTTTAGCAATTTTATTTACTCCAATGACAAGCATATTTGCAGCAAGTATGATAGCTTATTTGATAAGTCAATATTTTGATATTTGGTTCTTTAGTTATTTAAAAACTGTTAGTTCAAATAAATTACTTTGGTTGAGAAATAATGTTTCTACAGCTGTATCATCGTTAATTGATAATACAATCTTTAGTATTTTTGCTTGGATAATTTTAAATCCTAATCCCTTTCCACTTAGTGATGTTATTATGACATTCATTTTGGGTGTTTATCTATTGAGAGTATTTATAGCTATTCTTGACACACCTTTTATTTATTTAGCAAAGTACTTTATTCCAGAAGAAAAAAATTCCTCTCCTGAAATGGGTTAATATTAGTTTTAAAAACTAATGAAAAATTTTAACTGGTCAATTAAAAATAAATCTAATAATTCAAATGCAAGAACTGGAATAATTTCTACACCTCATGGTGAAATTAAAACACCAGCATTTATATTTTGTGCAACAAAAGCAGCTTTAAAATCTTTTACTACAAAGGATGCAAAAGAAAATAATACACAGATCATATTATCAAACACTTATCACTTAATGCTTCAACCGGGAAGTGAACTAGTTGCTAAACATGGAGGTCTTCATAAATTTACAGGTTGGGATGGGCCTATGTTAACAGATAGTGGTGGATTTCAAATTTTTTCTCTTGGACATGGGTCAGTTGCTGATGAAATAAAAGGGCGAAAAACAAATTCAAAAAATAAAAAAACTTTAATAAATTTGAATGAAGAGGGTGCATTATTCAAGTCCTATATAGATGGTTCCAGTCATATTTTAACTCCTGAAAAATCAATAGAGGTTCAAAGAAATCTTGGAGCAGATTTTATTTTAGTTTTTGATGAATGTACTCCCTATCATGTAGATAAAATGTACACATCTGATTCTATGTTAAGAAGTCATAGATGGTCTATAAGATCTGTCAATGCTTTTAACACTAAACTCAATTATATTCCTAAAAATGGCTCAGCTGGTAGACAAGAAATGTATGGTATTATTCAAGGAGGGATTTACAGAGATTTAAGAGAAGAAAGCATTGAATTTAATACAAAAAAAATCAACACTTTTGGAATTGCTATTGGTGGAAGTTTAGGATCAAATAAAGATGAAATGAAAGATATAGTTCATTTTACTTCGTCTAAATTAGATAATAATCGTCCAGTACATTTACTAGGTATAGGTGATCCAAGGGATATATGGGATTTTGTTGCAGATGGAATCGATACATTTGATTGTGTAAGCCCAACTAGAATTGCTAGACATGGATCAGCTTTAGTTAAAGGTAAACAGGGAAAAATAAACTTAAAAAATGTTAAATATAAAAATAATTTAAACCCAATAGATAATGAATGTAATTGTTATACTTGTAAGAACTTTACACTGGCATATTTATATCATCTTTTTTCTGCACAAGAATTACTAGGATTACAATTGCTTACTAATCATAATATATATTTTATGAACAATCTTATGAAAGAAGTTAGAAGCTCAATTGATACCAATGATTTTGATAATGCAAAAAAGAAATGGTTAAATTCTTAATTATCTAAATGAAAAGTAGCAGATAATTGATTTAGTAATACTTCACCTAACTGATCGACATCCATTATTGTTACAGCCTTACTATAGTATCTTGAAACATCATGCCCAATTCCTATGGCAATTAATTCAATTTCATCTTTTTTTTCAATTTCATCAATTATATCTCTTAAATTTTTTTCTAAATAATTACCTGGATTTACAGAAAGTGTTGAGTCATCAACTGGCGCTCCATCACTTATAACAATAAGAATTTTTCTTTTTTCCTTTCGAAAAGATAATCTATTATAAGCCCATAATAAAGCTTCTCCATCGACATTTTCCTTCAAAATACCCTCTTTCAATAATAATCCCAAATTTTTCTTTGATCTCCTCCATGGTGAGTCTGCAGATTTATAGATAATATGTCTTAGATCATTTAACCTGCCTGGATTAGAAGGTTTTCCATTTTTGATCCATTTTTCTCTAGAGTTACCTCCCTTCCAAGCTTTGGTTGTAAACCCTAATATTTCAGATTTAATTAAGCATCTTTCCAATGTTTTTGCTAAAATATCTGAACAAAGGGCTGCAACCGTAATTGGTCTGCCTCTCATTGAACCAGAATTATCAATTAGAAGACTCACAATAGTATCTTTAAATTCAACTTCTTTTTCTATTTTATAGCTTAATTTATTATTTGGATTAGCAATAATTTTAGCTAATCTTGATGTATCAAGAAAACCCTCTTCCATATTAAAATCCCAATGACGATTTTGCTGAGCTAAAAGTTTTCTTTGCAGTCTATTAGCAATTTTAACAATTAGTGGTTGAAAAGAAAATACTTGTTGGTCAAGATTTCTTCTAAGTTTATCTAATTCTTTGATATCACAAAGTTCTTCAGCATTAATAATTTCATCAAAATTATAATCGTAAACTTTATAATTCTCTAAATTCTCTAAAGTTTTTCTATCTGGTAAATAATCTAGTTTAGTATCACCACTTTCTTCTCCCATATCATCATTTTCTTCTAATGAAACTGACTGCTCAACAGCTGTTTCACTTGTTTGCATTTCAATATTTGACTCAGTTTGTTCATAATTTTTTTGTTCATCATTATTTTCATTTTCATTATCTTGATCTTCATCGTTTTGATTAATATCTTCGTTCTGAGTATTGTTTACACTGTTATTAAGTAATCCAAGTTCATCCAGTTTTTCAACTATTGTAGATGTATATTTTTCCTGATCATGCAGACATTTCTTTAAATCTATAAAAAAGTTTGAATAATTTTTTTTTAATTTTTCTTTTACAATATTTTTAAAACTACTATTATTTTCACCTAAATCTACGCCAACAATTTCTTCAAATGCTACGTTTTTAAATGCTTTAATTAACAAATTTTGGTCTTTTTTAGTATTTCCAATTTTAATATCTCTAATATACTTATTCTTTAGATTTTTTTGTATTCCCTTGAATTCACTACTACCTATAGCTTCTACTCGTGCTTGTTCCAAAACATTAATTATTTCGTTTGATAACTCATCTTGATTTAAAAAGTTTTGGTGTATGTCTTTTGAATGTAATCTGAACTCTAATGCAAAAGAGTCCGCTTCAGCTCTTAAATATTCTAGATTATTTTTGAAATTTTCAATTTTTGGCTCAGTTAGATTTATAGTGTTACCAATAATTGAAGGATTTTCTTTAACAAAATTAATCTCTATATCTTCTTTTTTACCTATTGATTTTATCGTAGCACTTAATGACTTTTTAAAATCTTCAATAATTTCGCTATTCTTTGACATTAGCTACCTTAGCATCAGTAATATCAATTCCAAATGACCTTTGAAAATATTCCTGTAAGATAGATCTCTCCATTTCATCGCATCTATTTAAAAAAGATAGTTTAAAAGAATATTCTATATCATTGAATAGAAGATAATTTTCTGCCCAAGTCAAAACAGTTCTTGGACTCATGACAGTTGAAATATCACCATTAATGAATCCTGATCTAGAAAGATCTGCAGTAGCTACCATGCATTTAACGATGTCTTTGCCATACTTATTATTAAGTTTTTTTACTTTACTTAAGATAATATTTATTTCTTGCTCGTTACTAAGGTAATTTAAGGTAGATACAATATTCCATCTATCCATTTGACCTTGATTTATTTGTTGAGTACCATGATACAAACCAGATGTATCACCAAGACCAACAGTATTTGCTGTAGCAAACAATCTAAAAAATTTGTGAGGTTTAATTACTCTTGATTGATCCAGTAGAGTTAATTTACCTTCTGACTCCAAAATACGTTGAATTACAAACATTACATCAGGTCTGCCTGCATCATATTCATCAAACACTAAAGCTACAGGATTTTTGTATGACCAAGGAAGTATACCATCCTGAAACTCTGTCACCTGTTTATTATCTTTGAGCACGATAGCATCTTTACCAATCAAGTCTATCCTACTTATGTGACTATCTAAATTAATTCTAATACATGGCCAATTAAGTCTGGCTGCAACTTGTTCGATATGCGTAGATTTACCAGTACCATGGTATCCTTGAATCAAAACTCTTCTATTAGAAGAAAACCCTGCCAGTATTGAAAGAGTTGTAGCTGGATCAAAAATATATGTTTGATCTATTTCTGGTACGTGTTCAGTTTTTTCTTTAAACATATAAACTTCAAACTCACAGGAAACCCCAAATATTTCTTTGGGGTCAATTTTGATAGTAGGAGATATTTCAATATTTTTTTTATCAGTCATTTTTAAATTTTTTTAAAAGTATTCTGTATGAGTTATTAATTTCCTTGAATTTTTCTTCTGCTTTTTTATCATTACCATTTACATCAGGGTGAAATATTTTCACTAGTTTTTTATAAGTTTTTTTAATTTTGTCTAATGATAGTGGGAGATCTAGATTGAATGTAGATAAAGCTTTACTCTCATCTTTTGTTAGATCTTCATCAACTAACTTATTTCTGAAGTAATTATTCTCTCGTTCATTTGGATTTAAATCGTTCATTTCTTCATTAAAAAAATTGTTAATTTGATCCATTACTTTGTGATAATTTCCCTTTAATGGCCAAGATGGCCTGTTCCAGATTATATCTTCTCTCATTGAATTCTCAATTTCATTAACTGATAATCCTTTATAAAAATCCCATGACTTATTGTATTCCTTAATATGTTTTATACAAAAATAATAATATTGATTTAACAAAACTCTAGATTTTGGTGCTTTAAACTTACCTTCACTATTACAATCTTTATTATCACATTTTCTAAAAAATGTTTTTTCCCAAGAAAGACTATGTTTATTAATATCTATTTTATGTTTTCCCACACGTAATATATAGTTTAAAAATAATGAATCGTAAGCAAAGAATTGATAAAATATTATCAAATAAATTTGATAATTTTTTATTAGAAATTATTGATAATTCTAATTTACATAAAGGACATAGCAATTTTACAGGTGACGATGAAACACACATTAAAATTATCTTAACAAAAAAAAGCAAATCACCTACAAATAGATTAAATATTCACAAGCTAATTAATAATTTACTTCAAGAAGAATTTAAATGTGGATTACATTCACTAGAGATAATAATCAATTGATTTTAGAAATTTCAACTTTTGCTATTTGTTTTTTTGAATGTGATAAAATTTTGTATCTAAAAAAATTATCTTTGAAAGTTTCTCCATAAGAAGGTATTTTTTTTGAAATATCTAAAATATATCCAGCTATAGTTGATGACTCAACTTCTGGTGGATCTAAATCAAAGCTTTTATACAGATCTCTAATGTTTTTTTCTCCATTAATAATAACTTTACCATAGTTATTAAGCTTAAAATTATTTTCTGGAACATCTATCTCATCAACTATTTCACCAACAATTTCTTCAATTATATCTTCTAATGTTATTAATCCAAGCAACTCTCCAAATTCATCAACTACAAATGCCAAATGCTCCTTTCTTTTTTTAAATTCAACCAATTGTTCTAATAGGTTTGTTGTTTCTGGGATAAACCATGGATTAGATATTTTATCAAAAATAATTTCTTTAGATTCATTATGATTTTTTAAATCTATATTTAATGTTCTTACATTTAGCAAACCAATAATATTTTCAGGATTATCTCTCCAAAATGGAATACGGGTATATCTAGAGCTATTGATTTTATTTATAATCTCTTTAGTATTAAGGGAAGAATCAATTGAGTAGATATTTTTTCGATGCGTAAAAATTTCTTCGACAGTTATATCATTAAGCTGTAAAATACTTTGTAACATATCTTTTTCTTGCTCATAGTCGGGATTTGAAGTTTTATATAGATCTATCACACCTTTTAATTCCTCCTCTGATTGTAGATCATTATTTATTATATCATTTTCATTTTTTTTAAAAATTAATCTAACAATTAAATTTATTACAAATACAAAAATAAATAAAAATTTATTTAAATAATAAATAATTGGAGAAATTATTAAGGCAGTTCTATTAGGTCTATTAATAGCAAAAGTTTTAGGTAGGACTTCTGCAAAGATTACAATTACAACTGTCATTATTAGTGTTGCATAAAAAATACCCTCTACTCCAAAAATATCATAGAAAAATGCAGTTGCTAAAGAAGATGCAAGAATATTTACTAAATTATTTGATAATAATAATGTAGATATTACATTATCTTTTTTATCAAGTAGCTCTAGAACATACCCGGCCCTTTTGCTCCCCTTTTTTTTCTTATAAAGAATTCTTGCTTTTGAAGTTGCAGTTATTGCAGTTTCAGATCCTGACAAAAATCCCGAAAGAATTATAAGAATTATAAGCAGTAAAAGAAGAAATATACTAGACATTTATATATTGTAATATTTTGTAAATATTATTCTTATCTAATTTTTTATAAAAAATTGAACTTCCAATCTTATCTATTAAAGAAAAATTTATCTTGTCTAAGAAGTTTTTTTTATCTTTAACTAATTTTTCTATCAGTAATTTTTCCTTTATTATATTGTCAAATATTTTAAGTTTACATTTTTGGAAATGTGTTATTATTCTCTCCAATTCATTAGATGAGAGCAAGCCAAGATAATTCGATATCTTTGCTTCAGTAACCATGCCTATAGATATTGCCTCTCCATGATTAAGTTTTTTGTAATTATAATGACTCTCTAATGCGTGACCTATTGTGTGTCCAAAATTCAACATAGCTCTAGAATTTTTATTTAATAAAAATTCTTTTTCATCCTTTCTTACATAAAAAAGCTTAATCATAATTGATCTATAAATAGCTTCCTCTAAAATATATTTATTTAAATTTAGTAATCTATCTGCATTTTTTTCTAACCAACAAAAAAATGAATAATCTTTTATTAAAGCATGTTTTACTATTTCAGCATATCCAGATCGTATTTCCCTTTTTGGTAAACTATTTAAAATAGAGATATCTATCAAAACATCTTTTGGCTGATAAAAAGTTCCAATTAAATTTTTACCATAGGGTGTATTAATCCCATTTTTACCTCCTATAGAACTATCTACTTGAGACAAAAGTGTTGTCGGAATAAGAAAAAAGTCTAAGCCTCTTAATACCGTGCTTGCAACAAATCCTACCAAGTCACCTAATGTGCCTCCTCCAATAGCAACAAGTACAGATTTTCTATTAACATCACTTCTAATTAGTTTTTCAGTAAGATTTTTATATCTATCAAAAGTTTTCAATCTCTCTCCGCACTTAACAGAAATAATTTTAATATTTTTTTGTCTACTAATATTTAAATTTATATTAATTTTTGAATCTAAAATACAAAATACTTTTTCATTTTTTTTTGCAATATTTATAATAAAGTTAGAAATATGATTTTTTTTTATTAAGATTGAAGTATTTAATTTTTTATCCTTTATATATAATTTATTTTGCATATGAGTTTAGTTCAGATTTAATATTTTCTAATG
>CACNPW010000026.1 GCA_902622475.1 uncultured Alphaproteobacteria bacterium | reverse complement strand
GGTGTTATCTCAATTTTATCTTTCTCTTCATTATCAGGATTACGAAATACAATTATTTTCTTTGAAATATGTACTTGGGGTGCAGCTAAACCTATACCGTTATAGTCAAGCATTGTTTCAGACATATCATAAACTATTTTTTTTAGAGAATCTGAAGAGAATTCTTTTATCTCAGAACATTCTTTTAGCAAGATTGGATGACCGATTTTTGATATTTTGAGAATGGACACATAATAAATATAAGTATTTTTTCTAATATACCAATAGATTAATTCAATATATCCGTTTGCAAATAATATGAGTTTGTGTTACTAGCCCGACCCAATGACACTTTTTGTAAATGTAAAAGATAATAACGTAGAACAAGCAATTAGAACGCTTAAAAAGAAAATGCAGCGTGAAGGTTTGTATAAAGAAATGAAACTACGTAAACATTACGAAAAACCTTGTTTGAAACGCGCTCGAGAAAAAGAAGAAAATATTAGAAGAGCGAGGAAGTCTGCAAAAAGAAATAACGATTAAGCAGAAAGACTTTTTACGATATCCTCACACATTTTTTTAGCATCTCCAAATAGCATAGTTGTATTATCTCTATAAAACAACTCATTATCAACACCAGAATAACCAGTTGCCATTGAACGTTTTACAAATAGAACACTCTGAGATTTTTCTACATCTAAAATAGGCATACCAAAAATAGGAGATGACTCATCTGTTTTTGCAGCTGGATTTGTTACATCATTTGCTCCAATAACAAAAGAAACCTCTGTCATTGGAAAGTCATGATTAATTTCATCTAGTTCTAACACTTCTTCATAAGGAACATTAGCTTCAGCTAGTAAAACATTCATATGACCTGGCATTCTTCCAGCAACTGGGTGAATTGCATATCTTACTTCTATTCCTTCTTTTTTTAATATGTCACCCATTTCTCTTAAAGCATGTTGAGCTTGTGCTACAGCCATTCCATATCCTGGTACAATAATTACAGAGTCTGCGTTTTTCATTATATATGCCGCATCCTCTGCATTACCTTGTTTAACAATTTTGTCTGAATTATCCTTACTAGTACTAGTGTCTTGCTCACCACCAAAACCTCCTAAAACAACGTTAATAATGGATCTGTTCATCCCTTTACTCATTATATAACTCAATATTGCACCAGACGCTCCAACAAGAGCACCAGTTATAATTAAGAGATTATTGCTTAGGGTAAATCCTATGCCACAAGCTGCCCAACCTGAATAGGAGTTTAACATAGAAACGACAACAGGCATGTCAGCACCACCAATAGGAATTACAACAAGAAATCCTAGTAACATTGAAACAATAACTATTGTCCAAAAGATTGTTGGAGATTGATTAATTACAAATAATATAATCAAGAAAATAATTAGGAGGAAAATTAATGCATTTATAAGATGCTGGAATTTGAATACTATGGGCTTTCCTGAAATTGTACCTTGTAATTTTCCAAAAGCTAAAACTGAACCAGAGAAAGTTATAGCGCCAATAAATGTTCCAATACTCATTTCAACTAAACTAGCAGTTTTAATCGAACCAACTTTTCCAATACTAAAAGCTACGGGATCATAGAATGCAGCAGCAGCAACAAATACAGCTGCTAATCCTACTAAGCTATGAAAAGCTGCAACCAATTGAGGTAATGCTGTCATTTCAATTCTGAGAGCAATAAAGGAACCTATAGCACCGCCAATAAGTATCGCGGCTCCAATTTCATAATAACTAAGAACTGATTTGAACATAAGTGTTGTAAAAACAGCTATAATCATTCCGATTATACCAAAGATGTTACCCATTCTTGAAGACTCAGGGTGTGATAAACCTCTTAGAGCAAAGATAAATAATAGTGCAGAAATTAAATATAATATCGCAACCATGTTAGAAGACATTATTCTTTTTCCTTTGTTTTTTTAGTTTTTTTCTTAAACATCGAAAGCATTCGATAAGTTACGAGGAAACCTCCAAAAATATTAACTGAAGCTAATACTACCCCAATTAATCCAAATATTTTAGAAGTATCAAAACCTTGAGGACCAGCTGCGAGTATTGCTCCAACTATAATTACACTTGATATTGCATTTGTCACACCCATCAAAGGACTATGTAAGGCAGGTGTTACAGACCAAACTACATAATACCCAATAATACAAGCTAAGAAAAATACAGTTAGTCCAATAACAAATACTTCTGAAGAATGCGCTTCCATATTATTTAAATTGCTCCAATCTTACATCCCCGTCATGTGTTAGCAAAACAGAATTAATTATTTCATCCTCAAAATCAAAATTTATCTTTTTATTTTCTTTATCAATTAACAAACTTAAAAAGTTAAAAATATTTTTAGCATATAAAGCTGATGCATCTTTTGCAACTCTTCCAGGAACATTGCCGTAACCAACAACTTTAACTCCATTATGTATTACTACTTCATTCATTTTACTTAAAGGGCAATTACCACCAGCTTCAACAGCTAAATCAATTACTACTGAACCTGGTATCATCGAAGAAACCATTTGTTCTGTGATTAATACCGGTGCTTTTTTTCCAGGGATAAGAGCTGTACAAATTACAATATCTTGTTTTGAAATTGTTTCAGCTATCAATTGAGCTTGTTTTTTCTTATAATCTTCACTCATTTCCTTTGCATAACCACCTGCGGTTTCAGCATTTTGAGCTTCATCATCTTCAACCATTATGAATTTACCACCAAGACTTTCGACTTGTTCCTTAGTTGCTGCTCTTACATCAGTAGCTGATACAACTGCCCCAAGTCTTTTTGCTGTTGCTATAGCTTGTAAACCTGCAACACCAACACCAAGTATCATAACTTTTGCAGGATTTACTCGTCCTGCTGCTGTCATCATCATTGGAAAAGCTTTTCCAAATTGCTCTGCTGCATCAATTACACTTCTATATCCCGCTAAGTTTGCTTGGGATGATAAAACATCCATACTTTGTGCTCTACTTATTCTTGGAATTAATTCCATACAACATGATGATATTTTGTTTTTGTTTAAATTAGAAAATTCAGATTTATTTTCGTATGGATTTAAAATTCCAATAAGTAATGAATTACTTTTTAAGTTATTTATATCATCAGTACTTGGCATTCTGACACACAAACAAACATCAGCTTTTAAACATTCTGATCTAGTAACAATTTTTGCTCCAGCTTCTTCATAGTTTGAATTTTGATATCCTGAGTTTTCTCCAGCTCCATTTTCAATTATAACTTTAAAACCTAGTCTAGAAAAAAGTTTTACTGATTCAGGGGAGATAGAGACTCTTGTCTCATTGTTATCATTTTCTTTAATAGCTGATAAGAGCATGAGTTCTTATATTGATAGGTTTGCTAAATTTAAAGCTTTTTGTTGATTTTTCATTAATTTTTTTGAGTCAAAATCTTGAATGAGCTCATGGAATATTCTGTACCAATTAACTTCAGCTTTTAAATGCATAAAGACTGAACCTAGTCCAACTGCTGCTCTATCCATGAACACAAATTCTTTTGGAGGTTTAACACCGCCTAGTTTTTTAAGTTCTTGATGAACTTCAGATGCAATTTGTGCGCCATATATACCACTATCACTTTCTTGTATTTTTTGAACTTTATCTTCCATCAAAGGTGAATATAAAAATCCTGCCCATTTATTTAATACTTTTAATTTCTCATTTGTAATATCTGTAAATCCCCATTGCTCATATGCATGAACTGCCTTTGAATTGTTTTTTTCTTGAAGAGCAAAATATAAGTCAATTACACCTTGAATGAAATTACCATTAAAAATTCTCATACAACCAAAGTCATATATATTAATACTTAGATCTTTTTTTTGTACAGAATAATTTCCTAAATGTGGATCACCGTGAAGCACCCCATATTCAAAGAACGGTTTATACCATGCTTTATACATATTAGACGCCAATGTATTTCTTGTTTCTTTTGGTGATTTTTTAAAATTCAAAATAGGCTCACCATCTAGCCAACTCATAGTTAACAATCTCTTTGTAGATAATTTATCGTAGGTTTTTGGAACATGAACAAATTTTATATTTAAAAATATATTTCTAAATACAGCCATTAATTTTTTTTCTCTTTCGTAATCTAGTTCTTCTTTAAGTCTGTCAGTGATTTCTTTATATACCTCATCAGTTTTAATCGCTTTATTATAAGACTGATAAATTGAAAAAATCATTTTTAATTGTGAAAGATCAGCACTAACTGCTGAAGCCATGTCTGGATATTGGAGTTTGCAGGCGACTATATCATCATTTTTTATTTTAGCTTTATGAACTTGTCCAAGAGAAGCTGCTCTTGTTGCTTCTTTATCAAACTCAATAAAATTTTTTTGCCAGTCATGCTTTAATTCTGCAGCCATTCTTCTTTTAACAAACAACCATCCCATTGGAGGAGCATTAGACTGCAAATGCATAAGCTCTTGCGCATACTCATCAGGAAGTAAGTCGGGTATAGTTGCTGATAATTGTGCCACTTTCATTAAAGGTCCTTTAATACTTCCAAGAGCAGACCTTATTTCTGAAGCATGTTTTTCTTTATCTAATTTAACACCTAAATATCTTTGACTTGCAAGTTTAGTGGCTAATTTTCCAACAACACCACCAACTTTGGCATACCTGGTGAGTTGTTTTGTTAGAGATTTAGCTTCTTTATCTTTCATTGATTTTACTCTTCTAATTGGTCAATAAAATTCTCAATAACATTAACTCCCTTTTGCCAGAAATCTTTTTTCTTCGGATTTAATCCAAAAGGCTTTAATAATTTATCATATGTATCACTACCACCACTCTCTAACAAAGATATGTATTTGTCTTCAAATTTAGGTAGTTTACTCTGATAAACATTAAAAAGAGAATTAACAAGACAATCACCAAAAGCATATGCATAAACATAAAATGGTGAATGAATAAAATGGGGTATGTAGCTCCACAAATATTTGTAATCATCATTAAATTTTATTGATGGTCCTAAGCTTTTCTTTTGAACATCAATCCAAATTTCACAAATCTCGTCGACACTTAACTCTTTGATTTTTCTTTGATGATGAATGCGTTTTTCAAACTCGAAAAATGCAATCTGTCTAACAACAGTATTTAGCATATCTTCAACTTTGTTTGCTAACAGACCCTTACGTTCATTTTCTTTTGTAGTAATAGATAAAAGAGATTTAAAAGTTAACATTTCTCCAAAAACACTTGCAGTTTCAGCAAGAGTTAACGGTGTTGAAGAGTTAAAATAAGTTTGTTTTCGTCCTGCTAAATATTGATGAATCCCATGTCCTAGTTCATGAGCAAGAGTTGCTATATCTCTCGCTTTACCCTGATAGTTAACAAGTATAAATGGATGAACTGATGGAACGGTAGAGGCGGCAAACGCACCAGGAGATTTTCCCGGTTTTACTGGAGCGTGTATCCAAGAATTAACAAAAAATTTATTTACAATATTTCCTGCTCTTTTATCAAAATCTGAATAGGCATCAGTTACAATTTGTCTTGCATCTTTCCAGGAATAAAAACTTTGTGATTGAAAAGGAAGGGGAGCATTTCTGTCCCAATACATTAACGATTTCTTTTTTAGCCATTTAGATTTCATTTTATAATAACGATGAGCAATTTTTGGATAATTTTCTTTTATTGTTTCAGTTAAAGATTCTACAACTTCATCTTCTACAACGTTAGATAAATTTCTTGAACTGACTGGATTTGGTAATCCTCTCCATTTATCATTGATTGATTTGTCTTTTGCAAGATTATTAGTAATAGATGTAAATAAACTAATATTATCTTTTAAAACAGCAGATACTACCTCAGCTGATTTTTTACGATTTGCTTCTTTTTTATCAGAAAGAAAATTAAAAATTTCAGTACTAGACAAATTTTTTCCCTTAAATGGAAATTTTAGGGAGGCAATTGTATCGTCAAATAGTCTAACCCAAGCTGATCTAGAAGTAATACTTTTTTCTTGAAGTAATTTTTCTGTTTTGACATCCAATTGATAAGGTTTGAATTTTCGAATGTTTTTTATCCAGTTTTTGTAAATCTTTAGTTTGTTATGAGCATAAATTTTTTTTAAATTTTTTTCAGGAATTTCATTTATCTCAAGATTAAAGAAGACTATTGAGGAAGCAATATTTGTTATTTGCTCCTGCATTTGTTGATAAAAAATTTTATTTTTTTCATTATTACCATCCTCTGCAACTAATAAGTGTGCATAAGACATAATTTTATCTATTTTTGTATCAATATCCTCCAATTCAATAATAGCTTTTAAGAATTGATTAGAACTAAGCTTAGTGATTTTTGATGCGTATTTTTTCTCAAATTTTTTAGTAGTTGTTCTAAGCCTATTTAAATCGTTACTCAGTTTCTTGGCTTTTGGAGATGCATATAAATCCTTTAAGTTCCAAATTGGGAGTTTTCCAAGGGTATTTTTTGTTGAATTTTGATAATTTTTTTGTTTCATATTTTATAATTTCGATATAGGTCTAATATCTTAGCTTTGTAGGGAGGATAGAAAACATGATTGTTAATTTTGACGAATTTAATAGCATACCGAGTGTATTTTATCATCAATCAAATGATCTAAAGGATCAGCCTTATTTATGGAAAAAAGAAAATGATAAATATGTTTCTCTAAGCTGGTTACAGGTAAAAAAACAAGTTGAAAGTTTAGCAACATACTTAAAAGATCTGGGAATTTTAGAAGGAGATAGAGTATTAATTTTATCAGAAAATAGACCTGAGTGGCAAATCACTGATTTAGCAATAATGTCCATTGGAGCAATTTCAGTGCCTGCTTATACAACAAGTACAACCAACGACTATAAATATATTATTGAGCATTCTGGTGCTAGATGTGCCGTCGTATCTTCACACGAGTTAATGAAAAAAATTCTACCTGCAATAGAAAAAATTTCACAATGTCAAAACGTAATTAAAATTAATGATGACAATGAAACTTATACAGAAGTTGTAAATATTTTATCCTACAACAAAATTATAAATGATAATTTAGAAAAAAGTAAAAATTCAAATGAAATTGAAGAGTTATCTAAAAAATTTAAAAGAAAAGATACAGCTTGTATTATTTATACATCAGGTACTGGAGGCAATCCTAAAGGAGTGATGTTAAGTCATGGAGCTATGCTGAGAAACTGTGCTTCCTGTGATCAATTACTTGAAAGTCTTACTAGTGATTTAACAAAAGAAATTAGATATTTATCATGGTTGCCATTATCTCATTCATATGAGCATACTTTACAATTTTTAGAAATGGGGCAAGGTGCACAAATCTATTACGCTGAAAGTATAGATAAATTATTAGTTAATATGGCTGAGGCAGCACCACATTTTATGACAGCTGTTCCAAGGTTTTATGATTCTTTACACACACGTATTTCACAAGGTCTAAAAAGCCAAAGTAAATTAAGTCAACGCTTCTTTGCAATTACATTAAATCTAGGAAAGAAAAAATATTTTGGTGAGCAGATGAGCTTCTCTGAAAAATTTATGAATGGATTGATGGATAGGATAGTAAGAAAAAAAGTTAAGAAAAGATTTGGCGGAAGTCTCAGAGCATTAATATCAGGAGGTGCAGCACTTAATTTTGAAGTTGGATTATATCTAAGCGCCCTTGGCCTTCCACTACTTCAAGGCTACGGACAAACTGAAACTGCTCCTGTTATTTCTGCAAACCCTCCTGAAAAAATTAAATTAGATACTGTTGGAAAAGTTCTTCAAGGAAATGAAGTGAAAATTTCTGAAGACGGAGAGATTTTAGCTCGTGGTGAACTAATTATGAATGGTTATTGGAATGATCCTGAGTCAACGAATAAAACTATAATTGATGGGTGGGTTCATACAGGTGATATTGGTGAATTTGATGAAGAAGATTATTTAAAGATAACAGATAGGAAAAAAGATATTATCGTAAATGCTGGTGGAGATAATATTTCTCCATCAAGAATAGAGGCAAAACTAGATATTGAACCTGAAATTGCTCAATCAATGTTATATGGAGATTTCAAAAATTACCTAGTTGCAATCCTGGTGCCTAATAAAGATTTAGCTTTAGAATGGGCAAAAGAAAATAACGTTGAGGGTGACTTTAATAAAATAATTCAAAATTCTTCATTTAATAAAAAAATGAAAGAAGTTGTAGATAAAGTCAATAATAGCCTTTCTAGTATTGAACAAATAAGAAAATTTATTTTAATTGATCATGAGTTTACAATTGAAAACAATATGATGACTCCTTCCATGAAAGTAAGAAGATTTAAAGTAAAAGAGATGTATGGAGAGAATTTAGAGAAACTATATTAAGTTTTTCCTTTATCAAACTTTTCTTTTTGTTCAGGAGTGATTTCTTTTTGAAATTTTGTTTTCCACTCTGGGTATGGCATACCATAGATCATTTCTCGTGCTTCATCGTATGAAATAGAAATATTTTTCTTCTTTGCAGCACTAACATACCATTTTGAAAGACAGTTTCTGCAAAAACCTGACAAATTCATTAAATCAATATTCTGAACATCTGTTCTATTTTTTAGATGATGAATCAATCTTTCTGCAACATCAGCAAGTAAATCTCTATCAAAGTTTTTGGTCATATTACGTAAATAAATTATATAAATCTTTTTTTGTGTTATATATATAATAATTAATGAAACGTAACAGAAAAGCTAAAATTTTAGCTACACTAGGACCTGCATCATCAGATAAAAAAATAATAGAAGATTTGTTTGTGGCAGGATGTGATGTTTTTAGATTAAATTTTTCACATGGTGATTTAGAAACTCATAGAAAAAATTATGAAACTATTAGATCTTTCGAAGAAAAATATAATCATGCATCATGCATATTAGCTGACTTACAAGGACCAAAATTAAGAGTAGGTACATTTAAGAATACAAAAGAAAATTTAGTCAAAGGTCAAAGTTTTGTATTAGATCTTTCAAGTGAGCTTGGAGATAATAGTAGGGTTAGCTTTCCTCATGAAGAAATTTATGATTTTTTAACACCTAATACTATTTTATTAGTAAATGATGGAAGGATTAGATTACAAGTTGTCGAACAAAAAAAAGATAGTTTAATTACAGAAGTCTTAAACGACGCTGAAATCTCAAATAACAAAGGTGTCAATATTCCAGATGTTATTCTTCCAATAGAGGCTCTTACCAAAAAAGATAAATCTGATCTTATGAAGGCATTAGATATGGGGGTTGATTGGGTCGCACTTTCTTTTGTGCAGCAAGCAGAAGATATAAAAAAACTAAAAAGAATAATTAATAACAAAGCACTCGTAATGGCAAAAATCGAAAAACCTTCAGCAGTAAAAAATATTGATGATATTATAAATGCTGCAGATGGTATTATGATAGCAAGAGGTGATTTGGGTGTCGAAATGCCAACAGAACAAGTTCCGATAGTGCAAAAAAATATTATTAAAAGATGTAGACACTTTGGTAAACCAGTTGTCGTTGCAACACAAATGCTTGAAAGTATGATTGAAAATTTAGTTCCAACAAGAGCAGAAGCATCTGATGTTGCTAATGCAATTTATGATGGAACAGATGCTGTAATGTTATCTGGAGAATCTGCTGTTGGTGCACATCCAATAGAAGTAGTTAAAACTATGAATAAAATTATAGAAAATGTTGAAAATGATAAAAATAATTATGATTTACAAATTACTCAAGAAAATATTGATGATGTTGATAATACAGATGCAATAACTTTAGCAGCCTACTCAATTGCAAAAAAAGCAGATGCAAAAGCAATAATTACATTTTCTGTTAGTGGAAGAACAACGACAAGAATGGCTAGGGAAAGAGCACCAGTTCAAATTGTTGGTCTATCTCCAAATATTAGTACTACTAGAAAAATGCAATTATATTGGGGAGTAAATTCATGCCACGCACAAGATGATGCTCAAAATGCTCAAGAGATGGTAAACATTGCATGCAGGATTGCAAAAAATAAAAAATTAGTAAAGCCAGGAGATAATGTTGTTATCTCAGCAGGTGTTCCATTTGGAAACGCTGGGACTACTAATCTACTTAGATTAGCTGAGATAATTGCTGATAAAGATCTTAAGTAAGCTTATTACAAGCTTCTTTAATTCTGTTACATGCATCATCTAGAATTGCATCACTAGTTGCATAAGATAATCTAAAATAAGGAGATAAACCAAATGCTGCTCCATGAACTCCTGCTACACCTTGATCTTCTAAAAGATATGTCATGAAATCTTCATCATTGGAGATATGTTTTCCATTCGGTGTCTTTTTTCCAATTATACCCTCACAATTAGGATAAACATAAAAAGCTCCTTCTGGCTTTTGACATGTAATTCCATCAATATCATTTAATTTATTCAATACTAGATCTCTACGTTTTAAAAATTTTTTATTATGCTCGTTTATAAAATCCTGCGGACCACTTATTGCTTCAACTGCAGCAGCCATTGTAATTGAAGAAGTTGATGTTGTGCTTTGTGATTGTATTTTATTCATAGCAGCAATAATCTCCTTTGGAGCTCCACAATATCCAAGCCTCCATCCTGTCATGCAATATGATTTTGAAACACCGTTTAGTGTCAAACATCTGTCTTTCAGTGAAGGTTCAGTAGAAGCAAGAGTATGAAATTCTACACCATCGTAAACAATTTTTTCGTAGATATCATCACACATTATAAGAACATTAGGATATTTTTTTAAGATAAGCGCTAGGTCTTCTAACTCTTTTTTTGAATAAACTGAACCAGTTGGGTTACTAGGACTATTTAACATTAACCATTTTGTTTTAGAATTTATATTTTTTTCTAATTGTTCTGGTGTAATTTTAAAATTCTGTGATTGAGGGCACTCAACTATCACCGGTTTGCCTTCTGCTAATAAAACAATATCTGGATAACTAACCCAAAAAGGAGCTGTTATAATGACCTCATCTCCTGGATTAATTGTTGCCATCATAGCATTATATATAATGTGTTTGCCTCCGACACCACATATGATCTCATCTAATTGATAATCTATATTATTATCTTCTCTGAATTTTTTCTGAAT
>CACNPW010000025.1 GCA_902622475.1 uncultured Alphaproteobacteria bacterium | reverse complement strand
TGCCTTTCTAATTTCATAAGAAACTTTCTTCTCAGCTTCTTGAGTTACTGCACATGAGTTTATGACTGTAACATTATTTAAATTATTTGTTTTAAGATGTTTTTTAATAATTTCACCTTCATAAATATTTAATCTACAACCAAGATTGACTACGCAGTTTTTATTTTTCATAAATTATATTTCTAAACTTCCCCGATAGCTTATTTCTGCAGGTCCTGTCATAACAGCTTCATTATTAACTATATTTATGTGCAGTGATCCTTTTTCAAGTTTCACTTCAGCGTTATTTTCAATCAATCCCTTTTTCCACGCTGCATATACAGCAGCGCAGGCACCACTACCACAAGCTAACGTGATTCCAACTCCACGTTCCCAAACTCTCATTTGAATTAAATTTGAATTAATAACTTCAACTATTTCAACATTAGTTTTTTTCGGAAAGAGCTCATGATTTTCTATTCCAGGACCTATACTGTCTAGATCTGTATCTTTGATCGATTTCCCAAAAAAAACTACATGTGGATTACCTACATTAACAGCAACTCCATGACTATATCCATCAATTAAAATTGGTATATTCATAGTATCGACTTCTTTACTTAAAGGAATTTTATCCCAAGTATTTTTTATTAAACCCATGTTGACACTTATATTGTTATCTATTTTTTTTGATTCTAATATTCCTGCATCAGATTGAATTTTTAAAATTTCTTTATTTGAATCTTCATCAAATAATATTTTTGCTACGCAACGTGTTCCATTACCACAAGCTTCGGCTCTATCACCTCCAGGATTAAAAATTTCAATTTCAGCATCAGCACTTAGATTACTTGTATTATTAATTGTGATTAATTGATCACATCCTGCTCCAGTTCTTCTGTCACTGAGTCTTTTAATAATATCTTCTGTAATTGTGATATTGTTATACCTTTTATCTATGATAACAAAATCGTTCCCAAGTCCATGCATTTTTATAAAGTCTACTTTTTGCATACTTGTTTTATAACCTAATTTGTCGATAAATATCAGTAAATATGGGAAATTTAACAATACTTGACTTTCAATTATTCAACTAATAGAGGGTCACAAACAAATCCTATATTTGTAAACGAATTGAGCTTGTTACAATTGTGATAGGTACTCTAGCCCACGAGTTTCGTGCCCTGGAGTTGAAAGGCTATTGGAGTTTTATGTTTGATACACTGAACACAAAATTTGAAAAAATTGTTCAAAGTATTCGAGGCAAGGCTGTTATATCAGAAACAGATCTTGAAGTTACATTACGTGAAATTAGAATCGCTCTCTTAGAGGCAGATGTTTCCTTAGTTGTAGTAAAAGAATTTATAAATTCCATCAAGTCAAACATTTTAGGAAAAGAAATTCTCAAATCTGTTAAGCCAGATCAAATGATCATAAAGCTTGTGCAAGATGAGCTTGTAAAAATTCTTGGATCAGAAAACAAATCTCTAAATTTATCTTCTTCGCAATTAACTAAAATATTATTTTGTGGATTACAGGGATCTGGGAAAACAACATCAATTGCCAAACTTTCCTATTTGTTAAAGAAGTCTTCAAAGAAAAAAATTTTACTTGCTTCAGCAGATATTTACCGACCAGCAGCACAAGAACAATTAAAAATATTAGCTGAACAAACAGGCTCAGATTTCTTTAGTCACAATCTATCATCAGCCAGTAAGATTGTTGATGATTCTATAGACTATGCGCAAAAAAATTTATTTGATATTCTTATTTTAGATACTGCTGGACGACAAGTTGTAGATAAAAAGTTAATGAGTGAATTAATAGAAATTGAAAGTAAGTTTAAACCTGATGAAACATTATTAGTAGCAGATGCTCTAACAGGACAAGATGCAGCAAATGTAGCTAAAAGTTTTAGTGATGCAATAAATATTACTGGTTCAATTTTAACTCGAATAGATGGTGATAGCAGAGGTGGTGCAGCACTATCAATTAAATCGATAACAAACTCTCCTATAAAGTTTATAGGACTAGGTGAAAAAGTAGAAAATTTTGAACCTTTCCATCCGGAAAGAATTGCACAAAGAATCTTAGGTATGGGAGATATTGTATCTCTTGTCGAAAAGGCTGCTGAAAATATTGATAAAGAAGAAATGGAAGATATGGCAAAAAAGATCGCTAAAGGAAAATTTGATCTTGAAGATTTTGCCAATCAATTAAAGCAAATGGGTAAAATGGGTGGAGTCTCCGGTTTACTTTCTATGATGCCAGGTGTTTCAAAGGCACAGAAATTAATGGCAGAAAATAAAATTTCTAATTCAATGATTGATAAACAAATAGCTATAATCAGTTCAATGACTAAAAAAGAAAGAGCTGATCCAGATATTATAAAGGCTTCACGTAAAATTAGAATTTCAAAAGGATCTGGAACAAAAGTTCAAGACGTTAACAGGTTATTAAAACAGTTTCTCCAATCACAAAAAATGATGAAGAGAATGAAATCAATGGGTAAAGGGGGAATTCCCAGTGATTTAATTCAAAAATTACAAGGAAATCTTCCTCCAAAAATAAATTAGAAAGGAAATAAAATGCCAGTAAGAATAAGATTATCGAGAGGTGGTGCAAAGAAAAGACCATTTTATAGAATAGTAGTTGCTGATTCCAGAAGAGCTAGAGATGGAAGATTCATCGATCAAATTGGAACTTATAACCCAATGCTTCCAAAGGATAGTGCTGATAGAGTTAAAATGGACTTAGACAAAGCTAAAGAATGGATTTCAAAAGGAGCAAAACCCTCAGACAGAATTTCTATTTTTCTTAGTAACCTTGGTGTGATGGAAAAACCAGTTATTACTGAAAAAACAAAAAAACATCTACCTAAGAAAAAAGCACAGGAACGTTTAGCTGCTGCTAAAGAAAAAGAAGAAGCTGCGAAAGCTGCAGCAGAAGAAGCAGAAGCTAAGCCAGCTGAAGATGCACAACCTGCTGAAGAACCAAAAGCAGAAGAAGCAGAAGCTAAGCCAGCTGAAGATGCACAACCTGCTGAAGAACCAAAAGCAGAAGAAGCAGAAGCTAAGCCAGCTGAAGATGCACAACCTGCTGAAGAACCATAAGCAGAAGAAGCAGAAGCTAAGCCAGCTGAAGATGCACAACCTGCTGAAGAACCAAAAGCAGAAGAAGCAGAAGCTAAAAAAGAATAAAATCAATTTTTGCTTTGAGTAATAAAGATATTATTCTTGTTGGTCAGTTTGGATCTCCTTTAGGATTAAAAGGTGAAATAAAAGTTAATATGATGACTACCTCGTTTGAAGTTTTTAAAAATTTAAAAAACTATTACAATTTTGATGGTTCAGTTGCTTGGAATTTTAAAAATATTTTATTCAAAAATAATAAGTGTGTTGTTCAAGTTGAAAAATACTTTTCTAGAGAAGACGTTCTAGAGCTTAAAGGTCAAAAAATTTTTTCAAATAAGAAATTTTTTCCAAAAACAAAAGATAATGAGTTTTACATAAACGATCTAATCGAATGCATGATTTTTTTGAAAGACAATACTATTATTGGAAAAGTTTTAAGTGTTCAAAATTTTGGAGCAGGTGATTTATTAGAAGTCAAATATAATACCAAGCTTACCCTTATACCTTTTGATAAAACAAATATTTTATCAGTTAATATTAATAAAAAAGAAATAATAGCTGATCCAATACCTGGTATTCTTGATTAAAATGAGAGTAGTAATTTTAACCTGTTATCCTGAGATGTTTCCTGGCTCACTAGGATATTCTGTAATCGGAAATGCATTAAACAATAAAAAATTTTCTCTCGAGATAGTCAATCTACATAATTTTGGAATTGACAAAAGAGGAAGTGTTGATGATGAACCTTTTGGGGGAGGCCCTGGAATGGTTATTCGTCCAGATGTGATAGAAAAAGCATTAAATTCAATCACTTTCAAAACCGATAATTACTGCAAAATTTTTCTAACACCGTCAGGTCAGAAATTATCTCAAGCCAAACTTAATAATCTATCAAAACATAATGAAATGCTTATTTTATGCGGTAGATTTGAAGGGGTTGACCAAAGAGCTATAGAAATTCTTGATTTTCAGGAAATAAGTATCGGTGATTACGTCCTTTCTGGCGGTGAGATTGCTGCCCAGGTGTTAGTTGAAGGTTGTATTCGTCTCATTCCTGGAGTATTAGGGCAGCCACAAAGTTTATTAGAAGAATCTTTTTCTAATAATCTGCTTGAATATCCTCATTACACCAGACCACAAACCTGGGAAGATATTCAGGGAAATAAACATGAAGTTCCAGATGTTTTAACATCAGGTCATCATGAAAAAATTAATAAATGGAGAAAAGAAAAATCGGTCGAAAAAACTAAAGAATTAAGACCAGATCTTTATAAAAAGGAAATATAAAATGAGTAATTTATTAGAGACATTTGAAAAACAACAGATTGAAAAGTTAACTTCAAAAAAAAGAGTTCCTGCTTTTCGTCCAGGTGATACTCTAAAAGTTACTGTAAGAATTACAGAGGGAAGCAAGTCGAGACTTCAAGCATTTGAAGGTATTTGTATTGCAAGAAAAAATAATTCAGTAAACTCTAACTTTACTGTGAGAAAAATATCTCATGGAGAGGGTGTTGAAAGAGTATTCCCTTTATTCAGTCCATTAGTAGAAAAAATTGAAGTTGTTAGAAAAGGCGATGTAAGAAGAGCTAAGCTATATTATCTAAGAGAATTATCTGGAAAGAAAGCAAGGATCGCAGATAAAGATAGGGGCGATGAAGCTGATCAATATGAATATATAGAGGAGGCTCCTCCGGTAGAAGAAACAAAAACTACAGATACAGATACAAATGCTGCAGAGGAACCAAAAGCTGAAGAGGTAGAAGCAAAACAAGCAGACACGAAAGCAGAAGAAGCAGAAGCCAAACCAGCAGAAGAATCTAAAGCAGAAGCTGCAGATGAATCTAGTAAAGAAGAGGAAAAAGCAGCCGAAAATAAATCGGATGACAATAAATAATCCTAAAACTCTTTTTGATAAAATTTGGGAACATCATCTTGTCGATAGACAAGAAGATGGAACCTGTCTTATATATATCGATAGACACCTTGTTCATGAAGTTACAAGCCCTCAAGCATTTGAAGGTTTGAGAAATAATAACCGTAAAGTTAGAAGACCTCAAAGTACTTTTGCTGTAGCTGATCATAATGTTCCAACTTCAGATAGATCTAAAGGTATAGAAAATAAAGAAAGTAGAATTCAGGTTGAAACACTAGAAAAAAATTGCAAAGATTTTGATGTTACACTTTTTCCATTATTAGATAGAAGACAAGGTATAGTTCACATAGTTGGACCAGAACAAGGTATTACTCAGCCAGGTATGACAATAGTTTGTGGTGATAGTCATACAGCAACACATGGAGCATTTGGTGCCTTAGCTTTTGGTATCGGCACAAGTGAAGTTGAGCATGTATTAGCTACTCAGACCTTGATTCAAAAACCTGCAAAGAATATGCGAATTTCTGTTGAAGGTAAATTAAACTTAGGTGTTACAGCAAAAGATATTATCCTTCATATCATAGGAAAGATAGGAACAGCTGGTGGAACTGGTTATGTTATTGAATATAGTGGTAATGCAATTTCCTCTCTTTCTATGGAAGGAAGAATGACAATCTGTAATATGAGTATTGAAGCAGGTGCTAGAGCTGGTTTAATCGCTCCTGATGAAAAAACTTTTGAATATATTAAAGGTAGACCGTATGCTCCATCAGGAGATAATTGGGACAAAGCGTTAGAATTTTGGAAATCTCTTCCATCTGATGAGGGTGCAAAATATGATGAGGAAATTTTAATTAATGCTGAAGATATTTCACCACAAATTACTTGGGGCACAAGCCCACAAGACGTTGTTGCTATAAATGGTATAGTACCAAATCCTCAAGAAGAGAGTAATCCAAATAGAAAGAAGGCTATGGAGCGTTCTCTTGAATATATGGGTTTAGAACCCAAACAAGAAATACAAAAAATTAAAATTGATAAAGTGTTTATTGGCTCTTGCACTAATGGAAGAATTGAGGATTTAAGAGAAGTTGCTAAAGTTGTAGAAGGCAAAAAAGTTTCTGTAGACTCAATGATCGTTCCTGGTTCAGGTCTAGTTAAAAAACAAGCTGAAGAAGAAGGTTTAGATAAAATTTTTATTGAAGCAGGATTTGATTGGAGAGAGCCAGGTTGCTCCATGTGTTTAGCTATGAACCCTGACCAACTAAAACCGCAAGAAAGATGTGCATCAACATCAAATAGAAATTTTGAAGGTAGACAAGGTAGAGAAGGTAGAACACATCTTGTTAGTCCTGCAATAGCTGCTGCCTCTGCAATCAAAGGTTCTTTTACAACAGCAGAGGATTTATAAATGGAATCATTTAAAACAATAATTGGTATCCCTGCACCACTACCAATGATTAATGTCGATACCGATATGATTATTCCAAAACAATTTTTGAAAACAATAAAGAGATCTGGTTTAGGAAAAAACTTATTTCATGAATTAAGATACGATATTCAAGGTAACATAAAGAATGATTTTGTTCTAAACTGGGATCCTTATAAAACTTCAAAAATTTTAATTGCTGGGGCAAATTTTGGTTGTGGATCAAGTAGAGAGCATGCACCATGGTCACTTTTAGATTTTGGTTTTAAGTCAATAATTGCACCAAGCTTCGCAGATATTTTCTATAATAATTGTTTTAAAAATGGCATTCTACCAATTAAGTTAGATCAACAAAATGTAGATATATTAATGAACGAAGCAGAAAATAAAAATGATGTTTCAGTTGATTTAGGGAATCAAAAAATCACTTATCAAAATGATAAAACAATAGAATTTGAAATTGATGCATTTCGAAAAAAATGTTTGTTAGAAGGCTTGGATGATATTGGTTTGACACTCCAAAAAAATAAAAAAATTGATGTTCATGAAGAAAAAATACACAGTATCCAACCTTGGATAGTGTAGTCAAAAATGAGTAATAAAAAAATTTTAATTTTACCTGGCGATGGAATTGGAAACGAAGTTATGGCTGAGGTATTAAAAATAATTGATTGGATGGAAAAAACTAAATCTTTATCTTTTGATATCTCTGAAAGATTAGTTGGGGGTACTGCATACGATAAAGAAGGTAATTCTATAAGCGATGAAACAATGCAAGTAGCTATGGATTGTGATGCTGTTTTATTTGGTGCAGTAGGAGGCGCTAAATGGGATAATGTAGAGAGAGATAAAAGACCTGAAGCAGCTTTATTAAGATTAAGAAAAGACCTAGATCTTTTTGCTAATCTAAGACCAGCTGTTGTTTTAGATGCTCTTTCAGATTCATCATCTCTAAAATCTGATCTTGTCAAAGGATTAGATATTTTGATAATTAGAGAATTAACAAGTGGTGTATATTTTGGACAACCAAGAGGTATATCAAAAATTAGTGAGTCTGAAAGTAAGGCAGTTGATACTCAACTGTATACTACATCAGAAGTTAATAGAGTTTCACGAGTGGCATTTGATTTAGCAAAGTTGCGTAATAATAAAGTTACATCAGTAGAAAAATCAAATGTAATGGAAACAGGTTTATTTTGGAAACAAACTGTAACAGATTTACATAAAAAGGAATATTCAGATGTTAATTTAGAACACATGCTTGCAGATAATTGTGCAATGCAATTAGTTCGTTATCCAAAACAATTTGATGTCATACTTACAGATAACTTATTTGGCGATCTTTTAAGTGATACTGCAGCTATGCTAACAGGATCTTTAGGAATGCTCCCTTCAGCAGCTCTTGGACCAGTTAAAGAAAATGGAACTAGAGCAGCAATGTATGAGCCCGTCCATGGTAGTGCACCAGACATAGCTGGTCAATCTAAAGCGAACCCTTTAGCAATGATCATGAGCTTTGCTATGATGCTGAAATATAGTTTTGACATGCAAGCAGATAGTCAAATGGTTGAGAAAGCTGTACAGAATGTGTTACTAAAAGGTTTACGAACAGCTGATATTAAAGATGGAGCAGAAAAAATTATCTCTACTCAAGAAATGGGAAATGCTGTTATTGAAGAACTAAAAATTCTATCTGGCAATTAAATGACTCAAAAATTCAATATAGCAGTAGCAGGAGCAACAGGTGCAGTAGGAACAGAAATAGTTCAAATATTAGAACAAAGGGACTTTCCAATAGACAATTTATATTTACTCGCATCATCAAAATCAAAAGGTAAAAAAGTAGAGTTTAAAGATAAGGAAATTGTTGTAGAAGACTTATCAGAATTTGATTTTTCAAAAGCGCACATTGGTTTATTTTCACCTGGTGGTAAAATTTCTGCTGAATATGCACCAAAAGCAGCTAAAGCAGGATGTATTGTTATAGACAATACCTCTCATTTTCGAATGCAAAAAAATATTCCATTAATCGTGCCTGAAGTAAACGCTAATGCACTTGATGAATTTTTTGATGATGAAAATAGAACTAATATTATTTCAAATCCTAACTGCTCAACTATACAAATGGTTGTTGCATTAAAGCCACTACATGAAAAAGCAATTATAAATAGAGTTGTTGTATCAACATACCAAGCTGTTTCTGGAGCAGGCAAAAAAGGTATGGATGAATTATTTAATCAGACTCAAAATGTTTATGCAAACCAAGAATTAAAAAAAGAAAAGTTTACAAAACAAATTGCTTTTAATGCCATTCCACACATTGGAGCTTTTTTAGAAAATGGTAATACAGAAGAAGAGCAAAAAATGATTGATGAAACTAAAAAAATTTTAGACGAGGGAATAAAAGTTTCAGCAACTTGTGTTAGAACATCTGTTTTTATTGGTCATTCAGAAGCTGTAAATATAGAGTTTGATTCACCATTAGATGAAAAAGAAGCTAATGAAATATTATCTAACTCTGAAGGTATTTCAGTAATTGATCATCGAAAAGATGAAGGTTATGTGACCCCTGTTGAAATTGCAGGAGAGGATAAAGTTTATATTAGTAGAATTAGAAATGATCAATCAATAGATAATGGTTTGAATTTATGGGTAGTTTCAGATAATTTGCGCAAAGGAGCAGCACTTAATGCTGTTCAAATTGCTGAGTTAATAATTTCAAAGTACTCAGAAAAAATAACTATTTAATTGGCGGTCTCGTAGGGACTCGAACCCCAAATCCATGTTCCGAAGACACGTGTGATATCCATTTCACCACGAGACCTTTTATTTATGAAACATTATATAGTATAAATTGAGTCTATAAAATATTATGTCATTTTATCTATCTAAAATTTTTTGGTTAATATTAAATCCTTATAATATTTTTATTTTTATTACTTTGTTTTCAATTTCTTTATATTTTTTTAATTTGAGAAGAATAAGTTTAATTATTTTTTTGATTAATTTTATATTTATTGTATTCATTTCTTTCATACCTATTGGAAATTTTCTTATTTACAAAATTGAAAAGGAATATCATTCAAATATAAAAATTCCCGAAATAGTAGATGGTATACTAATACTTGGTGGAGCAACAGATCCATTACTTTTTAAAGAATATGATCAAATAAGTCTAAATGATTCTGCTGAAAGATTAGTTGAATCTGTAATGATTATAAAAAAGTTTGAAAAAGCTAAAGTTATTTTTAGTGGTGGATCAGGGGTTGTAAATAGACCTGATCTTGGTCATTCTCAAGTTGCAAAATCTTTTTATGAAAAAATAGGTATAGAAACGAATAAAATAATTTTTGAAGATGAGTCAAGGAATACTTATGAGAATATAATATATTCAAAAAAAATTGCTAATCCAAAAATAAATGAAAATTGGCTATTAATAACGTCTGCCTCGCATATGAAAAGATCATTACTTATTGCAGATAAAAATAATTGGAAATTAATTCCCTATCCAGTAGATTTTAAAAATATTAAAAACTTTAAATTAATTCCCAACCTAGAATTATTAAAAAATCTAAATTCATTTCAGCAAGGAACACATGAATGGCTGGGTTTAATTTCGTATTATTTAATGGGAAGAACTGCCAAAGTTTTCTAATTTTTTAATAAAATCTTTTAAAATTAGATCTCTTTTGATTTCATAGACTATTTTAATTGGGTGCCTATTTTTGTCTGAAGCCCATTTCATATCATTTAAAAGAATCGGAGATGGAATTGTATTAGTTGGCGCCCATTCTTCGTTTAAGACATAACCAACAGCTGCCATATCCCAAATTTCTTTTGACCAACCTTTATGGATACTATTGTACTCTTTAAATCGCATTGCGAGAAATTTACCGATTTCACCATGAGGTTCGATGTATTTTTCTATTTCTGGAACTGTTGAAATAAGATGTGAAGTTACTCCTTTACAAGGAACCATAACGAGAGAAACACCGCTATCAAATAAAACTTGAGCACCTCCAATATCTTGCTTCAAATTAAATTCCAAATTTTGTGGCCAATAAAGTGCATTACCTCCCAACCAAACTACAACAATTTTTTTTATAATTTCTGGCTCTTGTAATAATGCAGAGGCAACATTTGAAATAGCACCGATAGATAATACGTATAGAGGATCTTCTTCAGAACATTCTAAAGCACTTTCTATGATATTATCTGCAGCAGGTGATTCAATAGGTTTTTTTTCAAAACCTACGTATTTTGTTGAGCCTTTAAAAACAAAATTATTTTTTTTAAAATTTATTTTTTCTAATAATCGAAAGATTTCATCATAACTAAGCTCCATTCCCTTTTTTGGATTATCTGAACGATTATTCATTGAAAAAGGAGCGGCATTTATACTTTGCACATCTATTTTTTCTTTTGAAAACAACATTTGCACTAAAGCAAATTGATCATCAATTTCATTGTAGGTATCTGTATCAAGAATTGCTTTAATTTTTCCTTTTTTAAACTGAAGTTGTTTTAAAATATCTGAAAAATCTCTTTCTAAAAGCATATCTTAATTTACCAAGAACTATTCGGTTGTGTTAAAAATACCTCTTCTTCATTTGTTGATTTTCTATTTAGTATTTTATTTCTATGTGGATATCTTCCAAATTTTTTAATTGCCACGCTATGATCATCCCAAGCTTTTTTAATATTAGTATATTCTGAATGATTATTTAAATATTGATCAACTAATTTATGACCAAGTTCATGATCCATGATATCCTCACTATGAATTAATGGTAGTAATAAAAAATGTATTTTATCAATATCTAGCCTATCTAAATATCTTTTACTTATAGCTTCTTTAACAATTAAAATACACTTAGTATCCTGGTCATAAGCTTTTGAATTATTTCTGAAAAAATTTCTTGATAGTTGATCAAGTAATATAATCAAAGCCACACATTCTTCAGCATTATTTCTCCAATTATCATACTCATTATTAATAGCCTTATTGTAATCATCCATAAAAGTACTTTTCAAAATATTATCAAATTCATCATCTTTTTTAAACCACTGCTCAAGTGGAGTTTTGACGAAACAAAATTCTAGAATACCTTTAGCTCTTTCATTAATCACTGAGCTGTAATATAAATATATATTTTCCAAATGACATTAAGTAATTTAAACAAATCCATTATTCATTGCAGAAAGTGTGAACGCTTAGTTAACTTCCGTGAAAAAATTGCTAAAGAAAAAAGAAAACAATATATTGATGAAAGTTATTGGGGTAAGCCAATTACTGGTTATGGAGATGAAAAAGCTAAATTATTAATGGTAGGTCTTGCGCCAGCAGCACATGGAGGAAATAGAACAGGTCGAGTTTTTACAGGGGATAGATCTGCAGATTTTTTATTTTCCTGTTTATATAAAACTGGATTTGCAAACCAACCAGATTCAGTAGATAGAGGTGACGGTTTGGAACTTCAAAATATGTACTTAACTACTGCTCTTAAATGTGTACCCCCAGAAGATAAACCTACTTCACAAGAATTGAAAACATGTTTTAATTTTTTCAATCAAGAAATTGCTTTCTTAAAAAAAATAAAAGTCATTGTTGCTCTTGGTAAAATTGGTCATGACGCCTGTGTAAATTATTATAAGCAACAATATGAAATACGAAATAAAGATTTTATTTTTTCTCACGGATCTATGAATATTTTACCCGATAAGAAAATTTTAGTTGGTAGTTATCATCCAAGTCCACGAAATGTTAACACAGGAAGAATAGATAAAAGTAAAATGGTAAAACTTTTAATTAGTATTAAAAAATTGCTTTAAACCATAATGAAAAAATTTCTTTTAAATGATCCTAATCTCTTAGTATACGGATTCGCTATGGTCTTCTTTGCAAGTTTTGGACAGACATTTTACATTGCATTATTTAATGATGATATTCGAAATCTATATAAAATAACAGATGGTGAGTTTGGATTAGTTTATGCCATAGCAACGCTTGTAAGTTCATTTTT
>CACNPW010000024.1 GCA_902622475.1 uncultured Alphaproteobacteria bacterium | reverse complement strand
AGGCAGTTAAAACTGGCCTAGTTTATAGAGATAAAGAAATTATCGAAATTTTGGGACCAAAACTAAAAGAACATAATCTTTTTTTTGTTGGAATTGATATAATTGGAAATTATCTAACAGAAATAAATGTAACTTCACCTACAGGATTGAAGCAAATTAATGCGTTAAATAATGTAAATTTAGAAAAAGATTTTTGGGATAAGCTTGAAGCAAAATATAAATTAGTTTAATTATAGTTTTTAAAGGAAAACATATGCACGAAAATAGAATTTTAATACATAAACTAAAAAATTTTGAAAATATAAATTCAAATTTTCTTATAATAGCATTGATTTTATTTGGTTCAATTTTATTAGCGATTTCTGCTAAAGTTCAAGTACCATTTTGGCCAGTGCCAATGACAATGCAGACGTTTGTTATATTTTTAATAGGAATGACATATAGTGTAAGATTATCTTTTGCCACAGTTGCTTTTTACCTTTTTCAAGGAGCTTTAGGGCTTCCTGTCTTTGCAGCTGGTGGTGGAGTTGCTTATTTAGTTGGACCAACGGCAGGATATCTTTATGGCATGTTATTTGCATCTGTCGTTATAAGTTCTGGCATAATTTCTAGTAATGCCCAAGAATGTGCTGGTAAATCAATTTCTGGCATAATCTCAATATTTAATTTTTTTGCATATAAAATTAAATCTTTGATTTCTTCCTGTGAATAATATCCGCCATATTTATCATAACCACTTCCATACAATGGGGGTATTTTAAAATTATATCCTCTGTATCCTCCATTTAATGCAAGATCGGGATATTTTTTAATTTCAATTCTCCACGCTTCGTTGTCTGTTAAGTGCCAATGAAATCTATTAAGCTTAAATAATACCATGTAATCAAATAAACGTTTGATTTCATCAATAGTATAGAATTGTCTTGCACAATCGAGATGCATTCCTCTCCATTGATATTTTGGATTATCGTGTATTGTGCAGATTGGAAGCTTTGTTTGATAGAAATCAATCAAATGAACTAAAGATATAAGGCCATAAAGCTTTCCACCATAAGTATTATATTTAATCTCAATATTATCTTTTGTTATCTGAATAAAATATTGATCGTTTATTAATTGAGAGTCTTTTTGAAATAAAATTGGAAATCCTTTTTGAGAAGTTAAATTAATATCCAATTTTGAAATAATATTTTGCAAACTAGAAATAATTTCAGTTTCCACATTGAGCTTAAATGTTTTATTTTCAATTATTATAAATTTATTTTGTAAATGAATTTTGTTTGGTTCAGGAATAATAGGTATAAAATTTTTTATTTTTAAATCTTCATAAGTTTTCTTTTTAATTGGTTTTTCAAATATCAAATCTGAAACATTTATATTTAATTTACTATTGTTTAATGTATTAATAATGAAAATACCTTCCGGACCACACGAAAGGTTGAAGTTACCAATTCTAGGAATTTGTAGATCTAATAAGATTAGATTTTTTTCTATAGATAACTCATAATAGCGTCCAATTTGCTTAGTTATATGGGCTCCGGTTATAGATTTTATTGAATAAATTAATGAGAAACACAATTTGAAATTTGAATCTAATAATTTATCATCAAGAATAATTTTTAATTTATTTTCTTTTGTAAAAGATATATTAATTTGATGAGTCATAACAAACCATTATATGAGTTTTAAAGATATATTTAATATAGACGGAGAAGTAAAGGAAAGTGCTCATGCAAGAGTAAATTTAATTGGTGAACATACCGATTATACTGGTGGATATGTAATGCCTACACTTTTGTCTTTTAAAAATACAATTGAGATAACTGAAAACTACACTAATGAATTCATAGTTTATTCCCAATATTTTAAAGAAAAAAAAGCATTCAATGATTTCAAAAAATCAACTAACAATGAGTGGGTTGATTATATAAAAGGTTGTTTACAT
Organism: uncultured Alphaproteobacteria bacterium; assembly: GCA_902622475.1. Classification (GTDB taxonomy): domain Bacteria; phylum Pseudomonadota; class Alphaproteobacteria; order HIMB59; genus CACPNW01. The sequence goes on along the minus strand of CACNPW010000024.1, from coordinate 10,977 downwards.
ATTTTTTTTGAAGAAAATAAGATTTCATCGCGATATTTAAACATTTATATTTCATCTGATATACCTTTGGAAAGAGGTATTTCATCATCTTCAGCATTGTGTGTTGCTACACTAAAAGCACTTAATACTTTTTTCGAAACAAAGATCAAAGATCCTGAAATTGCAAAATTAGCAAAGAAAGTAGAATTTAATTATATAGGTGTTTCTGGTGGAATAATGGATCAAATGGTTTCTTCTATTGGTATTCATGGTAAAGCATTTTTTATGAATTGTAAGAATTTAGAATACGAGCTTATTAGTTTTCCAGAAAATTGGAAATTTTGTTTGATTGACTCTGAAGTACAACGAAATTTAAGAGATAGCTCTTATAATGAAAGATTTGCTGAACTCCAAGAAGCTGAAAGAAGCCTTGGTGTAGAATATTTGGGTGGAGTTAAAAAAGAAAATTTTCAATCAGATAAATTTGACAATAATACTATTGCAAAAAGAGCAAGGCATGTAGTTTTTGAAAATGATAGAGTGATTAATGCGAAAAAAAATTTAATAAAAAATAATATTTACGAGTTTGGAAATTTAATGAATGAAAGTCACGAATCATATTCTAAAGATTTTGAAGCATCTACTTTGGATGTTGATTTAATTGTTAAAAGATCTGTTGAATGTGGTGCTTTAGGTGCTAGATTGACTGGTGGTGGATTTGGTGGTTTTACAGTTTCGTTAATTGAAAGAAATAATTTTAGTAATTGGTATAGTAAAATATTAAATTTTTACCCAGCTGAAAAGATTTTCGAAGTCAATTAGGATGTAATAACCTTCTAAGTTTACCTTCAGTTACATCATGGTCAATATAACACCCTTGTAAATGTCTAAAACCAGTATTTGGGTTAAATTTTGTTCTTCCGTGTAACAATCTTAAGTTATCAAACATCGCAATCATTCCCTTAGATAATCTATATTTAATTTTGAATTCATCTGAATTACAAAGTTTAAACATATACTTTCTAGCATTGTAAAAAAGATCAAGTTTATTTTCATCTAGTAATCGAACGTAATCAAGCCTACCACTAAAACGAATTTGTCTAAAGTCATTGTTATGATCAAGTTCAATTAATTTTGCTTCATCAATGAGAATAGTATCAATATCTGTAAATCTGAAAGTAACATTAGTATTAGTTAGTATTTTATAGAATTCAGGTTGGTTATGTTTTAAAAAATTTGAAACACTAAAACCATCAACCAAACTTGAATCACCTCCTGTAGATTCATTAGCAATACAATGAAGTAATTGGATACCAGGAACAGGTTTTCTATATGGGTTATCTGAATGTGATGTTAATTCTAAAGCAGTATAAGCAAGATCATTTGGATTAGGTTTAGAAACAACATTAAATAATTTTCCAAAATTTGTTGATCTTACAGGACCTAATTTTTCTGCAAAATTTATAACTTCATTTTCCTCTTCTTTCGTATTTTTGATGATTACATAACCATATTGATAAAATACTTTAAGCATTTTAATTAACTCATTATTATTCTCAAAAATTTTATTATTATCAAAAATTTGTAGATTATGATTATTTACGTCCCATATCTTTTTTTCTGGTATGACATCAATATTATTGATTTCATTATATAAATCATCAATATTGTAAGATCCTTTTGCTCCATCACTGAACTCAACATTTAATACATTTTCATTTACACTATGAGTATCTATTAATAAATTATCATCTAAAAGGCTTGGTTCATATAAACGTTGTAGATTATTTTGATCTACAAATTCGCTCCCGTTTAATCTTTCGCGAAGCCAAATACTATGCAGTTTGAAATCTGATAATTTTCCTTCATTAATACAAATTACTTTTTTTCCCATTTTTGGTTTTTTAATTAATATTTAAATTTGTGTAAATTATAAAATATAGTTAAAAATAAAATAATGGTTGAGAAATAAATTATTAATTATTCTCCCAATAAAGAGTCATCCAAAACTCTAGTTTCATATGCTGAATATGAATGCCAACCATGTACTGTTTGATCAAAATCAATTACGCTACCTGTCATTAATCCGGACTCTTCTGAGCACATAAAAGCTAATCCTTTTGCTACATCAATAGGCTTAATCAATCTATTAAAAGGAACTTTTTTTTCTTCATCTTGTAACCAATTAGGGTTTTTTTTGTGAACTCTTGTCTGAATATCATGTTCAGCAGGAGTATCTGTCCATCCAATATTTAAGGCATTTACTCTTATTTGATAACTGGCGACAGAATTTGCAATATTTTTTGTCATTGTAGCTAAAGCAGCTTTTGAACCACTATAAGCAACAATAAATGGCATACCGCTATACATTGCCATAGATAATACATTTGCTATTGTTCCTTTATTCTCATCTCTAATCATTATTTTAATTGTCTCTTGCATTAATATGAAAGGTGCGCGGGTATTAATATTATAATTATTTTCATAATTTTCTAGAGTAGCACTTAGAATTGTTCCTCTTTCTGTATATCCGGCAACATTAATTAGAGAATTTATTGTTCCAAATTTTTTATCAGTTTCCGAAACAATTTTTTTGCAATCATCAACATTTTTAAGGTCTGCTTTTATATACAAACACTCAGTACCTAATTTTTCAATTTGTTTTTTAATTTCAAGACCTTTATTTTCTTGTCTACCGCAAATTGTAATTCCTTTAGCACCTCTACTAGCTAATAATCTTGCTGTTTCAGCGCCACTACCCTGTGTACTTCCTGTAACTATAATGACCTTATCTTTAAATTGTTCATTCATAAAATTTATCTATAACTAAAATTTTGGTTTTACAACTTTATTTGAATTTACTGATTTAGTAGCTGAATTAGCAAGAATTAAAGCATTTTTTCCATCCTCAAAAGTGACTGATGTATTTTTTTTATTTTTTATTGATTTAATAAATTGATCTAATTGTATTTGATAAGCATCTTTGTATCTTTCGGTAAAAAAATTTTTAATTGGTTTTTTTGCAAAGGATAAATTTTGATTATAATAATTGATATCATTATTAGGAACATTATCAGAAATTAACATACCATTACTTCCAAATACTTCGAGTCTTTGATCATAACCATACACAGCTCTTCTTGAATTATTTATATGAACTAAAACCCCTTTTTTTGATTTCATAATACACATAGTTGTATCATAATCATTCGTAACCTTAAAATCATTTGAGACATTTACAGAACCTTGTGCAAAAACTTCTACAATTGGATCGTTACTAAGAATAAATCTTGCTAAATCAAAATCATGAATTGAACAATCTCTAAAAATTCCTCCTGATTGTTTTAAATAATCAATACCAGGTGGAGAGGGATCTCTACTTGTGATTACAATCATTTCAATTTTCCCAATCTTCCCTGATAGAACCTCACTTTGAACTTTATTATGATTAGGATCAAATCTACGATTAAAACCGATTTGGATAGTTGGTTTATATTTTTTAATTTTTTGCCAACATTTATTTACTTTATTTATATCTAAATCAATTGGCTTTTCACATAATATAGCTTTATTGCATTCTGCTCCTAGAGCAATATAATCTGTATGAGTTGGGGTGGCAGATGCAATTAAAATAGCATTAATTTGATCTGATGAAATTGCTTCTTTTGCAGTCTTTGCGACTTCACAATTATATTTTTTTGCAATTTTGTTAGCAGAAGTTGTGTCAATATCATAAACGTATTTAAGGCTCGCTTCTGGATGAGCATTTATGATTGATGCATGTAATTTTCCAATTCTTCCTGTTCCCAATAAGGCAAAATTAATCATTTTAGATTTTTATCCACTTTGAATTTAAATTAGAAGATTTTTTTGCTGCATATATAAATTTAATACCAGCTACACCATCATCAATAGTTGGAAATGAAGATTTTTTATTTTTATTATGAATATGATCAGCGAATTCTGAATAAATATTTGCAAAAGCTTCAAAAAAACCTTCCGGGTGACCAGCAGCAATTCTTGAAGATGATAGTGAAAATTTAGATACTAATTTACTTGCTCTTGTTATAACTTTCATTGGTTTATCGAGTTCTGTAAACTTTAGATTATTTGGATCGTCCTGCAACCACTCTATTGAACCTTTTGTTCCATACACCCTAATTTTTAAACCATTTTCTCCACCGGTAGCAGCAGACGATACCCAGATTATACCTCTTGCCTTATTACGCATTCTTAATAAAACAAAAGCATTATCATCGACTGAAATTTCTGAAGATAATGAATTTACTTCTGCAGATATTTCATTTGCTTCTAATCCAGTTACATATCTCAACAAATGATACGCGTGGGTTCCAATTTCAGATAATATCATTGATGGCCCAGATTGTTTTTTATCTAATCTCCATTTTAATGTTGCTTTTTCGTCTTTCTTTTTTAAGCCGACTGTATAACCTTGGGGGTACTCAACATTTATCAAATTGATTTTTCCTAATTTTTGATTTGAAATAATATTTTTTGCTTCTCTTAGCATTGGATAGCTTGAGTAATTGTGTGTTAATGCAAACACAATTTTATTTTTTAAAATGAGTTTTTTTAATTTAACAGCATCTTCAACTGTTGCAGTTAAAGGTTTGTCACAAATAATATGTATACCTTTTTCAATAAAAGCCTTTGCTATCTTGTAATGATCTCCAGATGGAGTCATTATTCCAAGAACTTGAATACCGTCATTTCTTTTTGCTTCTGCTGATGCCATAGCCTTATAATCACTATAACAACGATCATCAGCCAATCCCAATGACAAACCAAAAGATTTAGATTTTTTTTTATCTTTTGAAAATATTCCTGCAACAAATTCAAATTTATTATCAAATCTAGCTGATAACCTGTGTGTGTATCCAATAAATGAATTAGGACCTCCCCCAATAAAGCCAATTCGAATTTTGCTTTTATTATTTAAAGTATCATTTCTGAGTAAATCTAGTCTACCGAAAGCAATTTTGGATTTTTTTTTCATTAATTAACTATACCACCATCAATTACATAATTTTGTGCAGTACAACCGGAACTTTGGTCAGATGCAAAAAACAAAACTGGCTTTGATATATCTTCAGGCATAAGCATTCTCTTAATACATTGTCTCTCAAGTTGAGTTTTTTTAATTTCTGCAGTAAGCCATAATTTTTTTTGCCTTTCCGTAATGATCCAGCCAGGAACAATACAATTTACTCTGATATTATAAACACCTAAATCCCTTGCTAAAGTTCTTGTTAAACCCATAATAGCAGATTTTGCAGTTGTATATCCAGGCATGCCGCCTTGAGAAATCATCCATGAAAAACTTCCAATGTTTACTACAGAACCTTTGCCTAAATCTTTCATGTCTTTATAGACAGCTTGGGTTGCAAAAAAATAATGTCTCAAATTAATATTCATTCTATCATCCCAATATTCAGGGGTGACACTATCTAGATCATGTCTTTCATCATTTGCTGCATTATTTACTAGAATTGAAATTGGCCCAATTTCTTTTTTTACTTTTTCTAATGAACTTTTAAGCTGTCCTATATTTTTTAAATCACATTTTACAAATAGACTATCAATATCATATTTGTTTTTAATTTTTTTTGATAATTCATTACCTAACTCATCATTTATATCTAAAAATGCAACTTTTGATTTTTGAGAAGCAAATTGTTCGACAATACTTTCCCCAATTCCTGAGGCGCCACCTGTAATAAGCACTACTCTATCTTTTAGTGATGGGTAAGTTGCGATTTCGTCCATGATTATTTATGATATATTAATCTAAACTATGTTTAACATAATCAAATTAAATGAAAAAGATAATATTGGAATTGCTCCAATGGATATTCCTCAGAATATTAATATAAATTATGGAATTAAATCTATAAATAATATTCCTTACGGCCATAAAATTTCTTTAAAAAAAATTAAAAGTGGCGATTTTATTTTTAAGTATGGTCAGATAATTGGAATCTCTAATAAAAATATAGAACCTGGTGAACATGTGCATTCCCATAATATGGGATATAGTGAATTCAAAAGAGAATATATCCGTAAAGATATTAGAAATGATATTATTAGAAGTGAAAAAACAGAATACTTTAAAGGCTTTAAAAGGAATAATGGATCATCAGGTACTAGGAATTATATAGGTTTAATTAGTACAGTTAATTGTTCAGCAACAGTTGTTAAAAAAATATCTGATAAAATAAATAATTATTTAAAAAATAATAATTTTGATAACATTGATGGAGCAGTTTGTTTAAAACATTCATCAGGTTGTGGGATGAATACTTCTGGATACGCCATGAATGTATTCAACAGAACTATTGAAGGTTTTAAAATTCATCCTAATTTTGGAAAAGTTTTTGTTATCGGACTTGGATGCGAATGCGCTCAAATAAGTTTGTACAAAAATGATCAGGAAAAAAGAAATATTGAATATTTGAATATTCAAGATGAAGGTGGAACAAATGAAATAATAACGAAAGTAACTTCAAAAATTATTAATCAACTAAATGAAATTAATAGTATTTCTAGAACAAATATACCCATTTCAGAACTAACAGTTGCTTTGCAATGTGGTGGCTCAGATTCGTATTCCGGGATAACTGCAAATCCTGCACTAGGCTTTGCTTCAGATATGATTATTGACCATGGTGGAACAACATTACTATCAGAGACTCCAGAAATATATGGAGCAGAACATTTATTATTTGAAAAATCATCAAACGAAAAAAATATAGAAAAACTAATCAAACAAATTGAATGGTGGAAAAAATATGTTGCTAGCAACGGTAGCACATTAGATAATAATCCAAGTCCTGGTAATAAAAAAGGAGGTTTAACTACAATTCTGGAAAAATCATTAGGTGCAGTATCCAAAGCTGGTAATAGAAATATGGTTGATGTTCTTGATTATGCTGAACAGGTAAAAACCAAAGGTTTTAACTTTATGAATTCTCCAGGTTACGATCCTGTATCTGTAACTGGTCAAGTTGCTTCTGGCGCTAATGTTATTTGTTTTACTACTGGTCGAGGTTCATGCTTTGGATTCAAACCTACTCCAAGTATTAAAATAGCGACAAATACAAATATGTACAATAAACTTACTGAAGATATGGACATCAATGCTGGGACTATTATGGATAATGTTGCAAGTGTTAATGAGGTTGGCAAAGAAATATTTGATAAAATAATTTCAGTTGCATCAGGTGAAAAATCAAAGAGTGAAATAAATGATTATGGTGATGATGAATTTAATCCTTGGATAATTGGAGCAACATTATAAATTTATAAATCACCTTTAAAGGCATTAACATACATTTTTAAAAAATCTTCTGCATTAACTGGTATAGGATTTGTACTTGTGGAAGGATCATTAAAAGCCATTAAGCTCATTTTTTCTAAATTTTTTTCATCATCAATTATTTCACTTAAAGTATGAGGAATATTTAAATTAGACCTAAGCTCTAAAATCCAATCCATAAAATTATTAAATGTTGCTGATTTTAAATTTATATATCTTGAAATATCAATAATTTTTTCTTCAATACCCTTTTTATTATATTGTAAAACATATGGCATAAATACTGCATTGGTTAATCCATGATGTGTATTATAAATTGCACCAACAGGATGACTTAAAGAATGAATAGCACCTAAACCTTTTTGAAAAGCTATTGAACCCATAGATGAAGATGCTAGCATATGCGATCTAGCTTCTAGGTTTGATCCATTATTAAAAGCAAGAACAAGATTATTTTTTACTAATCTAATGCCCTCTAATGCAATACCTTGAGAATAAGGATGGAAAATATTCGACAAATATGCTTCTAAGCAATGAGCTAGTGCATCCATTCCTGTAAAGGCTGTTAGATTTGCAGGAAGTGGAATGGTCAAATTTGGATCAAGGATAACAATTGATGGAAGCATTTTTGGATGGAAAATTATTTTTTTTTCTTGTGTTTGTTCGTTAGTAAAGACTGATGCTCTGCCAGTTTCAGAACCTGTTCCAGCTGTAGTAGGTAAAGCAATTATAGGAAAAATTGAATCTGCATTAGCTCTAGTCCACCAGTCACCAATATCTTCAAAATCCCAGATTGGTCTTTCTTGCTTGGCCATAAATGCAATTGCCTTTCCTGTATCCATACCCGAGCCTCCCCCAACAGCTATTACTCCATCATGTTTATTTTCATTAAATGCCTTAACACCATCTTCAACATTCTTACCTGTAGGATTTGATTTAACATCACTAAAAACAATTACCTGTTTATCTAAACAATCATTTAACTTATTAATAATGTTTGTTTTTAAAATTCCATTATCAGTAACAATTAATGGTTTTTGAATATTTAATTCTTCACAGGCTTTTTGTATTTCTTTTATTCTATCAACACCAAACCAGATTGTAGTAGGATAATTCCAATTTATATTTTCCATAATCTTAAATATTTCTTATATGATAGCTTTTTGCTCTTGTTAAATGATCAAATCCTAGAACAGATAAAGTAACGCCAATTCCAGTATCTTTTACACCGGTCCATGCTAAGCCGGGATCTAAATAATCACATCTATTCATAAAAAAAGTTCCTGTTTCAACATTTTTTCCAAAATTTTCTGCAAAAGACTTATCATTTGTCCAAATACTTGCTGTTAACCCATAAGAACTATCATTCATTAGAGATAAAGCTTCATTTTCATTTTCTACTTTCATTATTCCAACCGAAGGACCAAATATTTCTTCCATCATATATTTCATCGAATGATCGACATTGATGAGTGCACTTGGGCTTACATAACAATTATTACCATCGTCTAATTTAAATTTTTTGTTATCTATAATGTTCTTGCCACCTTGACTAATTGCGTTGTTAACTTCAGTTCTAATATTATTCGCAGCAGATTGCTTCACTACTGGCCCTAAATTTGTCTCCATCTCTAGTGGATTTCCTAAAATGTATTTCTCAGTTATATCTTTAAATTTTTCTACAAATGTATTGTATATTTTTTTTTCAACATAAATTCTTTCAATACCACAACAAGATTGACCAGAATTGAAGTATGATCCATCAACTAAATTTTCAACAGCATGATCTAAATCACAATCAGCTCTAACATACGCAGGATCTTTTCCACCTAACTCTAAACCCGCTCCAATAAATCTTGTACCTATAGATTTTTTTATTTGTTTTCCTCCACTTACAGAACCTGTAAATAAAACATGATTAATTCTTGAGTCTGAAATTATTCTTGATGTTTGATTATGATCTAAATGTAAATACTGAAAAATATTTTTTGGTAATGAAGATTGATTAGCTGCCTCATATAATTCTTCAGCACAAAGTGGAGTTTGAGAAGAATGTTTTAATATAACTGCATTACCTGCAAGTAAACTTGGTACAATTGAATTAACAGAAGTGTTGAAAGGGTAATTCCAGGGCGCAATTACAAATATAGTTCCTAGTGGTTCTTTTTTTATATAATTATCAAATTCATCATTTTTAATTGAAACAACTCTTGATAATGCTCTATCAGCATTTTCAATCATATAACGAGCTCTTTCTTCAAAACCTCGCATCTCTCCTGGGCACTGTGCTATAGGTCTGCCTATTTGCTTACATAAATTACTAGAAACATCCTTATTTTTTAAAAATATTTCTACAAAATTTAAAACTGACTTTTTTCTTTCTTCTAGAGATATATTTTTCCAATGCTCTCTTACAGAATAGGAATTGTTGAGATTTGTTTCAATATCTTCTTCTGTTGCATATTCTCTTTTAACTAAGACGGAGTTGTCTATTGGAGTAATAGTCTCAAACATTTAGTAAAATTAACCTCGTTCGAAATATCTTCGTAATTGCCAATCATTAACTGAACCATCATAATCTTTTTGCTCCCATTCAGCAGCATGGATATAATGATCTAGTACATCTTGTGGAAATATCTCTTTTAAAAATTTAGATTTTTTAGCAAGTTGGATTGCTTCTTTAAGTGTTTTAGGAACTTCATTTACTTTTTTCTCATAAATATTTCCTGAATAAGGTTTATCTAATTTAAGTTTATTTTTAATCCCGTATAAACCAGCACCAACTAAAGCTGCAAAAGAAAGATAAGGATTAACATCCGCTCCTGGGACTCGACATTCAATTCTTATGGATGATCCATGGCCAGCTAATCTAAACCCAGCAGTACGATTATCAATGCCCCAAACAGATTTTGTAGGAGCAAATGATCCATCTTGAAATCTTTTATAAGAATTAATATTTGGTGCTAAAAAAATTGATATATCGGGCAATAATTTAATTTGTCCAGCGAGATAACTTTTAAAAATATCAGACATTCCATATTTATCTTTAGGGTTATAAAAAATATTTTTCTTTGTTTTCTTATCGAATAAAGAGTTATGAATATGACATGAACTTCCACAAACTTCTTTGTTATATTTAGCCATAAATGTTACGGCCTTGTTATGTTTATAAGCAATTTCTTTTGTCGCATTTTTAATTAAAATATGATTGTCAGCCATGTTTAATGCATCAGAAAAAACAACATTGATTTCTTCTTGTCCTGGAGCAGCTTCACCCTTTGAACATTCTACATAAATTCCACTATCTAAAAGAGAATTTCTTAATTCCTGCATCACATCCTCTTCTTTTGTAGTTTGGAAAATCATATAATCTTCAATGTACCAAGAAGACTCTTTGAGTTTTGTATAATTATTATTATGAATTTCCTCGTAAGTTTGATTAAAAAGAAAAAATTCTAATTCTGAACCAACCATTGATTGAAATCCCATTTTGTCTGCTTTAGCTAAGACATCTTTAAGTATTTGTCTTGTTGAATGAATTAGTGGTTTTTTCCCTGAGTGATCTAGACAATCACAGATTACTAATGCAGTTTTATTTAACCATTTAGCAATTTTTATTGTTTTGAGATCTGGAATTACAGTCATATCTCCATAGCCAGTTT
>CACNPW010000023.1 GCA_902622475.1 uncultured Alphaproteobacteria bacterium | reverse complement strand
TTCCCACGATATTAAAGTTATGTAATTATTAGCAAAAGACCAAAAAGTAAAATATTCATAAATTGACCATATAGGAATCGCACTTAAGAAAACCCAAATCATATTATCTTTCGTTTGATCTTTAAAAAGAAACTTAGAATTTTTTTCTAGGAACTTTGCATTATATTTAAAATTATTTTTTTGTTTTTTCTTAATATAAAAATGTAAATGAAAGAAACCAGCATATATAAAAACAATCATGCTATTTCTAAGAAAAATATATCCTAAAGTATACAGATTAACTTCTTTGAATTCATCAAGCGAAGGAGTGAGTAAAAACCAAACTATTAAAGTAATTATTGCCCATATAAATTGCATAGGAAAAATATATCCATTCCAACCAAAAATCCATTTTAGTAATCTCAATGGCTGAAAAGGAATTATGAATCTAGGCATTGGAATTATTCTATCATTTGGTTTCCAGTTACCCTTTTTGTCGCGTTTACCAAAATTGTTATCAGTAATCATAATTATTTGTATTTTTTGTTTCTTATCACAAGAGTATATTTAATAAAATTATTGAAATATATAAATAAATCAATATTTTTATAATATGCATATAAATTTAGATGATTGGTACAAACCGCAGCTTGATAAAAAAAAACTGAAAGAATTAAGTAGGAGAAGTGATTTACCAGGACTAATACATTTTTTTTTCTACTTTTTATTTTTATTTACTTCTGGTTATCTAGCATATCTTACCTGGGGTACAGTTTGGACCTTATTTTTCTTTTTCATTTATGGAACTATCTATGCATTCAGTGTAGCAAATTGGCATGAAACTGTTCATAGGACAGCTTTTAAAACTAGATGGATTAATGAGTTTTTCTACCACATTAGTTCGTTTATGTGTGACTTTGAAGGTTTCAGATGGCGTTGGAGTCATACCTTTCACCATTCAAAAACTCTTCAAACTGAAGATGATTATGATCATGAAATACAAGTTTCTAGACCAATAGAGTTATTTGCCTTTTTCTTAAATTTTATTCCTTTAACGGATTTACTATATCCACATAAATTGATTAAGTTTGAAGTCTTAAAACACGCATTTGGAAAATTTACACCTGTGATTGATGTCACCGCACCACAAGAAGAAAAGAAAAAAATTCTTTGGAATTCAAGATTATACGTTTTTATTTGGTTTTTAGTATTTGCCTATTCATTTTACATCGGTTCAATTCTGCCAATACTTTATGTAATTATACCTACCTATATCGGTAAACCAATCTGGTTTGCTGTTAATGTTACACAACATTTAGCTGCAAAAGTTGATACTAAAGATCATCGTTTAAGCACCTATTCAGTTAGAATAAATCCTATTTTAAGTTTTTTATATTGGCATATGGAATACCATTTAGAGCATCACATGTATCCAATGGTACCATCTTATAATTTGAAAAAACTTCGTAAAGAAATTGACTCAGAGTTGCCCAAACCTTTTACTAGTCTTTTTGATTTTTATAGAAAAGTTTTACCTTCAGTAGTAGCTTTAGCAACTAATCCAGATAAGTATTATAAAGTAAAACTTAATAATTAGATTTACCAAGTTCCTGAATTTTCCATAGATTTCCATGGTTCCTGAACTGGAAGTGCTTCGCCTTCTTGTAAAATTTCTAAAGATATTCCATCAGGTGAACGCACAAAAGCCATATGTCCATCTCGAGGCGGTCTATTAATTGTAACGCCATTATTCATTAGCTTTTCACACACTTCATAAATATTTTTGACACTATAAGCAAGATGACCAAAGTTTCTTCCACCAGTATAATCTTCTGGGTCCCAATTATATGTTAATTCAAGTAGTCCAGTTTTTTCATCACTATTTTCTGCACCTAGAAATATGAGAGTAAAGCGACCTTTTTCATTTTCTACTCTTCTAACTTCTTTTAAACCCAACTTATTGCAATAAAAGTCTAGAGACTCTTCGATATTCTTAACTCTAACCATAGTATGTAAATATTTCATTTTTATAATCCTATATTATTTTGTATTTGAAGTAATAAAAACATAATGTAATTTAGATTATATGAAAACTGTTTTTTTACTTTTTGATTCATTAAATAAAAGAATGTTAAATTCTTATGGTGGAAAATATATTGAAACACCAAATTTTAATAGATTAGCAAAAAAATCAGTTCAATTTAATAATCATTATATAGGAAGTATGCCTTGTATGCCTGCCAGACGTGATATGCATTCAGGACGACTAAGCTTCCTTCATCGCGCATGGGGGCCTTTAGAACCATTTGATAATTCATTTCCAGAAATGTTGAGACTGAATAATACGTATACTCACCTAGTAACTGATCACTATCATTACTTTGAAGATGGTGGGGCAACTTATCATAATAGGTTTAATTCATGGGATTTTATTCGAGGACAAGAGAGCGATCCTTGGAAAGCAATGGTTCAACCTCCACTTGAAAAACTGAGAGAAAAATATCATCAATCACAATTCAATTTAAGTGATAGGGAGGGAAAATATTATAACTATGTAATAAACAGTGAATTTATCAAAGATGAGAAAGACTTTCCATCAGTGAAATGTTTTCAATCAGGATTAGATTTCTTAGATATAAATAAAGATGCTGATAATTGGTTTCTACAGTTGGAGACATTTGATCCACATGAACCCTTTTTTGCCCCTGAAAGATTCAGAGAAAAACTTAAAACAAATTATAGGGGACCAAGATTAGATTGGCCTCAATATGATAAAGTAAAGGAAAATAATGAAGAGGTTGCTGAACTAAAAGCAAACTATTTAGCTCTAATAGGATTATGTGATTATTTGTTAGGAACAGTATTAGATTTTTTTGATTCAAATAATCTCTGGGAAAATACAGCATTAATTTTAACGACAGATCATGGCTTTATGCTAGGTGAGCATGACTGGTGGGCAAAAAACAGGATGCCATTGTATAATGAGATAGCTAATATTCCACTTTATTTTTCTCATCCTGATTTCAAAAAGTATAACGGTGAACAAAGAAATGTCGTAACTCAAAATATTGATCTAATGCCAACCTTTATGACAATGCACGGTCATGAAATCCCAAAAGAAGTAAAAGGAAAATCAATTTTAAATTTTTTAGATAAAGATAATGAAAGTGATTATTGTGCATTATATGGATATTGGGGTGGTGGCATTAATATTTCAGATGGTAAATATACCTATTTTCATTATCCAGAAAATTTTAATCAATATGATAGAACTAGATATCAATACACCTTAATGCCAACCAATATGAGACAATTTTTTTCGAATGAAGAATTGCAAACAGCAACTATGCACAAACCATTTAATTTCACTAAAAATATTCCAGTAATGAAGGTAAATAAAATATTAAAAAAAACTGATCCACATGTGACATTAGTGGATACAAAAAGTGCTCTTTATAACCTGAAGGAAGATCCAGGACAATTAAATCAAATACATGATAATGATTTAATTTCTCGATATAAAGATCTCATGTTGAAAGAAATAAAATTATATGATCCACCAAAGGAATTGTTAAAGAATTATTTTAAAGAAAACTAATTAACCAAAAGACATAAAGTCTTAGTTCTTTATTTAAAATTTCTTTTATCACCTTTAAATGGAACAACATCGCAAGTTCGCTGATACCATGAAAGCATTTTCTCTTTTAAGTTTTTAAGTTCTGAAGCATATTGTTGATCATCAATAACATTATGTATCTCTCCTGGATCATCAATTAAATTATAAAGCTCATCTTTTTCATAAGTTCTTCTAATATATTTAAATTTTTTATTTCTGCACATAGTAGCTTTAGTATGCATTAAAATTTTATCCTCATTACTCTGTAAATTTACTCTTGGATAATATAAACTATTAGGTAAATTTAAACTTTGGCTTTCACTAGCTTGTTTTTCTAATTTAAGTCTACCACCTTCTGCAAAAACTTCTTCTCTATGATTATTGGTTTTCTGTTCAATAAAATTTTTAATACTTTTGCCAAAATGCCAATAGGAAGGCTCAATATTACTGTAATCATATATTGTTCCTGCAATATCAATTAACTCAATCATTGTATCGCTTACACCATTTAATGTATTCTCACTTTTTGGTGGCTTAATTATAAGAGGAACATTCGTAAGACAGTCTTGAAAGGTGTTTTGTGTTTTTTCAACTAGATTATAATCACCTGTAAAGTCACCATGATCAGATAAAAATATTATTAAAGTATCATCATACAAATTATATTCTTTAAGTTGATTGACTAAAAGTCCAAATTGATAATCTACTCTTGCACACATACCAAGATACACCGCTCGCAATTCATTCCAACGTTCATCAGTCCATTCTTGCATTCTTTGTCCATCTATTATTCCTTTTAAAATACTCGGCTTGTCTTCCAAAGTTTGGTATTGATATCTGTTAGGTATTACACTCCTATCAATTGAAGAGAACCATGGATCTTCAACACAGTAAGGGGGATGAGGATAACTAAGTGGTAGAAATAAACAGAAAGGTTTTTCTTTTTTATAATCTTTTATAAAATCTAATGCTCCGTAAACCATGGACCAATCATTATCGAAATAAATATCTTTGTCTTTTTTATCTAATTTCCCTTTAAAGAAACTATAATAATTATCTCCATCTTCGGGACCTCTCCATGACAGGTCTCCACTGTGAGTTCCAGATTGTTGAGTGTAACCCCATTTTTGAAAATCTCTATCAGCTGGTTCAAAATAAGTATCACAATGATTGCGATAACCTTCTTGTCCTGCTATTAAATCATTTTTTCCACCCCACCAAATAAAGTAATCTTTATTTTTTAGTTCTGATAAAATACTGGAATCTCCTTGATCAGTGTGTAACATATAATGCATTGTTCTATGACCATGCACATGCGGATACCAGCCAGTCATAAATGAGCAACGACTTGGTGTACAAACTGTCGCTTGGCAAAAAGCATTCTTAAAAGCAACCGCGTCTTTTTTAATTATACTATCTAAGTTAGGAGTTTGTGCACCTGGGTAACCAAGATATCCAAGCATATCTCCTCTCCATTGATCTGGATTAAATATTAATATGTTTGGTTTATTCTTCATTAAAAATTTTTTCTAATCATACAGAATAAATACTTAGATCTAAGCTAAAAATTTGCCTTTTTAAGTTTAAAATATATTGTTGTACATTTAAACAGTGGTTCAGTTAAAGAATAATTTATAGGTGATTTATGAAAGTTGGGATTATTGGATGTGGAAATATTGCTGATATATATTTTAGTAATTCCCAGAAATATTTTAATAATTTTCAAATAGTTGCATGTGCTGATATTAAAAATGAAGCTGCAAAAAATTATTCAGAAAAGTATGATGTAGAACAATTATCTGTAGATCAGATATTATCTAATAAAGAAATTGAATTAATTATAAATTTAACTATTCCAGATGTTCACTTTGAAGTTTCAAAATCAATTCTTGAATCTGGTAAACATTCTTATTCAGAAAAGCCACTTTCTATAAAATTTGAACATGGTGAAGAGTTGGTCAATTTAGGTAATTCAAAAGGTTTACATGTTGGTTGTGCCCCAGATACTTTTCTTGGTGCTGGTATACAGCAGGCAAAAAAAATTATTGATAGTAATGAAATAGGTCAAATAAATCTAGGCAGTATCTCAATGGGTGTGGCTGGACATGAAATTTGGCATCCAAATCCAGATTTTTTTTATAAACATGGAGGTGGTCCAATTCTTGATATGGGGCCATATTATTTCACAGCTTTAGTAAACTTACTCGGTCCAGCAAAAAATGTTTTTACGCAATCAAGAACAGTTTATCAAAAAAGAGTTGTCGGCAGTGGTGATAGACAAGGACAAGAAATAGAAGTTGAAATCCCAACAACATTAGTTTCACAAATAGAATTTCAGAATGGGGCATTAATAGATTCATTTTTTTCTTTTGATATTTGGAAACACAGTAAAAATCACATTGAGCTATATGGTGATAAAGGTTCAATAAATATTCCTGATCCCAATATGTTTGGTGGTGATATTCTTGTTTGTAAATCAAAAAATGGAGATTGGAAAAATATTGACACCAAGAATAACAATTTAGGGAAAATAAATATCAAAAATAAATCTGAAAAAGCAAATGAGCCAGCAGGTATTGCTAATTATAGAGGTATAGGTGTAAGCGAAACAGTTGATGCAATAAAAAAAAATCGTTTAAATAGATGCAGTGGAGAATTAAGTCTTCACGTTTTAGATATACTAGATAGTATTATTAAATCATCAAAAGAAAATAAAAAAATAGAACTTAGAAGTACAATTAAAAATTTAAATTACTTCTCTGAATATGAGATTAGTAATTTATTAAAGTGAAAGGAATAAAATGAAAAAAGCTTTAATAGTTTATGGAGGTTGGCCAGGACATGAGCCTGAAAAATGTACTGAAATAATTAAAGGTATGCTGGAGCCTGAAGGATATGAGGTAAGAGCTGAATATCAAACATCTGCATTTGCAGAAGATTATGTCCACGAAATGGATCTGCTTATACCTATAGTGACTATGGCCTTTCATTTTGATCCAAGAGGAGAAATAAAAAAAACCGCTGTTAATAATGTTATTAAAGCTGTTCACAGTGGTTGCGGTCTTGCTGGTCATCATGGTGGAATGTGTGATGCATTTAGACAGTCAATTGATTGGCAGTTCCTAACTGGTGGTCAATGGGTAAGTCACCCAAATGGCATCCATGATTATAGAGTAAATATAACAAAAAAAGATGATCCAATTATGGAAGGTATTGAAGATTTTGATTATCATTCAGAGCAATATTATATGCATGTGGATCCATTAAATGAAGTTTTAGCAACGACAACTTTTAAAGGTAACGAACTTTGGAAGCTTGAACAAGAACCTGGTTCATCAAGTGGAGATGCATATACAACAGAATGGTTAAAGGATGTAGAAATGCCAGTTGCTTGGAAAAGACGAATTGGAAAAGGAAAAATTTTTTATATTTCCCTTGGTCATTTTGCACATGAACTAAACCATCCACAAATGAATAAAATTTATAAACGTGGTTTACTTTGGGCATCAAGATAGAGTAATATAATTTAGGAAATTATATGACAGAATATTTTAGTAAAATACCAGAGATTAAATTTGAAGGCGAAGAAAGTACAAATCCATTTGCTTTTAAGTTTTATGATGAATCTAAAAAAGTTTTAGGCAAATCTATGAAAGAGCATTTAAGGTTTGCTACTTGCTATTGGCATACATTTACTTGGCCAGGTCTAGATCCGTTTGGCGGTCAAACATTTGATAGACCTTGGATGCAAGCAGGTGATGAAATGAAAATGGCTAAAATGAAACTTGATGCTGCATTTGATTTTTTCACTAAAATAAAAACACCTTTTTTCTGCTTTCACGATAGAGATATTTCTCCTGAAGGTTCAAATTATGCTGAGACACAAAAAAATTTCTTTAATATTATAGATTTAATGGAACAAAAAATTAATGACTCAGGAATGAAATTACTTTGGGGAACAGCAAATGCTTTTTCACATAAAAGATATATGAGTGGTGCTTCTACCAATCCAGACCCAGAAGTTTTTGCATATAAAGCTGCACAAGTAAAAGATTGTATGGATGCAACAATGAGATTGGGAGGTCAAAACTACGTTCTTTGGGGTGGAAGAGAAGGATACGAAACTATTCTTAATACTGACATGACTAAGGAAACAGCTAATCTTCAAAGATTTTTAGAATTAGTCGTTAATTATAAACACAAGATAGGATTTAAAGGTCAAATTTTATTGGAACCAAAACCTCATGAACCAACTAAACATCAATATGATTTTGATTCTGCAACTTGCTTAGCTTTTTTACGAAAGGCAGGTTTAGAAAATGAGATAAAATTAAATGTTGAAGTTAATCATGCAACTTTATCTGGTCATAATTTTGAACATGAAATTGCTTATGCAACTTCTAACAGTGCCTTAGGAAGTATTGATATTAATAGAGGTGATACTTTAATAGGTTGGGATACAGATCAATTCCCAAATAATCCTGCTGACTTAATTATGTCATTTTATTTTATTTTTAAGAATGGCGGTTTAGGCCAAGGAGGCATGAACTTTGATGCAAAAATAAGAAGACAATCTATTGATGCTGAAGATTTATTTCATGCTCACATTGGGGGTATGGATGTTTGTGCAAAAACACTTATTGCTGTTGAAAAATTAATGAATGATAATGTTATTCCAAAGTTTATTGAAGATAGATATGAAGACTGGAATAAAAATTTGGGCCAGTTTATTCATAATAAAGATACTGGATTAGATGATATAAATAAAAAAGTAATCGATGATAATATTGAACCAGAACCTCGTTCAGGAAGACAAGAATATCTGGAAAATATCTTAAATAAATATTTGTAGTTACTAGCCATAAGTTTCTATACTAATTGATTTATAAATATTATGAAAATTTATAAATTAGATACAGCATCAGATTTTGAAAAATTAAACCTTTGTCTCGCGATAGGTAATTTTGATGGAATACATAAAGGGCACCAAGAAATAATAAAAAAAATTCAGGAGATTGCATCAAACAATAATTTATTATCTTCTATAATGAGTTTTAATCCTCATCCTCGTGTTTACTTTAATAAAATTGATGAGCCTTTTAATATTTATACTCAAAGCAATAAAATAAATTTTCTTGAAAGATTGGGTTTAGACATATTTATAGATTTTTCTTTTGATAACAATCTATCAATATTATCAGCTGATGATTTTGTAACAAAAATTCTTATTGATAAATTAAACATTAAATACTTAGTTATAGGTACTGACTTTAAGTTTGGAAAAGACAGAAAAGGTAATTTTAAAACATTAGAAAAGTACGCTGAAAAAAATAATTTTAATATTCATTTAATTGATCCTATTATGCTTGCTGATAATTCTGATAAATATTCATCTTCAATAATTCGATCAAAAATAAAAGATGGTTATATGGAAGAGGTTACAGAACAAGCAATTAAAGCCGGAGGTGGTTTTGGATGGTTAAGAGTTCCCACAAGAGATATTTTAATAGATTATTGGACCAAAAGAACTAATGATAAATATATCAAACTTATTGTTGGAAGACTTAACGGCGTTATAGCTGGAACCCTTCAACTAGCTTACGAGGCTCCTAATATTGAGTCTAGAAAAAATATTGCGCGCATAAGAAGACAATTTGTTGCCCCTTGGGCAAGAGGTTATGGTTTAGCCAAAACAATGATTGACCATACTGAACAAATTGCAAAAGAAGACAATATAAAATCTATGCAGTTAGCTGTTAGAGAAACACAAGATGCAGCAATAAAACTTTTTACAGGTAAAAATTATACTAAGTGGGGTGAAAATCCATTTTATGCCTATATTAACGGAAGCTTTATAAAAGGTTATTATTATTATAAAAATCTATAGTGCAAATTATACCAGCCATAGATTTAAAAGATAATAAATGCGTTAGGCTTTCTAAAGGTAAAGATAACTCAAGCACTGTTTACAATAAAGACCCAGAAAAACAAGCTATCTACTTTGAACAAATTGGTTGTAAAAAACTACACTTGGTTGATCTAGATGCTGCTTTTGGTAGATCAAATGTTAATTTTGAAACAATAAAGAATATTAGAAAATCAATTTCAATACCAATACAATTAGGGGGTGGTATTAGAAATTTAGATTTAGCAAAAAAATATTTTGATGTTGGAATAAATAATTTGATTATTGGCTCAATGTCAGTTGAAAAACCAAATGAAGTTATAATTTTATCAAATAAGTATGCGGATAAAGTATATATATCATTAGATATTCTTAAAGATAACATAATGATAAGAGGTTGGGATAAAAATTCAGGAAAGAAAATACAAGATATTCTTGATATTTATAATAGCTCAAAGATTAGAGGATATGTAATTACAGATATCCAAAATGATGGAATGCTAAAAGGTTTAAATTTGGATTTTGTAAATAATTTTATAAAAAAAATAAACTTAATTAAAAAATTTAATAAAAAATTTATAATTGCCGGTGGTTTAACAGATTACTCTGATCTAATAAATTTAAAAAAGCTAAACACAAAAAACATTGAAGGAATAATTTCAGGTAAATCTTTCTATGAAGGAAAGATTGATCTAATAGAAGCCCAAAAAATTTTAAACTAAAATGGTAAAAATAAGAATAATCCCATGCCTAGATGTTAAAGATGGAAGAGTTGTAAAGGGTATCAATTTTTTAAATTTAATTGATGCAGGAGATCCTGTTGAACAAGCAAAACACTATTCTGATAATGGGGCTGACGAAATATGTTTCTTAGATATTAGCGCATCATTAGAAAATAGAGATACTATGATCAATGTAGTTAAAAAAACTGCAAACGAGGTTTTTATCCCCCTTACAGTTGGTGGTGGAATTTCATCAATAGAAAATATACAAGCATTACTTAAAGCTGGTGCCGACAAAGTTTCTATAAATTCTGCAGCAATTAAAAACCCTTATATCATTAAAGAGTCTTCTGAATATTTTGGGAACCAATGCATTGTCGTGGCTGTTGATGCAAAAAAACATAATAATGATTGGTTTGTTTATTCTCATGGCGGGACTAATAAAACTGAATTATATGCTTTAGATTGGATAGAAAGAGTTCAAGAACTAGGGGCTGGCGAAATCCTTTTAACATCAATGGATAAGGATGGCACAAAATCTGGTTTCGACAATGAACTTTTAGGTAAGGTTTCAGAATTTTTAAAGATACCTATTATAGCTAGTGGAGGAGTTGGGGCTCTAGAACATTTTTATGACGGTATAGTTAAAGGTAAAGCTGATGCTTTATTAGCAGCCTCAGTCTTTCATTTTAATGAAATTAGCATTAAAGAAGTAAAGAAATACTTAAAAAATAAAAATATAAATATCAGAGATTAAATTTTATGAAAATTGAAGATTTAAATGAAATTATAGATAACAGAGTAAAAAGTAGAAAAAAAAATTCTTACACAAATAAATTATTAAAATTGGGACCAAAAAAAATAGCTCAAAAATTTGGAGAAGAAGCATCAGAGTTAATTATAGATTTTCTAAAAGGATCAAAAAAAAGAACTATAGAAGAAGCTGTAGACGTAATCTATCACCTATTAGTTTTATTGAAGTCAAAAAAAATTTCAATGAACGAAATACATAAAGAACTAGAAAAAAGAAAATAAATAATCATGTATGATGAAAACAATATCTTTGCCAAAATATTAAGAAAAGAAATACCTTGTGACAAAGTTTATGAAGATGAGTTTAGTTTATTTTTTAATGATATTAATCCCCAAGCAAAAATACATATCTTAGGTATACCAAAATTCCCTTGCAAAACTTTTTCTGATTTTTTAAAAAATGCAGATAATGAAAATATCACATCTTTTTTTAAGAGTATTCAGTTCGTAATAAATGATATTAATATTGAAGACACAGGTTATAGGTTGATAACAAACTCAGGAGAGGATGGTGGACAAGAGGTTCCACATTTTCACATTCATATTTTAGCTGGAGAAAAAATTGGAAGCTTAAGATAAATTACAGTTTCTCTCTTATAATTACATAGTTAACAATTTCATTAACCCCTTTTATGTTTTTAAGTGCAACAATCATTTCATCTAATAGATCTGGGCGTGATGTAATACCCGCTACATAAATTTTACCTTGGATAGTTTCAAAATTAAATGTAATTGCTTTTATTCCAACGGTTTTAGCAGCTACAGCTCTTGCTTGTGTATTAATCCATAAATCACTAGCATAGTCTTTCAATGTTGTTCTATTCCCAATTTCTATTTCATTTATAATTTCTTTAACCCCTTCAACTTCCCAAACTAATCTTACTGCATCAATTCTAATTTCTTGATTATCAACAAGACCAGTTAATAAAATTCTACCCTCTAATACACTTGTATTTATATTTACAAAAAGATTGTTCTCTGCATTAAGGAATTTTGCTGCAATATTGACCTTAATAGTTGCATCATCTATTACGGTGCCAAGAGATCTCTCCCCCTCAGCAACCACCATTGCACTACCCCCGCCTGTAGCAAGCACACTTGCCGGCGAACACCCATAATTAACAGATGCAAAAATCAAAAATATTGGAATAAATAAAATTTTAACTAATTTTTTAATTTTAACAACCATTTGTAAATTTTGTTTTTATTAATTTTTGTAAATTTATGTACTATTTCGACGATGTCGGTCAAAGAAAATTTTGTAGCCATTTTTTTTAATTCTTTGCTATACAAATCAATATTGTCAAAATCTTGATTTTTTGATGTTTGTCTATCAATAACAGTAACAAACTCTCCTTTAATATTTTCTTTATGTTCTAGTATCTTATTTTTCACATTTATTGGAGTTCCCCTAAAAACGAATTCATTTACCTTTGTAAGTTCTTTACATATTGAAATTGATCTATTAGTTACAATATTTTCTAGGCTATCTAAAAAATCAATTAGTTTATTATTTGAGACAAAAAGTACACAAGTCCTTTTT
Source organism: uncultured Alphaproteobacteria bacterium (assembly GCA_902622475.1). Taxonomy (GTDB): domain Bacteria; phylum Pseudomonadota; class Alphaproteobacteria; order HIMB59; genus CACPNW01. Next base: position 1,872 of record CACNPW010000023.1, on the reverse strand, counting down.
TCTTGAGAAATAATTTTACAAAGATCTTCTATCTTTTTTTTTGATTTTGGAACAAAACCAAAAAAAGCAAATTCTGATATTGGTAATCCAGATAACTGTAAACTCGATATAATTGACGAGGGTCCAGGTACAGATGTAACTTTAATATTATTTGCAATACAATATTGTACTAAATTATATCCAGGATCTGAAATAAGCGGTGACCCAGCGTCAGAAATTAGGACACAATTTTTATATTTTAATACAACTTTAATCTGATTTATAATTTTATGCTCATTATAATCATGTAAAGCTATTAACTTCTTTTTAATGCCTAATTTATTTAGTAGTTTAAGTGAGTGTTTAGGGTTTTCACAAATAATGATATCACATTCCCCAATAACTTTTACAGCCCTATAGGTTATGTCATCTAAATTACCAATAGGTGTTGCTACAATTGAGAGACCATTAATAATATTATCCATTATTTATATACTTATATTTATAACTTCATGTACTCCAGCAAATTTATCTAAACAAGATACAAAAAATACTCAAGAAACAACTATTTCTGAAAAATCGATTAAAAGTAAAGGTGAAAAAACAGTAATTGAAAAAAAAGAAAGCAAACAAGATAAGCAGAATAAGATTTTAGATGAAGTTGTCTTAAATAAAACAATTATTGCTTTATTTGCAAAAGATGACGATAAAAAAACCACAAAACAATTCTTGAATACATATGAATTGGGAATTTATAATCTTGGTATAAGCGATGTTGTTATACAAGTAGAACTTTTTGAAAATGAAAATGATCTAAAAAAAATTATAGAAAAAAATTTACTACCCGGGAAGATTTTTCTAGGACCAGTTCAATCTAAGTATGCAAAAATCTTAGATAATTATTGTGCTCATGAAGTAATATTTTTTTCATACTCTTCAAAGTCTTCATTAGCCAAAGATTGTGTTTATTTAATAAATTTTTTTCCACAAAATGAACTTTCACAACTTATGTTATATTTAAATGATGATGCAAAAGTTGCGCTACTTTATCCTGAAAATGAATATGGATATTTAATAAACAGCTTAATTGATGACATAATGTTCGAAAGCCCAGCAATATTAGTAAACAGATCTTCGTATAAAGACGAACTAACAAATGTAAGAGAATCAATAAAAGAATTGGGTAAATATGAATTGAGAAAATATGAATTGAATAGACAAAAACAAATTCTATCCTCTAAAAAAGATGAAAAATCAAAAAAAAGACTAAAAAAATTAGAAAAATTTAAAACTACAAGTGACTATGATTTTACACATATCTTGATTGCTGATTATGGTTTAAATTTACTACAGGTTGCACCTCTTCTACCATACTACGATATAGATCCTAATATCGTACAGTTTATGGGAACTGGAGTAATAGATGATAAAACTTTTTTCTATGAACCTTCTTTACAAGGGGCAATATTTCCAGGAATTCCTGAAACAAGTCGAATAAAGATAATAAATAATTATATGGAAATATATGATGATGAGCTTTTGAGAATCTCAACATTACCTTATGACTTAATAGGTTTAATTAATTTCATCTACACAAAGGAATATAAACTTGGTGATGTAATTAAATTATTAAACAACCCGAACAAAAAATTCGATGGCATTGATGGAAGCTTTTATTTTAAAGATAATATGATTGAAAGAGATCTTAACATATTAAAAATAAATAATGGAAATTCTTTTGTGATTAATTAATTAAAAAGTTAATCAATTTTGTTACAGCTATAGACCTATGGCTAATTTCATTTTTTTCTTTAGCGCTTAATTCAGCCAATGTTTTGTTATAATTTTTAGGAATAAAAATTGGATCATAACCAAAACCAAATCTACCCTTGG
>CACNPW010000022.1 GCA_902622475.1 uncultured Alphaproteobacteria bacterium | reverse complement strand
AACTTGCCAAAAAAGAAGAAGTGCCAATGACCAATGAAAAAGTTTTGCAACTAAGCCCCAAGAAGATTTTGTACCTTTAAATTCAATCATTACTAATTTTATCATATAGTGCTATTTAAAATAATATAACCCATGAAAATTAGAGTTTTATCGAGAAAAAGTGACTTGGCAATAATTCAAGCACGTGAATTTTCCGATTATTTGCAATCAAAACATCCTTTTGTAGAAATAGAATTTTTAACAAGAAGTACTTCAGGAGATAAAGATCTAAAAACACCTCTATCTGAAATGCCAACTGAGGGAGTTTTTACCTATGATTTAAGGGATGAATTAATAAATAATAAATGTGATTTAATTGTTCACTCATGGAAGGATCTTCCGATTGAAGTTGGTGATAAAACTAAAATAGCTGCAACATTAAAACGAGCCGACAAAAGAGATATATTATTCTTAAAAAAAAATAAAAAAATGGATAGTAAGAAAATTACTATTCTTTGTTCATCACCAAGAAGACAATATAATTTAAAAAATTTTATTGAAAATTATCTTCCACAAAAGTTTGATGAAGTTTGCTTTGAAAATATAAGAGGTAACATACCCACTAGATTTAAAAAATTTTTGGAAAATCCTGACAGTGATGGTTTTATTGTTGCTAAAGCAGCAATTGATAGATTACTTTTGAATAATTATTCTGAATTCAATGAATTAAAAATAACTCTAAAAAAATATATCAACGAATGTCTATGGTCTGTTTTACCATTGTCTATCAACCCTTGTTCTCCTGGACAAGGAGCTCTAGCGATTGAAACAAGAATTAAAGATATTAAACTTAACAAAATTTTAAATGATATTAATTTTTCCAAAGATTATTCGAATGTTATTCAAGAAAGAAATATTTTAAAAAATTATGGAGGAGGATGTCACCAAAAAATAGGAGTATCTTACATCACACATAAATTAGGATTAGTTGTATCTAAAAGAGGTGAAGATGAAAATGGCAATCATTTTGAGAGCTGGGATATTATCGATCCAAAAGATATAAGTTTTTCTAGTAATACAACAGATGAAATTTATCCTGAAAATTTAAAAAATTATAAAATATTTTCCAGAAAACAATTAAATGAAAATGTTGATGATATAAATAATTTACAAAATAAATGTATTTATATTTCAAGAATTAGCTCAATCCCTGATAATTCAAATATCCAATCAAATAATGTTATTTGGACTAGTGGTTTAAGAACATGGAAAAAATTATCTGAAAGAGGTATTTGGGTTAATGGAACTTCAGATGGTTTGGGTGAGGATTTTGATAAAGATATTAAATCACTTACAAATAATCCTTGGGTTAAGTTAACTCATTCTCAATCTCCTGAAAGTTCGATAAAAAATAAAATTGAAACGTATCAATTGGAATCTATTGATTTTGAAATAGATATAGCAAAGAAAAAGTACTTTTATTGGATGAGCAGTTCAGCTTTTAAGGTGAGTATTGATAAATATCCTAAAATTATAGAAAAATATCATTTTTGTGGCCCAGGAAATACTTACAATGAGATTAGTAAAATATTAGGTAATGATAAAAATCTTTTTGTTGAGCTATCTTATGATAGTTGGAAGAAAAAATTACTAAAAGCCTAAAAATGACAAATATTTTATTCGAAAATGCTATCAAAAGAAATATTCAAAAAACACCACCCATTTGGTTCATGAGACAGGCTGGGAGGTACCATTCGCATTATCGCAAGCTCAAAGAAAAATATACTTTTGAAGAACTTTGTAAAACTCCGGATCTAGCCGCAGAAGTCGCTTTTGGTCCAATACAAGAGTTTGATTACGATATTGCAATTTTATTCAGTGATATTTTATTTATCTTGGAGGGACTTGGTTTAGAATTAAAGTTTGAACCAGGACCTAAATTTAATTCTTATATAAATTCAGATAACATTAATGATTATAGTAATATTGATCGTGGCATTGAGCATATGCAATTTCAATTTGAAGCTATAAAAATAACAAAAGAGAAATTGCCAAATAATAAAAGTTTAATTGGATTTGTTGGTGGACCTTGGACATTATCAAAATATGCATTTGGAAATAAATACTCTGATTTAATCGACACTAAAATGAATTTAGAATTTATTTCAAAAATTCTTTTACCCCTTCTTAAGAAAAATATTCAATTACAATTAGATGCAGGTGTAGAACTTGTCATGATTTTTGATAGCTCCTTGCATGATTTAGATAAAATAAATTTTCATGAAATTTATGCAAAATTTTTGGAAGAGATTGCAATTTCTTTTCCAAATAAACTTGGCTATTATTCAAGAGGTAAGAGTTTAACAGATCTAAATTCTATCATCAGTTTTCCCTTTGCTGGTTTTGGCTATGATCACACAATAGATCTTAAATTTATGTTTGAAAATCAAAAACATGGATTTATTCAAGGAAATTTCAATGAACAATTAATGTTAAGCGAAACAGATACATTTCTTAATGATTTAAAAGATTTTATTAAAAAAATGAAATCAATTGAAAATCTTAGTGGCTGGATTTGTGGCCTTGGACATGGAATTAACAAAAATACTCCAGAAAAAAATGTTCATTTATTTATAGAAAATATCAGAAAAGAATTTAGCTAATAGATATGGTTAAATATATAGGTGAAAAAGATTATGAGCACGGGAGTAAAGAAAAAATTGGTGTTTTAATTACTAACCTAGGCACTCCAGATGCTCCAAATAAAAAAGAACTAAAAGTTTATCTTAATCAATTTTTGTCAGACCCTAGAGTAATTGAATTACCTAAAATCTTATGGCAAATTATATTGAAGCTAGTAATTTTACAAATAAGACCATCAAAGTCAGCAGAAGCATACAAACAAATTTGGACTGATAATGGTTCTCCACTTTTAGATATCGCAAACAGACAACTAAATAAAATCCAATCATCTTTTTCTTCAAAAAATGAAAATATAGTTTTTGAAGTTGGGATGCGTTATGGCAATCCATCTATTCCAGATGCTTTGTTAAAACTTCAAAAAAAACAAGTAAGAAGATTATTAGTTCTACCTATGTATCCGCAATATTGTGCCGCAACAACAGGTAGTACATTTGATGAGGTAACAAATGTATTACAAAACTGGCGTTGGATACCTGAAATGCGTTTTATCAATCAGTACTTTGAAGAAAAAAATTATATTGAAGCATTGTCAAATTCAATAAAGTCATTTTGGAAAAACACTTCAAAACCACAAAAAATTATTTTTAGTTATCATGGTATACCAAAACGGTATTTAACTAATGGTGATCCGTATCATTGCTTTTGTCTTAAAACCACAAGACTGGTCAAAGAAAATATGGGATTATCCGATGATGAGATAATGACTACTTTCCAAAGTAGATTTGGAAGAGAGGAATGGTTAAAGCCATATACAAGTGAAACATTAAAAGAATTACCAAAACAAGGGATTAAAAATATACATATAATATCTCCTGGTTTCAGTAGTGATTGTCTTGAAACACTTGAAGAACTTGAAGAAGAAAATAAAGAATATTTTATGGAGTCAGGTGGAGAAAATTATCATTATATACCTTGCCTGAATGATCACGATGATCACATAGACGTTTTTGTAAATCTGATAAAAAAACATACTCAAGGTTGGCCATTATGATTGCTGATCCCAAATTTAATACTGCAAAAGAATGGTTTGAAAAATTACGAGATAACTTAGTTGAAACTATTCAAAACATTGATGAAAATCAATTTGAAATAAGTAACTGGGATCACAAAGGTGATGGTGGTGGTAAAATGAGTAAAATTAAGGGTAATATTATTGAAAAAGGTGGAGTAAATATTTCTACCGTTTCTGGGACATTTAACGAAAATATGAGAGATGCTATTCCGGGTGCTAAAGAAGATCCAAATTATAATGCAACCGGCATCAGTGTTGTATTACATCCAGTTTCACCTAAAATTCCTTCTATGCATTTTAATACAAGATTTATTAAAACCACTCAGGAATGGTTTGGTGGAGGCATGGATATTACACCTTGTGTAGTATTTGAGGATGAGAAAAAATATCATCGTGGTCTAGAAGTTTTGTGTAATAAATATGATAAATCATATTATCCTAAATTTAAAAAATGGTGTGATGACTATTTTTTTCTTAAACATAGAAACGAACCAAGAGGTGTTGGAGGAATATTTTTTGATTACCTTCAAACTGGCGATTGGGGAAAAGATTTTGAATTTGTCCAAGGCGTGGGCACTTATTTTCATCAGTTTATCAAAAATACTTTAATTGCACTTAAAGATGAGAAATGGAATGAAGAGGAAAAAAAGATACAATTAGTTAAGCGTAGTCGCTATGCTGAATTTAACTTATTATATGATAGAGGTACAAAATTTGGTCTAGAGACTGGTGGAAATGTTGATGCTATATTAATGTCAATGCCTCCTCACGCGGTATGGGAATAAATTATGTTATTTAATACTCTGAAAGTTATTCATATTTTTAGTATTATAGCTTGGATGGCTGGACTTTTATATCTGCCACGTTTGTTTGTAAATCATGCTAATCCTGAAATTACAAAAGAAACCTCAGAAACATTTAAACTAATGGAAGGAAAATTGTACAGAATAATTATGTTTCCAGCTTTTATAGTGACGTGGATATCAGGTTTTACACTTACACATTATGTAGGTATTGATACTTGGTTGCTTTTAAAAATTTTATTTGTAATTTTATTATCTGGCTATCATTTTTTTTGTTTAAAATGTCTTAATGATTTTAAAAATGATAAAAATAAATACTCAACTAAGTTTTTTAGAATTACAAATGAAGCACCAGCAGTAATATTGATTTTTATACTTATACTTGTTGTATTTCAGCCTTTTTAATTACTACTTTTTTGTTTTAATAGCCGTTTTTCTCTTTGGATTACAAACCTTGCATATTTCACACTCCAAACCATAACAACTTCTTGCCTGACAAAATTCTCTTCCGTAAAATATTATTTGTAAATGAAGTTTGTTCCAAGATTTTTTTGGAAAAAGATATTTTAAATCTTTTTCTGTTTGGACAACATTTTTACCATTTGTTAAACCCCAACGTTGAGCTAAACGATGAATGTGCGTATCAACCGGAAATGCTGGATGACCAAATCCTTGAGACATAACAACACTGGCTGTTTTGTGACCAACACCTGGTAACTTTTCTAATTCCTCAAAACTTTCTGGAACATTGCCTTTAAATTTTTTTACAAGAATTCTTGATAGTTCAAAAATTGCTTTTGATTTTTGAGGTGCCAAACCACAAGGGCGAATAATATTATAAATTGTTTTTTTTGGCAACTTTGTCATTTTTATAGCTGTGTTAGCTTTTTTAAATAGTATTGGTGTAACTTGATTAACTCTTTCATCTGTACATTGAGCACTGAGAAGTACAGCTACAACTAATTCAAATTTATTTTTGTGGTTAAGAGGAATAGGTACTTTTCTGTATATACGATTTAGTATTCTAGAGATCTCTTGTGCCTTCTCTATTTTTTTCACTATATCAAGCCTCCCCCAGGGGTATGTCTAATTAATACTAATAATTATGACAAAATATAGCACTTATTAATACTAATAATATTGAATATTTCCATTGAAGTTGTATGGGTCTACCATCAAATTTCTATGGAGGAAATAATATGAAAAAGACTTTAAACATTGTTTTGTCTTTGCTTTTCATGGGTATTTTCTCACCAGCATTTGCAAACACTATTAAATGGTCAATGCCTGGTGACTCTTTAACTCTTGATCCGCATGCACAAAACGAAGGACCAACTCACATGGTTTCGCGTCAAGTATATGAAGGTTTAGTAACTCCAGGTATTAATATGGAAATACTACCTCAGCTTGCCGAGTCATGGAAAACAACTGCTGATGACACTTGGATATTTACAATTCGTAAGGGTGTAAAATTTCATGATGGGTCAGATTTAACAGCTAGTGATATTGCTTTTAGTATCAATAGAGCAAAAACTGCCCCGTCTGATATGGTAGATTTAATTAAAAGTATTAAGTCAGCATCTGCATTAACTGATCACACAGTTCAGATTGTAACAGATGGACCAAATCCAATTCTTTTAAATCAATTAACTCAGATATTTGTTATGTCTGAAGATTGGGCAAAAGCAAATGGTTGTGAAGTTTCATACAACTGGGATGCAGGTGAAACATCTTATTGTGCTTCTAATGCAAATGGAACTGGACCTTTCAAAATTACTTTTAGAGAACAGGACGTAAGAACTGTTTTTGAAAAAAATAATGATTGGTGGGGTGATGATAGCACTTTCAATGTAGATACTATTGAACTTCTTCCAATTGCAAATGACGCAACAAGAGTTGCAGCACTTCTATCTGGAGAAATTGACTACACAAACGTTGTTCCAGTTCAAGATATTGAGAGAATCAAATCTTCTGCTGGACATGGTGTAAAAATGACTCCTCAAAATAGAACAATATTTTTTGGTATGGATCAAGGTTCTGCTGAATTAAATTCATCTAATATCAAAGGTAAAAATCCTTTTGCAGATAAAAAAGTTCGTTTAGCTATGTACCATGCTTTAGATATGGAAGCTATTAAGGATAAAGTAATGAGAGGACAAAGTGTTCCTGCAGGAATTATCACTGCTCCTGGTGTAAATGGTCATACAGCTGCACGTGATGAAAGATTACCTTATGATCCAGAGCTATCAAAAAAACTATTGGCTGAAGCTGGTTATCCAGATGGATTTGAAGTAACACTAGATTGTCCAAATGATCGTTACATAAACGATGAAGCAATCTGTGTTGCTGCAATTGGTATGTTTGCTAAAATTGGAGTTGATGTAACTCTTGATGCAAAAACTAAAAGTCAACACTTCTCAGAAGTTAAAGAAGGTGACGCAAATGGTATGACAAGTGACATGTACATGTTAGGTTGGGGTGTTCCAACTTTTGACAGTCATTACGTATACTCATACTTATTTGATAGCGCTGGTAGCTGGAACAAAGTTAATTTCAGCAACGCTAGAGTTGATGAATTAGTAGCAGCAATGGGTGTTGAAACTGATCAAGATAAAAGAAATGCTATGATTGCTGAAGCTTGGGATATTACTCAAGATGATGTAACATATCTTCCTTTACATCACCAAGTTGTCAACCAAGCATCAAAAAGTAATGTCGATGTTCCAATTAGAATGAACAACGAGCCATTATTTAGATTTGCAAACGTAAACTAATAAATTTAATATTTTCTGGCCAGTAATCTGGCCAGAAATAAAACCATGTTTAGCTATTTCTTTAAAAGACTCTTTCAATCTATTCTTGTAATGATTGTTGTAGCTTTTGTTTCATTTTCCTTATTTAATTTTGTTGGTGATCCAGTAAATAGTATGACAGGAGAAGATGCTTCAGATGAAAGACGTGCTGAGGTTAGAGAAGTATTGGGTTTAAATGATCCTGTTTACGTTCAATTTTCACGTTTTATAGGAAATGTAATTCAAGGTGATTTTGGAATATCATACCAATTAAAAAGAGAAGTTTCAGACTTAATTGCAGAAAGAATGCCTGCAACATTAGAATTAGTTTTTGTTTCAGCTTTAATTGCTATCATTAGTGGTGTTATCTTGGGCGTATATACTGGTATTCATAGAGACAGTTTTATCTCTAATATTATTCTTGTGATTTCTTTAGCAGGGGTTTCTTTACCAACATTCATTATAGGAATAATGTTAATTTATTTGTTTTCAGTAATCTTAGGCGTTCTTCCGTCTTTTGGAAGGGGTGAAGTCACACAAATAGGTTTTTGGACTACAGGATTTTTAACTACTTCTGGTTTAAAAGCACTGATACTCCCATCTGTTACACTAAGTTTATTTCAAATGACTTATGTTATTAGACTAGTTCGTGCTGAAATGATGGAAATTTTACAAACTGATTATATCAAATTTGCAAAAGCAAGAGGGATAAAAAGGAATGCGATTAACTATAAGCATGCCCTAAAAAATGGATTAATTCCAGTTATTACTATTACAGGTATCAACATCGGAACGTTAATTGCTTTTTCAATTATTACAGAAACAGTTTTTCAATGGCCAGGCATGGGGTCATTATTTATCAAAGCAGTATACTTTGTCGATATCCCTATAATGTCAGCATATATGATCATGGTAGCTTTTATATTTGTTATGATAAATTTTATTGTAGACATTACATACTATTTTATTGATCCTAGAATTAGGCTTAAGGAAGAGGGTAGTTAGAAATGCTAATTAAAACGTACAATAAAATATATGATACTGATATTGGATACAGTTTCTTTAATTCTAAATTAGCAGTAATTTCTTCAACAATATTTTTTATTATACTTTTTTGCTCTGTATTTGCTGGGATAGTTGCTCCTTATAATCCTTTTGATCCAGCATCAGTTTCTTTAATGGATGCCTTTACCCCACCAGTATGGTCGGAGGGAGGAAGTTTTAGTTTTATTTTAGGTACTGATCAGCAGGGAAGAGATATGTTTTCAACAATGATTTATGGTTCAAGAATTTCACTCATCGTTGGTTTTGCATCTATAATATTCGCAATGATACTTGGAGTATTTCTAGGAATAACAGCTGGATATATTGGCGGTAGGTATGAGATTATTATTATGCGTCTTACAGATGTGCAGTTAACTATTCCAAGTATTTTAATGGCTTTACTTGTTGATGGTATTGCAAGGGCGATTATTTCACAATCAATGCACGACGAAATGGCAATTTATGTTTTAATTTTCGCCATTGGTATTTCTGAATGGCCTCAGTTTGCAAGAGTATCAAGAGCATCAACTTTAGTAGAAAAAAATAAAGAGTATGTCTCAGCTTCAAGAATTATTGGATTATCAAATATTCTAATAATGTTTAAACACATATTACCAAATATTCTTAGACCTATATTAGTGATTGCTACAATTGGATTAGCACTTGCAATTATTACAGAGTCTACACTAAGTTTTTTAGGTGTTGGTGTTCCACCAACAACACCCTCTCTTGGTACTCTGATAAGATTTGGAAATAATTTTTTATTTTCAGGTGAGTGGTGGATTACTTTTTTTCCAGCAATTTTCTTAATTGTTTTAGCATTATCAATAAATTTATTAGGGGATTGGATGAGAGATGCTTTAAATCCTAAATTAAAAAAGAGATGAGTTTTTTAGAAGTTAAAAATTTAAACATAAGTTACCCAACACGAAAGGAAACTATTGTTGCGAGCAAAAATGTAGAATTTTCTTTAGAAAGAGGACAAATATTAGGAATTGTAGGTGAATCTGGATCAGGAAAATCTACAATTGCAAATGCGATAATTAATTTGATCGATCCTCCAGGTGAAATTACTGATGGCTCAATTAAAATAGACAATATTGAATTAAGAAGTAATGAAGAAATAATTCAAAATATTAGAGGAAAAAAAATTGGATTTGTTTTTCAAGACCCTCAAACATCATTAAATCCTCTATTTAAAATAAAAGATCAATTAATTGAAACTATTCAAGCTCATTTAAATTTAAGTTATCAAGATTCACTTACAAAATCAATTCAACTACTTAAAGAGGTTGGAATAGAAAATCCTGAAAAAAGAATTGAGGACTATCCACACCAATTTAGTGGTGGTATGCGTCAAAGAGTTGTAATAGCTTTAGCAATAAGTTGTGAACCTGACTTAATTATTGCAGATGAACCAACAACAGCTTTAGATGTAAGTATTCAATACCAAATATTAGAACTTCTTAAGGATCTCACAAAGAAAAGAAATCTTGGAGTTATAATTATTACCCATGATATGGGAGTTATAGCAGAAACTACTGATAAAGTTATTGTAATGCGATATGGCCATATTGTAGAGCAAGGCGAAACTAAAGAATTGCTAACAAATCCAAAATCTACTGAAGCAAAAAGTTTAGTAATTTCAGTACCTCCTACAAATAAAAAAATTGATAGATTTAAATTGATTAGCCCTGATGGAAAAGAAATTACATCAAATTCTACAAATCTTACAAAAAATATTATTAAAAGTTGGGGCGTAAGAGAAAATAAAAACCAAAAACTACTAGAACTTAAAGATGTTACTAAAATATTTGATGATCAATCTTTAGGAAGCATTTTTCCATTCGGTTTTAGAAAAAAAATTGATGATCAAATTGTCAGAGCAGTGGATAATGTATCTTTTGATCTTATTGAAGGTGAAACACTTGGATTGGTAGGTGAATCTGGTTCTGGTAAATCAACTATTGCAAAAATCATTACTGGATTAGTTAATCCAAATAATGGATATATTAAATACAATAACGAGTCATTGTATAACTCGAATAACAAATATCAAATTCACAAAAGCAGAGGACAAATTCAAATGATTTTTCAAGACCCTTATTCTTCTTTAAACCCAAGATTTAAGGTTAGAGATATAATTTCTGAACCAATAAAATTTTTTCAAAAAAATATTAATAATAATGAACTTACAGAAAATATTCATGATTTAATTGATATTGTTGGTATGACACGACAATCTCTAGATCGATATCCACATGAGTTTTCTGGCGGACAGAGACAAAGAATATCAATAGCTAGAGCTCTGGCTACAAGACCTCGTTTATTAATTTGTGATGAACCCACTTCAGCTTTAGATGTTAGTATTCAAGCTCAAATTTTGAATTTATTAAAAGATATTCAAGATGAACTCCATCTAACAATGTTGTTTATAAGTCACGATCTTCCAGTAATACGTCAAATGTGTAATAGAATTGTTGTTCTTAAAAATGGGTTAGTATGTGAAAGTAATGAAACTGAAAGTTTGTTTAATAATCCTCAACACGATTATACAAAACAATTAATTAAGTTAATGCCAAAAATAGAATCACTTATTTAGTCAAGTCTAATGAATTATCAAATTCATTTTTTACTAAATTTATAAAGTCTTCAGTAAACTTCTTTAACTTTTGTTTCTTTGAAACAATAATTCCAACTTTATTATCTAAAAATATTTTGTGATTAACTTTTTTAAATACTAATTTTTTACTTTCTATTTCTTTTACTGACCCCGCACTTGTAAAAAAAGTTAAATAATTGCTATCTTCAATTAGATAGTTTTTTATAAAAGAAAAAGAGTTTGAAATCAGATTTGGATTGATGGAGTATAATTTTTCTCCTACATCTCTTTGTATAGAATTCCAAAAGGTAGCTGTTCCTGGATGAAAAATTAGAGGAAATTTTAAACAATCCTCTAAAAGAATTTCTGACTTACTTGATAAAATATGCTTAGAAGAACATAAAACCCCCATAGGAAAATTATACAAGTAAAGTACCTTTAATGTTTTAGGTAAGTCTTTTGTAAACGTAATTCCAAAATCTGTTTTATTTGTAATCAGATTGTCTAAAATTGTATCAGGCTGCCTTGAAGATATCTTTATTTTTATATCTGGATATTCTTTTCTAAATTTTGAAATAATAGGTGACAAAAATTGAACAGCAAATGTTTCACCAGTAGAAATATTTATTTCTCCAGATGTAGAAGTTTTATTTTGTTTTAAATTTGATAAGAAATTATGATTAGTCTCATTTTGAACTTTTAGATGATCAAATAATAATTTTCCTTCATTTGTTAATTCTAATCCTCTAGCATTTCTTATAAATAATTTTGTTTGAAGTCTGTCTTCTAATTTTTGGATCTGTCTTACTATAGCTGATGAATTAATATTTAAATTTTGAGAAGCTTTTCTAATAGAGCTATCAAGCGCAGATTGATAAAAATATCTGTACTCAATTGATAACATATAAATATTATAAATAAGCGTTGAGAAATTGTCATCACAAAATTGATTATATTCTACTTTTGGCATGCAAATTTCTCTGTTAAAAAATCATTATGGACTACAGAGAAAGAGCTAGATTAAATCAGGACAAATCAATTCGTATAAAACATATGGCATTTGCAGTAAAAAGTGTAGATGAGGCTCTTGTAAATTATCAATCTTTATTATCTGTATCTGAAAAAACTGAAAAGGTTATATGGGAGAAAGCAGAAACAAAAGTAGCAATTTTTTATATTAACGATATCGAGTACCAACTATGTGAGTCTTTAAATAAAAATGGAAGATTCACAGAATGGATAGAGAAATATGGAGAAGGTCTCCATCATATCTGTTATGAAGTAGATAATATTGATAAAGCACTTGAACATGCTCAAAAACATAATGCTAAATTAAGAATTTGTGAGGCATGTAATGTTTATGGAAGTCATGCCCATCCTGAGGGTTTTGTGGCTTTTCTTGATGATGAAGCCGCAGGAACTGAAATTGAATTTATGCAAGTATACACAGAAGAAGAATTAAAAAAATACAAAGTAACGGGAGTATAAAAATGTCTAAAACAATTGAAATTGGATCAGCAATTGCTGAACCTGGAAGAATAGCAGAGGGAAATATTTTTGTAGAAAAATTAGCTGGTGGAAGCGAACTAACAATTCCAGTTACTATTATCAATGGTTCAAAACCTGGACCTTGTTTTTGGATCAACGGAGGTATTCATGGAGATGAACCTGAAGGTATTCTCACGTGCACACTATTAAAAGAAAAAATTAATCCAGATGATCTTTCAGGTTCAATTGTTATGATACCTGTTATGAATGTACCCGCAATGGAAGCGGCAGAACGCGGCAATCCATTAGATACCTTCTCATACGATATGAATAGAATTTATCCTGGAAAAAAAGATGGATACTTGAGTGAAAGGATTGCACATGTTCATAAAGAATGGATGATTAAATTTGCTGATATGGAAATCTCTATTCATTCAGGAGGCGCCCATTCTTATCTTGCAGAGGCTATGTTTGCAGCTAAAGATGATAAAACGCAAGAACTTGCAAGAGCAATGGGCGAAGATTGGAAAGTATGTCTGTATTCTAATATAACATCGAAAAGTCCAATGGCAGTAATGGCTGAAAATGGTAAACCAGCACTTACTGTTGAGCTAGGTGGACGATCTTCCACTGCTCCTGGAGCATTTCTCAAAGTAGGACAAACATTATTAAAAGCATGTATAAATATTTTAACTCATTATAAAATGATTGAAGGCACACCGCATTATCCTGAAATAAGATATAAAGGCTTTCAGCAAGCTCTTTTAGCTCCTAAGAGTGGTGTATTTCTTCCTAATCCAAATATTAAATTTTTAACTATGATGAAAAAAAATGATGAGATAGCAAAAATCATTGATTATCAAGGTAAAGAATTATGTACATTAAAGGCACCAGAAGATGGAATGTTTTTTGGTTTGCGAGCTTTACCAAATGTTACAATAGGGGATTGGTGTTGTTTTTATGCTATAATCGAAGGCGAATGGTAAAAAAAATTAATGAAATCTTTTGACAGAGACTTAGTAGGGTATGGTCAATCAAGTCCAAATCCTAGATGGCCAAAAAAATCAAAACTAGCTATCAATTTTATAGTAAATGTAGAAGAAGGATCAGAGTATTCTCCTTTACTTGGAGATAAAAAATCTGAGTCAGGTCTTTCAGAAGTTCCAGGCGGAAGACACAAAGAAAATCAAAGAGATTTAGGAATTGAATCAATTTATGAATATGGTTCAAGAGTAGGTTTTTGGAGATTAACCAGTCTTTTTGATAAATACAGGTTTCCACACACCTATTTTGTGTGTGCATTAACTTTACTTCAAAATAAAGAAATATGTAATTATATTAAAAAATCTCAAAATGATATTTGTTGTCATGGTTACCGGTGGGAAGAGCATTATAAATTAACTAAAAAAAAAGAAAAAAATCAAATTAGCAAAGCTTTTAATTTAATACAAAAATTGACAAATAAAGCTCCAAGAGGCTGGTATTGTAGATATGCCCCAAGTGAAAACACTCGAGAACTAATAGTGCAAAATGGAAACTTCTTATACGATAGCGATGCTTACAATGATGATTTGCCCTATTGGGTCAATATGAATAAGAAAAAACACTTAGTTGTACCTTATTCACTTGATACAAATGATGTTCATTTCAAACTTCCTTCTGGTTTTAGTGGATCAAATCAATTTTATGAATATGTTTGTGATACTATAAATTATTTATACAAAGAAGGCGCTCATAAACCAAAAATGTTAAATATTGGCCTTCATCCAAGACTAATAGGACGACCTGGAAGAATTGTTGCAGTTGAAAAAATAATAAATCATATTAAAAAACTAGATAAGGTCTGGATTTGTAACAGAGAAGAAATAGCATCTCACTGGATTAAAAACTTCAATGAATGATACTCAGTACACAAAATATCTTTTTGATTCTGTAAAAAAAATCTCTTTTGCTAATCCTGGTGTAATAAGAGATACTTATGGAAAGGGCGAAAATTTAACACATGATTTTTTAATAAAAGAAGCAAATAAATTTACCAAAGATATTATTATTGATTATGGAGGTAACTTTTTAGCGACCTACCCTGGAAAATTGAAAAAAAAAATTGTCATTGGATCACATCTAGATAGTCAAAAACATGGTGGAAACTTTGATGGACTTACTGGTGTGATAATGGGTCTAGTATTAATAAAATTCTTTTTTGAGAATAACATAAGACCAAAATATTCAATATCAGTTATGGGTATTAGAGGAGAGGAAAGTTGTTGGTTTCCATACAGTTATATCGGAAGTAAAATTGCAGTTGGAAAATTTGACAAGAAACTATTAGATTCTTTAAAAAGATCAGATACTAAAAAATCTCTTTCATATCATATAAACAAATCAGGTTTTAATGCTAAGAAAGTATCTAAAAAACAAATAAAATTCGATATTAAAAATTTTAAATTTTTTATTGAGCCTCATATAGAACAAGGTCCAGTGCTTGAAAAAAAGAAAATACCCCTAGGTATAGTTACAGGAATAAGAGGAAGTTTTAGATTCAGAGATGCTTTTTGTAAAGGTGAATATTTACATTCTGGAGCAACTCCTTATGATTATAGGAAAGATTCCGTTGTTGCAGTATCCAATTTAGTAAATGAAATGAATATTTTTTGGAAAGCACAACTAAAAAAAAATAAAGATTTAGTTATAACCTTTGGTCAATTTTTTACTGATAATGAGGAGCATTCTTTTGCAAAAAGCTCTGGTCTTGTTAATTTTTGTATAGATGTAAGAAGCAATTCAAAAAATACACTTGAATATACCAAAAAAAATTTAATCAAAAAAATTAAATTAATTGAAAAACAAACAAAGACAAAATTTTTTTTAGGTAAGGAAACAAATTCAGAACCAGCATTAATGGATAAAAAATTAATAAAAAAGTTTCAAATCTATTCCAAAATGATTTCGATGAAATTTGAAACTATGGCAAGTGGAGCAGGGCATGATGCTAGTGTTTTTGCAAATCATGGTATACCTTCTTTAATGTTATTTATAAGAAATAAGAATGGGAGTCACAATCCAAAAGAATATATGAGTATTAAAAATTTTGAAAAAGTTTTTAAAGTCTTAAAAGGTATTATTAAGGATAATTATATCTAATTACAATTAACACAACACTGGTCGACCCAATGTCCAGGTTCTATTTCAATCAAGCCCATTTCAATATTACCTCCTTTACAATCTATACCAGGGTTTGGACATCGTGTTCGAAAAACACAACCTGAAGGAGGATTAATAGGACTGGGAATATCACCTTTAATTAATATTTTTTCTTTATCTTTCCCTTTTACTTTTGGTACTGCAGATAAAAGTGCTCGAGTGTAAGAATGTTTAGGACTGTTAAATAACTTTGATACTGGTGCTATCTCTACGATATGACCCAAATACATAACTGCAACTTTATCACAAAAAAATTCAATTACACTTAAATCATGTGAAATAAAAATCATTGTCAGATTATAAGTTTTTTTTAATTTTTCTAATAAATTTAAAACCTGTGCCTGAATAGAAACATCTAAAGCAGAGACAGGCTCATCAGCTACAATAAATTCTGGCTTAAGTACTAAAGCCCTTGCAATACCAATTCTCTGTCTTTGTCCCCCAGAAAATTCAT
>CACNPW010000021.1 GCA_902622475.1 uncultured Alphaproteobacteria bacterium | reverse complement strand
CTGATTGCCATTCCTATTTGACCTTGCTCCAAAAAGGGTTTGCAAAGCCTTTTTTGTTACCAAAAAAGCGGTAAGCTCTTACCTTACCTTTTCACCCTTACCTTTTCAGGCGGTATATTTTCTGTTGCACTTTCCCTAAGCTTTCACTTGCCAGGTGTTACCTGGTTTTTTTCCCAGTGGAGCCCGGACTTTCCTCTTGATTACTCAAGCGATCATCGCACCATCTATTTTCCTAATAAATTTATTTAGTTTTTCGTCAACAAAAAATTAAAAAGGTGTTTAATTAAAGCATCATATATGGAATTATTTTTAACTGTGTCTTCGCTATTTAGATATCTAGCTCTATATGCTCTTACAAGTTTATTATAAAGTTTA
Organism: uncultured Alphaproteobacteria bacterium; assembly: GCA_902622475.1. Lineage (GTDB taxonomy): Bacteria > Pseudomonadota > Alphaproteobacteria > HIMB59 > CACPNW01. Next base: position 16,374 of record CACNPW010000021.1, on the reverse strand, counting down.
TCATTTTTATATACTTGACGTGTATCGTATCCAATCAATGATAAAGCTAAAATTGTTTTCTGTTTTTTTAACTTCAAATTATTATTCTTAAACCATTTTTCCATAATTTTTATTTCATTCTTTTTTAAATTTTTTAAACTCATTACTAAATTTGAAGAAGAAAGTGATTGCCATGGAAAATGTTTACCAGGATCTTTTTTTCTAAATGGGGCAATATCTGAATGTGCTAAAATACCATTTTTATTAATTTTATAATTTCTTTGTAATTTAAGAATAAGTTTTTTTAATGAATTAATCATTTTTGATGAGAATTTATTATTATTTCCACTCGGACTATAATCAAGCTCAATTCCAATAGAAATAGAGTTAATATCAGTAATTTCTTGCCAGAAAGCTTTTCCTGCATGCCATGCTCTAAATTTATCATCTACTAAGTTATATACACTTCCATTTTGTGAAATAAGATAATGTGAGCTTACTTTTTTTTGCCTTTTACATAAATACGAAACAGCATCTAATGTGTTTTTCAAGGCTGTATAATGAATTATAATGAGTTGTATTTTTGAATTATTTCTTGAATTATAATTTGGTGATTTGTATTTCGTTATATATTTCATTCAAATTTTTAAATTTAAATATATAAATAAATTATGATAAAAAAAATTATCTGTCTAATATTATTATACATATGCATAAGTTGTTCTAATAATACTAATTCCAATATTGATAAAAATAAAAAATTATTAAGTGAGCCAGAAACCCTCTACAAACTAGCTAAAATAAATTTTGATGAGCAAAACTTTGTATTAGCAAGGCAACAATTTAAAGAAATTAACAAACTTTTTCCATTATCTAATGAAGCAATTCAATCAGAAATAATGATTGCATTTATAGATTATATCAGAATGGATTACGAAAATGCCATTTTAAATTACAGAAAGATAATCAGTAAATACCCATCTCATAAAGATCTAGATTATGTTTATTATATGATAGCTATGTGTAATTATGAACAACTGCAGAATGAAGCATTAGATGGATATTATAATGAGCTGGCTTTAGATTCTTTTAATCAAGTTATTACAAGATTTCCAGAAAGCAAATATGCAAAAGATAGCAGGCAAAAAATTATATTAGTAAAATCAAATATTGCAGCAAAACACATGGAGATAGGGAGATTTTATTTAGAAAATAAAAAATATATTGCGGCGTTAAATAGATTTAAAATAGTTGTTGATGAATTCTCAATAACTAAATTTACCCCTGAGGCATTACACAGAATGGTAGAGGCTTATTATGAAATGGGTATGTATGAAGACAGTTATAATACAGCTGCATTATTAGGATATAATTATCCTGAATCTAAATGGTATAAATATAGTTATAATTTAGTTGGGAAAATTGATGGTGAAGAAACATTCTTGAAAAAAATTAGAAATTTTTTTGATGGATAAAGAAAAAATTTTAAAAAGATTAAAAGAGCTCGCTGATTTAATCAAAAAACATAATTATAATTATCACACATTAGATAAACCTAAAATTACTGATCAAGAATTTGATAAGCTAGTTAAAGAAAATGATATTTTAGAAAAAAAATATCCAAGTTTAGTTTTAAAAAATAGTCCTAACCAAACTTATGGAAGTAAAATAAAAGATAATTTCAAAAAAATACAACATAACTCCCAAATGTACTCACTAGCTAATGCTTTTGATAATAATGATATCAAAGAGTTTATAAAACGTTCAGTAAAATTTTTAAATTTAACTAATGATAATGATTTTCAATATATCTGTGAGCCAAAAATTGATGGATTATCTTTAAATCTTGTCTATAAAAATGGAAATTTAATTTCTGCTGGCACAAGAGGAGATGGATTTATTGGTGAAGATGTAACTGAAAATATTTTAAATATAAAAAATATTCCATCTAAATTAGAAAAAGACTTTCCAGATTTTATTGAAATTAGAGGGGAAGTATTTTTATATAAGAGTGATTTTGAGAAACTTAATTCTAGGTTAGAAAATAAATCTAAATTTGCAAATCCAAGGAATGCCGCAGCTGGTAGCTTGAGACAACTTGATATTTCTGTTAGTCATAGTAGGCCACTAAAATTCATACCACATGGAATTGGTAATTGTTCTGTTAATTTTAATAAAATTGAGAATTATTATAATCATTTAAGGAATTGGAAAATTATTCCTAATAATCTAATTAAAAAATGTGACTCAGTTGAAGAAATTATTAAATTTTATAATTACATAAATCAAAAACGATCAAGTATTGATTATGATATTGATGGATTAGTTGTAAAAATAAATAGTTTTAAACTACAAGAAAGATTAGGTTATGTTGGAAAAAACCCAAGATGGGCAGTTGCCATAAAATTTTCTGCTGAAAAAGCAAATACTATAATTCAATCTGTTGATTACCAAGTTGGAAGAACGGGAGCAATCACTCCTGTAGCAAGATTACAACCTGTTAATTTAGGTGGTGTGATTATATCTAATGCTTCTTTACATAATTTTGATGAAATAAATAAAAAAAATATTAATATTTTAGATCTTGTTGAAATTGAAAGAGCAGGAGATGTTATTCCTTATGTTACTAGGTTAATTAAAAAAAATAGTAAAGTAAATACTAATATAAAACCTCCTAGGAACTGCCCTATCTGTAAGAGTAAAGTTTTAAAAGAAAAAGATGAAGCAATATTAAGATGCTCCAATACATATGGTTGTAATTCACAAAAAATAGGGAGATTAGTTCATTTCGTCAGTAAGAAAAGTTTAAATATTGATGGATTTGGTGAGAAACAAGTTAAACAACTATTTAATTTAAAATATATAAATAAAATAGAAGATATATTTAGTATTGAAAACTTTGAAACTGAAATAATTAGGTTGGATGGATGGGGTAAATTATCTTTTTCTAATTTAGTTAAATCAATAAATAAATCTAGAAAAATATCATTAGATAAATTTATTTATTCACTTGGCATTAGATTTATTGGAGAAGTTAATGCAGAAATATTAGCAAATGAGTTTAAACAGCTAAATGTATTTATTTCTTCTTCAAACAATATAAGCATGTTAGAAAATATTGACGGTTTAGGACCAAAAGCAATATCTTCTATTGTAGATTTTTTTTCTAAAGATACAAATAGAGAAACTATTAATAATTTAAAAAATCATTTAACTATTTCATATGAAGAAAATAAAGAATTTGATAATTTTTTTTCAAATAAACATTTAGTTTTTACTGGCACTTTATCTGAACTTTCAAGAGATGAAGCTAAGTATTTAGCAAAAACTAAAGGAGCAAAGATATTGTCTAGTATAAGTAAAAAGACAGATTTTCTAATTGCTGGAGAAAAAGCAGGTTCAAAAATTGACAAAGCAACGCAATTAGGAATTAAAATTTTAAATGAAAAAGAATTCCTGAAAAAAATTAATCTATAATTTTCAAAAACTTTAAATATACTTTTTTAGAAGAAAAATTCTCAAAATCAATTAAAGCTTTGTCACCATCTAATTTGATTATTTTACCATTACCAAATTTTTGATGATAAACATTTTTACCTTTAGAAATATCAACTTCATATTCAAAATCTTGATTAAAATCCCAATCAATATTATTTTTTTTTGAGTTTTCTAGCAGTCTTCTTCTTCCTGGTGTAATTATTTCTTCACTAAATGAATCACTTTCTAAAAAATTATCTAAAAAGTTATTATCTTGAATATATTTGGAATCGTTTATCTCTACTTTATCTTCTGGTAGCTCACTTATAAATCTTGATGGTAAATTATAATCATGTGATGCAAAAGAGTATCTATTTTGATTTACATAAGTGATATAAATCTTTTTTCTTGCTCTCGTTAGAGCAACATAAGCCAATCTTCTTTCTTCCTCTAATCCCTGATTACCTGACTCCTCAATTGATCTTTGACTTGGAAAAACTCCTTCCTCCCAACCAGCAAGAAATACATAATCAAACTCTAATCCTTTAGCAGCATGCATTGTCATAAGAGTAAGTGTTTCTTCTGAAGTATTTGTTATATTTTCCATAACCAAAGACACATGTTCTAAAAAACCTTCTATGTTTTCAAATTCTTTTAAACTTTCTATAAATTCATTTAAATTGTCTATTCTTGATAAACTATCTGGTTTATTTGAGTTCTCTTCCTCTTTTTTTAGGTAATCTAAATAACCAGAGTCTTCAATTATTACTTTAGTTAATTCGATATGGTCAAATTTCTTTTTAACCTTTTGCCATTTTAAAATGTTATCTGTAAATTTATATAATTCACTACTAGTTTTAGAATTACTTTTAAATATCAGTTGTTGTGCAGATTCAAATAAAGAAATGTTATTCATTCTGGCATAACTACTAATCTTACTAACTGTTGATTTTCCTATTCCTCTTTTAGGAACATTAATTATTCTTTCAAAAGCTAAGTCATCAGATAGATTATTTGTTAATCTTAAATACGCAATAATATCTTTGATTTCTTTTCTTTCATAAAATCGTAATCCACCAATTATTTTATAAGGAAGTCCAAGATTAATTAATCTTTCTTCAAACGATCTCGTATGTGCGGCAACTCGAAATAAGATTGATATCTCACTCAAATTTATTTTATCTTTTATAATATTTTCTATTTTATCTGTTACAAAAATAGATTCTTCTTTTGTTTCCCAAAATCCATTAATTGTAATTTTTTCACCAATCTGATTTTTGCTCCATAATTCTTTTCCATATCTTCCTTTATTTTTAGAAATAAGAGTTGATGCACAACTTAATATATTCCTTGTTGATCGATAATTTTGTTCTAGTCTTACAATTGTTACATTATCAAAATTCTTTTCAAAATTTAATAAATTAGTAACATCAGCTCCTCTCCAAGAGTATATTGATTGATCATCATCGCCCACACAACATATATTTTTATTTCCTTTATATAAAAAATGAATCCACTGTTGTTGTATTGGATTTATATCTTGATATTCATCTACATGAATATATCTAAAAATATTTTGATACTTTAATAATATACTATTATTTTTCTGAAAAATTTTAATACAAAATAAAATTAAATCACCAAAATCAACACTATTTAATCTAAGAAGTTCAGATTGGTATATACTGTAGATTTTTCGAATTTCTTTATCATTCTTTCTATATTTATTCTCACTTAATTCATTTGGGCTTATCCCTTTATTTTTTAAATTATCTATTGCTGATAAATAATATTTAGGTGAAGTTTCTTTTGTATCAATTTTTTCTACCTCACAAATATTTTTAATTAATTTTAATTGATCATCTACATCAACAATTAAAAAATTTTTTCTTAATCCTACTTCCTCATAATGCTGTCTTAGTATTCTGAGTGACAAAGAATGAAATGTTCCTACCCACATATTATCTATCGGAAAATTTAGTGCATCTCCGATTCGTGACTTCATTTCACTTGCAGCTTTATTTGTAAAAGTGACTGCTAAAATTTGCCTTGGAGTAGCAAGTTTTTTTATTAATATATTCAAGATTCTGAAGGTTAATACCCTAGTTTTTCCACTGCCAGCACCAGCTAAAACAAGTAATGAGCCATCAGTTTGCTGTACAGCATTTCTTTGCTCTTTATTTAATAAATCAAGATAATTTTGCGAATTTTCTTTCATTTTTTTGCTATATTAGAGATATATATAATGTAATTTATAAACTATATTAATTAATAGTTTAGATATTAGTGATTAGTCTATGAGTAAAAAAATTATAATTCTATTTTTTCTATTTTTCAGTTCACTTTCGTATAAGGTAATTGCTAGTGATGCTGATCAAGTAAATACTGACTCAGAAGATTTTGAAACAACCACGGTAGAAGATGAAATATATGATCCTTTTGAAACAGTAAATAGAGCTATATTTAGTTTTAATAATGTAGCTGATAGAATTGTTTTAGAGCCAATTGCAAAAGGCTACAAAAAATTACCTTCTCCTTTACAAAGTGGAATAAACAACTTTTTGAGCAATTTAAGAGCTCCATTAGTTGTTGTTAATCAATTATTACAAGGTCAAGGTGAGAACGCCGTTCAATCCTCAGGAAGATTTATTGTTAATAGTACCGTGGGTGTATTTGGATTATTTGATGTAGCAGAAAGAATTGGACTTGAAGAAAAAGAAGAGGATTATGGACAAACACTTGCAACTTGGGGTGTTGGGGATGGTTTTTATATAGTACTACCATTATTTGGACCTTCAAATCTAAGAGACACATCAGGCATGGTATTAACTATGTTAACAGATCCAATTAATGCATATGCAGTAAGTGAAGGTGAAGCTTGGTTAGTGCCAATGAGAACAGCGGTTAATGCAGTTGATACTAGATCACAAATAATTGATGAGGTTAATGCATTAAGAGATAATTCAGTTGATTATTATGCTGCAGTGAGAAGCTCTTATTATCAAAACCGAAAGGCGGCAATTAACAATGTTGATGACTCAGAATTAACACCACTACCCTTGATTAGTATAGAATTTGAATAATGAAGTTTAATTTAATTATATTTATTTTTATTATCTTTATTTCAAAAAATTTATATTCTGATGAAACTTCAGACTGGCTTAAAAGAGAAATAGACATTATTCTTGAGGCTTATAAAAATCAAAATCTCTCAAATGAAAATAGATTTCTTTTAATTGAAAAAACAATAAATAATAATTTTGCTGGTACAGGTATTGCTAAATTTGTTGCAGGAGCAGCTTGGAAAAAATCAGATAAAAATACAAAAAAAATCTATATTGATAATTTTAAACGACATTTGGCACTAAATATAGCCTCGATGATGCAAGGTTATTCAGACCAAACTTATGAATTAACAAAATCAAAATATGATAGCAAAAATCAAGTCACTTTGATTGATATGGAGATTTTTTCAGATACTGGATCAGTTGTTGTAACATGGCGAGTAAAAGAATCAAAAGATCGATTTTTTATTATTGATTTAATTGTTGCTGATATTTCTTTAGTAGTAACAAAAAGATCAGAGTTTAATTCTATGTTAAAAAAAAGTTGATAATGATCTTTCAAAATTTAATGAGGTTTTATTTGATCAAAATTTAGAAAGTTATCAAAAAATAACTGAATAACATCCTATAAAATTATCAATAATTAAATTTTTAAATTTTTTATTTCTTCTTCAGTTAATATTTCAGGTTGAGTGGGAGTAGTAGATAGTTGATAAGATTTATTTTCCTCAGCTGATTTTATAATTCCATCCATGATCTCAAGAACATGAAGGGATAACTCAAGAGAACATCTTGCTTTTCGATTATTAGATATAGAAGCAATCATTTCTGAAAGACCTATTCCTCTATAATTTGCTTTTTTATTACCCTCTCCATCACTTTTATTTGGAATTCCTAACAACATTTTATCATTATTAATTGTTTCCCAATCACTATCTTTTTTAGAAATCAATAAATCGCCACTAAAAAAGTTTGGATCAGGAACAATCATTGAACCATCAAGTCCATAAAGCTCAATTGTTGAATGATTATTTTTCCATACATCCCAAGTACAAAAAAACTGAACTTTTGCTCTGTTTTGGAACTCTAAAGAACCCATCAGAGTTGTTGGTGTTTCAACCTTAATCTTATCTCCGTATCTTGGTTGGCTAGTTATTGTTCTCTCACTTGTAGCAGTTCCACTAATTGCATTTATTCGTTTAACTGGCCCTATTAAGTTAACTAATTGAGTAATATAATAAACACCAACATCAAAAACTGGTCCAGCGCCAGGTTTAAAGAAAAAATCTGGATTAGGATGCCAATGCTCCATTCCATGAGACATCAAATTGAATGTACCTAAAACAATTTTACCTATCCTATTGTCTTCAATTAATTTTCTGGCTTTTTGTCCTGCCGCTCCAAGAAAAGTATCGGGTGCGCATCCAACATATAAACCCTTTTCATTTGCTAATTTTTGTATCTCTAAACCTTCTTGAAAATTCATTGCTAATGGCTTTTCGCTAAAACAGTGCTTTCCATTTTGTAGTGATTTTGCAATAATTTCTTTATGGGCAGATGGAATTGTTAAATTAATAATTAAATCAAGTTCATTATTTTCTAAAATTTCATCAACTGATAACGCTTTAACATTATATTTAGATGCAGCATTAGATGCGGCTTCCCTATTAATATCAGCGCAAGCAACTATTTTGAAATTATTGAATATTTTTTGACATTCAAAATAGGTTTCAGAAATATTACCACAACCAACAATTCCAAGATTCATTAAATTGTCTCTAAATATTCTAAAGACTTTGTTGTGTATTCTTTATAATCTTTTGGATCATCGTGCTCTAGCACAAAAACTTCACATGTTGTTTTTTTAACTTCAGAAATTAGTGAAGGCCATTCAATGAAACCTTCTCCTACAGCAGACTGTTCATCGTGTTCTAATAAGTTTTTACTTTGATCATAAAAATCTTTTAAGTGACATCCAATAATTTTATTTTTATATTTTTCTATCCATTCAAGTGGGTCAGCTTTTCCAGCAATTGCCCATCCAAGGTCAAGTTCCATTTTTAGATTTTCATTGTGATCCATCATACATTCTATTGGAAGCTTACCACTAGGAAGAGGTCTAAATTCAAATGAATGATTATGATAACCAAGAGTTAGATCATTATCTTCATACATTTGTACATATGATGAGAGATCTTTACCAAAGTTATTCCAAGTGTCTTCATCAAGATCAAAATTTGAAGCAAAATCTTTACTAAATTTTTCAGGCACAGAGGGTACTATCGCATGCTTAATATTTAGATATTTCATCCTCCTAATTGTTTCTTGTGTATTTGTAATTGCTTGAAAACTTATATGAGAAGATTTTATAGAAATACTATTTTCATCCATCATTGATTTAAAATTATCTAAATCAATTTTATCTAAATCAAATAATTCAATATTTTTAATTCCAGACTCAGATAAGAATTTAAATATTGGCTCGTAAGGTTGAAATTTTCTTGTGGTATATAACTGCATTGTTACTTCGTTTCTATTCATTAAATTCTCTCCTCAGATTTATTATCAAATATTGAAGACTTTTTTATATCAAAAGAGATATTTATTTCATCATTTAAATTATAATTTGAACTTCCTTCTAATCTAATAGATATTGGATTATCCTCAACACTAGTCCAAACAAGAGTATCTGCTCCCATAGGCTCCACTAATTCTACTTTACATTGAATAGAATGTTCATTTTTTTCTATATTTATATTTTCAGGTCTTATTCCAAACACCACCTCTTGATCATTCATCAAATTATTTATGTTTTCATATTTAGAAATATCAATTTGTTTTTTGCCAACAATTATATTTCGATTTGATATATCAAATTTAGCTTTTAAAAAATTCATACTCGGAGATCCAATAAACCCAGCCACAAATAAATTAGCTGGTTTGTTGTAAATTTGTTTAGGTGTATCTAATTGCTGTATTAATCCATCTTTCATAACAGATATACGGTCCGCAAGCGTCATAGCTTCAATTTGATCATGAGTGACGTAAATCATAGTATTTGATAAATCTCTATGAAGTTTTTTAATTTCATACCGTAGTTCAGCTCTTAATTTTGCATCAAGGTTACTTAAAGGTTCGTCAAATAAAAACACTTTCGCATCTCTAACCAAAGCTCTACCAATAGCAACACGCTGCCTTTGACCTCCAGAGAGTTGAGAGGGTTTTCTTTTAAGTAATTCATTTATTTGTAGGAGATTTGCAGCTTTTTTAATTTTTTCATTAATTAAATCTTTTGCCGTACCCATCATTCTTAATCCAAATGATAAATTTTTCTCAACAGTCATACTTGGGTACAATGCGTAAGATTGAAATACCATCCCTATGTGTCTATCTTTAGGTTCTTTCCATGTAACGTTATCATCTTCAATCCAAATCTGTCCATTCGTCAAATCCAAAAGACCGGCTATACAGTTTAATAAGGTGGTTTTTCCACAACCTGAAGGACCAAGTAAAACCATGAATTCTCCTTCTTTAATATCGAGACTTAAATCATTTAATATTTCAGTTTTTCCATAACTGAAGGATATATTTTTTACTTCAACACTATTTTTCATACTCACCCCTTTATTGCCCCAGCTGCTATTCCACGTACAAACCATCTTCCAGAAATAAAGTATACAAAAAGAGGAACTAGAGAAGTTAAAATTGTTGCTGACATATCAACGTTATATTCGGCTACACCGTAGTCTACTTGTACAATATTATTTAATTGAACCGTCATTGGTTGATTATCTCTACCTGCAAAAACTAATCCAAGAAGAAAATCATTCCAAATCCCTGTAACTTGAAGAATGACAGCTACAATAGTTATAGGAGCAGACATTGGGATAATAACATACAGAAATATTTTTATAAAATTACCTCCATCTATTCTTGCAGCTTTAAATAAATCTATTGGTAAACTGACATAAAAATTTCTAAAAATTAGTGTTAATATTGGCATACCAAAAATAGTATGTACTAAAATTATCCCTGGAAGAGTGGAATAAATACCCAATGCATCTTCTATTTTTAGCAGAGGATAAACCATTACCTGATAAGGGATAAAAGCACCAAACATACACAAACCAAAAAAGAAATATGCTCCCTTAAATCGCCAAAAAGCTAAAGCATATCCATTTATTGCGCTTAGTCCAACAGACACAATAACACTTGGAACAGTAATTTTAATTGAGTTAAAAAAACCTGGTTTAAGACCTTCACATACAAATCCAGTACATGCTTGAGACCAAGCTTTTGGCCAAGAATAAAAACTAAGTTCTTTAGGTAAATTTAAAATATTTGCTGCTCTTATTTCATCCATATCTTTTAAGGATGTGATAACCATTACATATAATGGCATTAAAAAGAATAAAGCACACACTAAAATGAAACAATACATACCTATCCTTCCTACTGTTAAATATTTTGGACGAGGACCTGAAGGTATAGAACTCATTAGTTTGCTGCGTATTTATTTCTCAAATAAAATTCATAAAATGCCCATGGGGCGAGTATGCATACAACAGAAATAAACATAATTATCGATGCTGCAAATGCTTGTCCTAAATTAGCTCTACTAAAAAAATTTTCCATAACATACATAGCGGGTGTAGTTGTTGCATAACCAGGTCCACCAGATGTTAACGCTAAAATTAAGTCATAAACTTTAACTACTCCGGCAGCAATTAGAACTATAGCTGTAACAACCATTGGTCTAAGCATTGGTAGAATTACAAATAAATAAGATTTCCACTTTGCTACTCCTTCAATACTTAATGATTTCCAGATATCTTCATCTATACCTCTTAGACCTGCTAACATTAAAACCATCACAAAACCTGCGCCCTGCCAAACAGCTGCAATACAAACAGCATATATTGCTAAATCTCTATTTACTAACCAATCAAGTTCAAACCAAGAAAAACCCCACATATGCATTGAATTTTCTAATCCAAAGGTTGGGTTTAGAACCCACTTCCAGACTAAACCAGTTACAACGAAAGACATTGCATAAGGATATAAAAAAATAGTTCTAAATAGACTTTCTCCTCTAATTTTTTGATCAATTAATACTGCAAGAAGAAAACCAATAATTAGACAACCAATTGTGAATACAAAACCGTAGATAAAAATATTTTCAACTGCAACATCCCATTTTCTTTGTTTAAATAATCTTTCATATTGATCAAAACCTACAAAATTTGTGACAGGAATTAATTTAGAGTTCGTAAGAGAATAAATAAAAGAATAAATTATACATCCTACAAATACTGTTAAAGATATTATGATCATAGGAAGTAATGCAATTATTGATGCGATGTTTCTAGATAAAGGCATAAATTTTTTATATAATTAGGGCAGGTAAACCCTGCCCTAAGATAATTATAAGTTATAGACCACTTGTTAAAACACCTTCAAGATCATCCATCACTTGAGCAACAGTGTAATTAGGATCATTTCTGAATTCAGAAATGATATCATCCCAAGCACTCGTAAATGCAGGTGTATTCCAATCATCACTTTCTCTCATAATTGCATCTGGATTTTGAATTAAATCTAAACCCATTTGCATACAAGCATCAGCTGCAGAAGTATCTACATCTAGTCTCATTGGTAATGATCCCTTAGCATTATTAAATTTAGCTTGTACTGTTGGATTTACCATCATACTAGCCATAGCTAATTGTACATCCTTCACTTTTGGATCGTCGTTTTTTGGGAATACAAATACATCACCACCAAGTGCAACATATTTTTCTTTTCCTGGAATAACACAAGAATAATCTACCATAGCTTCTTTACCTGCTACAGCAAACTCACCTCTTGCCCAGTCTCCCATAACTTGCATTGCAGCTTTACCTTCGATAACCATTGCTGTTGTATCATTCCACAATCTTCCAGGTGATCCTTCATCAGTAAATGTATTTAGTTCTCTGAAAGTATTTAAAACTGATTCAAATCTACCATCTCTAAATGCATCAACATCTTTATCTCTATAAATTGATTGCATTAAAGGAAAGCCCATTATTGAAGACGCAACAACATCAAACATTCCTGATTCTTGCCATCCTTGTCCACCAAGTGCTAAAGGAATAATTCCTGCATCTTGTATAGTTGGAGCACCAGCTAAAAATTCTTCAAATGTTTGAGGAACTGGAAGACCAACTTGTTTGTATACATCGTTGTTAATCCACATCCATTGCCAACTGTGAATGTTTACTGGCACACAATAAAATTCACCTTCAAATTCGCACGTTTCGATTAGTTCAGGTGGATAAATAAAATCTCTCCAACCTTCTGCAGATGCAACTTCTTCAAGTGATTGAAGTAAACCTTGCTCAACTAAGTCAACAAATTGTTTTGAAATATTAAACTGCGCTGCAGTTGGAGGATTTCCTCCAATAATTCTGTTTACAGTTGTTCCTCTTGCATTGTCTCCACCAGTAATAGCAGTATCAATCCAAGTATTACCCATCTCTTGCCAAGCTTCTGCAAATTGAGAGATAGCAGCCTGTTCTCCACCAGATGTCCACCAGTGAATAACTTCAGCTTCCATATGCCCTGCAGCTTTAGAAACATTAGTAAAAGATAGAGGTAAAAATAAAGTTAAAAGTATTGAAAAAAATTTTTTCATTTTTCCTCCCATTATTTAATTTATTCAAGTCATTCAATATATGCGCAATAAAGTCAACCAGTTAAATTAACGCAATTTGATAGTAATATTAGAGAAGATTCAACCAATTAATTTCTTCTTGGCTCAGTTCAATATCAAGACAAGGTAGAGTAGTATCTAATTCATTTATAGTTCTGGGACCTATCAGAGCAAAAGAGGGAAAAGACTGATTTATAGTCCAGCTAGCAGCAATATTGTGTGCTGAACATCCTTTCTTTTCTGCTAATTCGATAGCTCTTTTCTTTCTTTCTCTGTTATCTTCACTGTCATAGCAACTTATAGGACCACTTGAGTGCTCTCCTGGAGCTCTCCAGGTTTCGTCATTGGTAATTTTTTCTTCAATCTTTTTTGTAATTTCATCATCTAAAAAATATCCTCTTGCTTGACTAGACCAAGACATATGCGATTTTTTTGTTTGCTCAAGATAATCTAATATATCATTGTCATTAGAAGACAGACAGCCACTCCAAAGTGGGTTTATCATTTTTGCAAGTGCTAGATTATTATTTAAAATAGACATTTCATTTTTATTATTATTTTTTGCCCAATTATTAGCTTTTTTAAAACGATCTAGTGTCCAATTTGATCCTCCAAAAACTTTTATTCTACCCTTATCTTTTTCTTGATTTAAGACATCAACAAATTCATCAACATTATATTCATCATTATCTCTATGCATAATGTATATATCCACATGGTCAGTATTCATTCTTTCTAAGGACTCAGTTAATTGAGATGATATAGCTTCAGGATTACAATTTGGAGTATGTGCTCCTTTTCCTAAGATAACTATTTGTTCTCTAATATTATTTTGCTTTAACCATTCTCCAAAAATTTTCTCGTGATTACCTCCTCCGTATGTATATGCTGTATCAAAAATATTTCCTCCAACATCAATCCAATGATCCCATAATTTTGATGCTTCATTTAAATCATTTTGATTATCAACACCCATAACGAGTTTCGATATTTTTTTATTTACACCTTCTATTTCTCCATATTTCATATTTCATCCTGTGGTAGTTTATAATTAATTATTTCTCTCCATGTATCAAGAGCTTTAAGATTCCCTAAAGTATCTTCCCAAGTCATTGCAGGGTGGGGAGGTTGTATTTTTTCCTTAGCAATACATTGACTTGCTAATTCTGCTTCAAAGAAAAAAAGGTGTTCTGGACCTTTAAGTTCAATTACTTCTTTCTGACCATTTTTATTTATTATTATTTTTGCATGGTAGGGGCCGCCATTTCTTCCAGGCATCCATGGATCAGTTAATTCAATTGTACCATCCGAACCTAAAATAATAGCATTATTTTTCATACTTTCTCTTATAGCAGTTGAAACTTTAGCCTTAATTCCGTTTTTAAATTCTAAATTTGCATGGGCAACTTCATCAACCTCTGTATCCCCTATTCTTCCTTCAGCATTAATAAAATTTGGTTCTAAAAACTTTTCACCAGTTGCTACCCCTGAGATTAATCTAGAAAAAGAAATTGGGTATAAACCAACATCTAGTATAGCTCCACCAGTTAATTCCTTTTTAAATATACGTGATTCAGGAATTACTTTGCCAGTGTCATAACCAAAAGAACATTCGATTGAATGAATTTCACCAATTGTTTTATTTTTTATTATATCTAAAAGTTTCGGGATTTGTGGATGACACCTGTACATAAAGCCTTCCATATAAAAGACTCCAGCTTCCTTTACAGCTTCAATAATTTTTTTTCCCTCGTTTAAATTTACAGCTCCAGGTTTTTCACAAAGCACGTGTTTTCCTTTACCAGCAGCTTTTATTGTCCATTCAGCATGTAAATTATGTGGTGTAGAAATATATATGGCATCAATATGCTCAGAATTTATTATATCTTCATAAGAATTAAATCTAAAATCAGAATGAATATTATATTTATCACCAAAATTTTTTTGACGATCTTCATTTTTACTTGCTATTGATACAAGTTGACCTGAGTAAGAACTTTTCAAACCATCTGCAAAATTATTTGCTATATTTCCAGGACCAATAATTCCCCATTTAATTTTTTCCATTTTATAAAGTACTCGGTGTTAGTACTTGTTCATGAGGCATAACTATTTTTCTCTGAGTTTTTGAAAGTTTAGACAAAAGTTTTTTTGATGGTCTATAAGGATGTCTAAAAAAACCCCATGAAGGTCCATAACGAAATACAACTATTCTTCTTTCACCATTATTAGTTCTTTTTGCAGATCCATGGCATAAAGAATCAACAAATAACAATCCATCTCCTGCTTTTAAGTAAATTTCTTTTGAAGCTGTCATCATCTCTGCAGATGTAAGTTTACCTTGCTTCATTTTATTTTTTTGAAATTCAGGATGTTCTATGTTTGATTTGTGTGAGGAAGGAATAATTACCGTTCCACCATCTCCAGGTCCTATATCATTTAATGCAAGCAGTATATTCACTTGAGAACAATGAAATTTACCATCTTGGTATCTATAGTGGTTTCTTTGAAGTCCCTCGTGGTGTCCTGAATGTATTCCTATTGCCTCACCAGGACCTCTGAAGTTAGCAAAATTCTCATCAATAAAAACTGGTCCATGATGTTGATCAAATGTTCCTTTTCCTCCAACAAAATGCATCATATGATTTATCCATGAAGGATGGTCAATTAAATTTTGAAAAGGTTTCCCAGCCTCATAAATTTGTTGAACATTAAGCCCATCTTTTGTTCCATAGTTATGCCCATGAGCATAACCATACCATTCATTATTTTTTAATTTTTTTAATTTATCTAATATTTTATTGATACTTTGAATTTCTTTTTTATTTAATGCATTTTTAATTATTAAGTATCCATTTAAATCAAACAGATACTCTTGAAGTTTTGTGACTTTATTCATGATTTAATTTTATGAAAAAATCCAATAAATTCAATAAAAATTTAACTAATTAACAATTGTTTTAAATTCTCCAGATTTATATTTAGTAGCCATATTTCCAAGAGATATAGTATCTATTGAAGAAGCATTACCTGCAGTTCCAAATTCTTGCAATCTACTTTTAACAACCTCTTTCATAGCATCCTTAGAAAGTAATAAATATTTACGAGGATCAAATTCTGATGGATTTTCATAAAAATATTTTCTAACTGCTGCAGTTG
>CACNPW010000020.1 GCA_902622475.1 uncultured Alphaproteobacteria bacterium | reverse complement strand
CAGAAGAAAAAAAATTATTGGAACCAGGTGGAACTGTCGTTGAAGGCACTTTTGGGAACACAGGAATAGGCTTAGCATTAGTTTGTAATGCAAAAAATTATAATCTAGAAATTGTAATGCCTAACATAACCGTTCAATCTAAAAGAGATATACTTAAAAATATGGGTGCAAAACTTCATTTAGTTGATGCAAAACCATATTCCGATCCTGGAAATTATCAAAAAGTCTCAAAGCAATTAGCTAAAGATATTGAAAAACAAACAGGTAAGAAAACTTTTTGGGCTGGTCAATTTGAAAATTTAGCAAATTACAAGTTTCATGAGAAAACAACATCTGCAGAAATATTTAAACAAACAGATGGAAAAATAGATGGTTTCACATGTGCAATTGGAACTGGAGGCACATTAACTGGTGTTAGTGTTGGTTTAAAATCAAAAAATAAAGCAATTATCATCGCTTGTACAGACTCACAAGGATCATCAATGTTTAATCATTTTACTAATGGTAAACCAGAAAAAAAAGGTGAAGAATCAATAACAGAAGGCATCGGACAGGCTAGAGTAACAAAAAATTTAGAAAATTGTAATGTAGATCAATCTTTTTTTGTTTCTGATCAAGAATGTATGGAAATGCTATTTAAAATTATGAAAACAGATGGATTATTTCTAGGATTAAGTTCTGGAGTAAATATATGTGGTGCAGTAAAATTGGCAAAATCAATGGGTACGGGTAAAAAAATAGTAACAATACTTTGTGATGATGCAAATAAATATTATGATAAAATGTTTAATAAAGAATACTTATTATCCAGAAATTTACCTTATGCTGATTGGATGTAATTATGAATATTAAAGATAAAAAATTTAATTCTAAAGTAATTCATTCAGGTCATGGTGCTGATGAAACTACAGGTGCAGTAATGCCCCCTATTCATCTTTCATCGACTTTCAAGCAAAATTCTCCTGGGGACTTTACTTATGAATATGCAAGAACAGGAAACCCAACAAGAGATATATTAGAAAAGTTATTAGTTGAATTAGAAGAAGGTAAATTTGCTTATGCTTTCAGCTCAGGTATGGCTGCAATTTCTGCATTATCAGATGCTTTAGGTAAAAATTATTCAATTATTTGTAGCGATGATGTTTATGGTGGAACAAGAAGAATTTTTGATAAAATTAAAACAGTAAATCAAGATGTGGAAGTAACATATACCGATCTTAGTAAAGAAAATAATTGGCAAGGCCACCTAAAAGAAAACACGAAAATGATTTGGGTTGAGACACCCTCTAACCCATTATTAAAAATTATAGATATAAAAAAAATTAGAGAAAGCCTAAAGGATGATAATATTATTCTTGTTTGTGATAACACTTTTGCATCACCCTACAATCAGCAACCGTTAAACAATGGAGCTGATGTTATTATACATTCGTCAACTAAATACCTTGGTGGGCATTCTGATATAATTGGTGGCGCATTAATTATAAATGATAATAAAATTTTAGCTGATAAAATTAAATATATTCAAAATGCAGTTGGTGCTGTTCCCAGCCCCTTTGATTGTTATTTACTTATTCGATCAATTAAGACACTTGCTGTAAGAATGGAGAGGCACAATAATAACGCCTTAGAAATTGCTAATTATTTATTAAAACATCCTAAAATTAAAAACGTTTATTATCCTGGATTGGAAAATAACCCTAGTTATGAAATTGCAAAAAAGCAAATGACTGGATTTGGAGGAATATTATCAATTGAATTAACGGGTAATATTAGTTCAGCAAAAAAATTTCTTGAAACAATTCAAATATTTACTCTAGCAGAAAGTTTAGGTGGAGTTGAAAGTTTAATTGAGCATCCAGCTATAATGACACATGCATCTATTGATAAAAAAATTAGAGATGAATTAGGAATTTCTGATACCTTAATAAGACTTTCAATTGGCATTGAAGATATTTTAGATTTAAAGAAGTCTTTAGATGATGCTCTAAAAAATATTTAAATTATTTTTTTCAAATCTGGAGGTGAATAATTAGGACCCTTCATCACTTTACCAAATTCATTATAAATTGGCTTACCTTCCTCTGAAAGTTTACTCATATTACTACGATGAACTTCGTTAAAACATTTATCTAGATCTATACCAAAAGCAGCACCCGCACCGTATGTTACAACTAAAATATCAGTTAATGCATCAGCAACTTCAACGATATCATTATCATTTATTGCATCTTTTAATTCATTAAATTCTTCATCAATCAATTTTTTTCTTAATTCAACAATTTTATTTTCTGGAAATTCAGCACTAGTTTTTACTTCTTGACCAAAAGTGTTCATAAATTCTTTTACTTTTTCAAAATTTGTCATTTTATCTCCCAATAATATTTATTTATAAAAAATATCGTTGTAAGTCACAATTATAAAGAGAAAAGATATTATTGTTATCCCCACAGCCAAATAAACTCTTGTAATAAACTCAGGAAGAGAGTTTGAAAAAATTCTTCTAATAATAAAATAGATTATATGACCACCATCTAAAAGAGGAATAGGAAGCAAATTAAATAACCCTACAAACAAAGAAATAATAATAAATAAAAATAGAACTCCTCTAACCTGATCTAGCATCATTTGATCTGCATTTTTAACGATCCCTATTGGTCCAGCTAACTGATCTCCTAATGTATTTTCTTTATAAGATTGTTGAAGAAATGTAAAAGAAGCAGCATAATATGTTGGTATAAATAAAGATGAGTTTTTAATTGAATCAATTAAATTATACTTATCAATAATAGGATTTTGAGGTGAAGATATTCCTATAATATACCTATTTAATTCTTCATTAAATTTTAGATCAAAATTTTTTTCAATTATCTGATTATTTCTCTCTATTAAGATATTTATACTTTGGTTATTTGCAATTGCTTTTGGGATATCAGAAAACTCTTCAATACTAATATTATTTATTTCAAGTATTCTATCTCCTTCTCTAAGATCATTTTCAAATGCTGATGAATTTTCACTAACTGATCCAATAATCGGCATTAAACTAATAATTCCAAAAAAGAAAAATATGCAGAAAAGAGCAAACCATGCACTAAGAATATTAAAAATACTTCCTGCTAAAAGTACTAATATCTTTTGAAAAAGTGTAAGGGATTGAAAGGATCCTTGTTCATCTTTAGGGTTTGGAGAAAATATATTATCAAGACCTTTGATTTTTACATATCCACCCAATGGAATAGGAGATAATTTCCATGTAGTGCCATTTTTATCAGTAAATTTTAAAAGTGGTTTGCCAAATCCAATTGAAAAATCAGTGACTTCAGCGTTAAATAATCTGGCAACTATATAATGACCATACTCATGTATTGCGACCAAGACTAAAAAAACTAATATAAGATTAACATAAATCATAATTTCTATTAAATAAGTAATTTAATTTATTGATAAATAATAATTATCCAGTTTTAGCCTCTTCGTATTCATCAATTGGAGGGCAAACACAAAATAAATTTCTATCACCATATACATTATCAATTCTGCTGACTGGACTCCAGTATTTATTATTTATTAAATAGGCATGGGGGTAAGCAGCATCTTTTCGAGAATATTTATGATCCCAATTATCAGAAGATACCTCTTCTATTGTATGTGGGGCATTTTTAATAGGATTGTCTACTTTATCAAATTTACCATCTCTAATCATAGTGATTTCATTATGAATAGAAATCATTGCTTCACAAAACCTATCTAGCTCCTCTTTTGATTCACTTTCAGTTGGCTCAATCATAAGAGTACCTGGTACAGGAAAAGACATTGTAGGAGCATGAAATCCGTAATCAATTAGTCTTTTAGCAATATCTTCATCTGAAATATTTAATTCTTGTTTAAATGGCCTGATATCAATAATAAATTCATGTGCTACCATATTATTCTTACCTGTATATAAAATGGGGTAATAATTTTTTAATCTTTCTTTAATATAGTTAGCATTTAATATTGCTACTTGAGTTGCTAATTTTAAACCATCGTCACCCATCATAGAAATATAAGAATATGAAATGGGTAAAATAGATGCACTGCCCCATGGAGCTGCAGAAACTGCCTCTTGAGTAGTTAAACCTATTTCATTTTTAAAAATAGGATGTCCAGGCGCAAAATCTGCTAAATGTTTTTTTAATCCTATAGCCCCAACTCCAGGTCCACCTCCTCCATGAGGTATGCAAAATGTCTTATGGAGATTCATATGGCATACATCAGGTCCAAATTTACCTGGTTTAGCTACTCCAACCATTGCATTATAATTAGCGCCATCTAGATACACTTGCCCACCAGCATCATGAATTTTTTTACAAATCTCAACAATACTTTCTTCGAATACACCATGTGTTGATGGATATGTAATCATTAAAGCAGACAGTTTATCGCCAGCCTCTTCTATTTTTTTATCTAAGTGAGTTAAATCTACATTACCTTTGTCATCACAGTTTACAATTAAAATATCCATGCCGCACATCTGTGCACTGGCTGGATTAGTTCCATGAGCACTTTTTGGAATTATACAAATATTTCTTTTAGTGTCTGAATTTTTCTTATGATATTTTTGTATAGCTAATAAACCAGCAAACTCACCTTGTGCTCCTGCATTAGGTTGAAGTGAAACTGCATCAAAACCAGTAATATCTTTTAACATCGATATTAATTCACTCATCATTTCATTATATCCCTCACGTTGATGGGGCTCTAAGAATGGATGCGCATTTGAAAAACCTGGTAAAGTAATTGGAAGCATTTCAGATGCAGCATTTAATTTCATAGTACAAGATCCAAGAGGTATCATTGATCTATTTAAAGCAACGTCTTTATTTTCCAATTTTTTTAAATATCTCATCATTTCTGTTTCAGAATGATAGATATTAAATACAGGATGAGTTAATATTTTGTCTTTTCTATCTAAATCATTTTTGAAAATCGAATCTTCAATTTTACTTTCAATTTCTTCTGCGTATATTTCATTATTGTTTTCATTAAAAAATTTAATTAAATTATCTACATCTTGTAGTGATGTAGTTTCATCTAAGGAAATTGAAAAATGATCGTCATTTACAAATCTAAAATTTATACCATTGTCTATAGATTTATTTACCCAGTATTTAGATTTTGTATCTTTTATTAATAAGGTATCAAAATAATTTATAGATTTTACTTCAAAATTTAATATCTCTAATGATTTTTTTAGATATCTAGACTTATAATGAATGTCCTCAGCAATATTTTTTAATCTAGTTGGACCATGATATATTGCATATGAGGCAGATATAATTGCTAATAAGGCCTGTGCAGTACATATATTACTTGTAGCTTTTTCCCTTCTAATGTGTTGCTCACGCGTTTGAAGAGCCATTCTGTAAGATCTTTTATTAGTACGATCAACTGATACACCAATTAGTCTCCCAGGTATCATTCTTTTATATTCATCTAATGTTGCAAAATATGCTGCGTGTGGACCTCCTAGACCCATTGGAACTCCAAACCTTTGAGTACTTCCTACAACTATATCAGCTCCAAAATTTTTTGGTGATTTCATAACTACCAAACTCATTATATCAGCTGCTATGATTGATAACGCATCGTGAGATTTATTTATATTTATTAAATCGTTGAGATTTGCAATTTCTCCGTATGTATCTGGATTTTGAATTAAACAACCAAATGTATCGTCATCTGGATTATCAAAAATAATTTTTATACCTAGGGGTTTAGCTCTTGTTTTTAAGACAGATAGTGTTTGTGGATGACATTTATTTTGCACACAAAAAGTAAACTTTGCACTTTTTTTAATTTTAAAAGCCATCAACATAGCCTCAGCTGCCGCAGTACTTTCATCAAGTAAAGATGCATTTGCAATATCCATTCCAGTCAAATCAATTATCATTTGTTGAAAATTCATTAACATTTCCAACCTGCCCTGACTTACTTCTGGTTGATAAGGTGTGTACGCAGTGTACCATCCTGGATTTTCAAGAATATTTCTTAAAATAACACTAGGGGTAATAGTGTTGTAATAACCCATTCCAATATAAGTTTTTTTGAAATTATTTTTTAAAGATAAAAGTTGAGTATTAATTTTATTAAACTCCTCAGACATACCAGGTCTAAATTTAAGTTTATTTTTAAAAATGATATGATTAGGTACAGTTTTTTCAATTAATTCATCTAATGAGGAGCAGTTTATTAATTTGAGCATTTCTCCAATATCTTCATTTCTAGGTCCTATATGTCTGCTAACAAATTTATCTATTTCAATCATCTATTGTTCCAAAAATTGTTTATACTCATCTTTTGACATAAGTTCAGAATATTGATTTGAATCAGAAATTTTCATTTTAAAAATCCATCCCTCGTTTTCTGCATCTTGATTAATAATAGCAGCATCATTTTCTAGATTATTATTCACTTCAATTATTTCACCATCTATTGGAGCATAAATATCAGAAGCTGCTTTTACAGATTCAACAACGCATATTTCATCTTTTGCTTTTACCGAATTTCCAACTGAAGGTAATTCAATAAATACAATATCACCAAGAGATTCTTGGGCATGATTGCTAATACCAATTGTAGCAATTTCATTTTCAATTGAAACCCATTCATGATCTTTTGTGTATTTTTTTTCACTCATATATGCTCCCATTTTTTTTATAATTTTTTTTTACAAAAGGTAGATTATTAATTTTTACTAATTCTAATTTTTTTCTAATTTCACAAAAAATTGGATTATCAGTATTGAATTCAGATATTATATAACCAATAGCAATAGATTTATTTAGATTGGGAGAAAAACATCCACTTGTAATTTTGCCAATTTCATTATTATTATTATCGAATAATGTCATTCCATCTCTTAGCATTGATTTACTGGTAGAAATTAAACCTATTTTTTTATTAGATAGTTTATTTTTTAATTGATCGGATAAAACTTTATTTCCATTTAAATTTTTATCTTCTAATCTTTCTTTGTCTAAAGCCCATGATAAACCAGCTTCAATTGGTGTAATTTTTTCATTTAATTCATGACCATATAAACTTAATCCAGCTTCGAGTCTTAATGAATCTCTAGAACCTAACCCACAAAGCATTGTATTTTCATTTTTAAGTAAAAGATTAATTAAATTTTCTGCACTTTCATTTGGAATAGAAAGTTCAAAACCATCTTCACCGGTATAACCTGATCTACTTACTATTATTTCATTGTTATCGTATTTACTTATTAAAATATCAAAAAAATTCATATTATTTGGAATATCAATAATATTTTTTAAAACATTAATAGAATCAGGTCCTTGGATAGCAAATAAACAATTTTTTTCATAAATTTTTTCTGCATTAGGAGAGCAAGAAATAAATATTTCTTCGTCTTCTTTTTTTCGAGATGCATTATAAACAATATATAAATATGACTTATCTTTAATATCAATATTTGAAATAATTAGATCATCAATAACACCTCCATCTTTATTGAGCAAAAATGAATAATGCGATCTATTTTTAGTTAATTTTTTTAATTGTAATGGAATATATTTTTCTAATTTATGTAAATAAGATTCATTATTTTCTATTAAAATTTGCCCCATATGACTAACATCAAAAATACCAGAATGATTTCTAACGTTTTTGTGTTCATTAATTATTCCCGTTTTATAATTAATAGGCATATTAAAACCTGCAAATGGCAATATCTTTGCACCATTATTTTGATGAAAATTTTTCAGCGGAATGTCTATTGGTAACTGGTTCAAATAAATTCTCCAAGCTACCCCTCTGTCTTTTTACCTGAGAGCTTTTCACCTTCGGTAGAGCTAAATGCTCTTTTCCAGAGTTTTTTTTTAACGGTCCATTGTGCCTGAGAGTTTCCGGGTCGTTGCTCCTTCGGCTCTGAAATTTCAGTATCTCCCGTTAATTATTTGTATACTTTTTTTTATAATTTAACAATTAATTTAGAGGTATTTTATTATCAATTTTTGATTTTTGATAAATTTCTGACATTTTTTGGTACTCTTCTTTGATCTGATAAATTTTATCTAATAATGAGTCCCCTATGCCTAATCTTTTAATTTCTGATAAAATTGAGTAACTCTCCCAATAATCATTATTAACATTGTATTTACCATCTTTGATCTTAAACACCTCCGTCAAAATTTTAAGATCGTGCGGAATATGAAAACCTTCTTTTGTGTCAGTATAAGAAAAAAAATAATAAAAATTGTCAAATCCGGCCCACGTTATAGCTGATAAACACATAGAACAAGGCTGATGTGTACTTATGAAATAATAATCTTTTGTATTAAACAGTTTTTTTTCAAATAAATTAAAAAGAGTTGAAATTTCCCCATGAAATAAAGGATTTTTGATTTCCTGGTTTGTACCTAGACAAACAAGACTTAGGTCAGATTTTCTAACAATAAATCCACCAAATATTTTATTTCCTTCATTAATTGAAATTTTTGTTAATGGTATAAGATCATCTAAAATAATATCTAAAATTCTTTCATAATTTGTTATCATTATGAATGTCTGATACTTTATTTATTAGATTTGTCTATAAAACAAAAAAAAGGACCCAGCAAGCTAGGTCCCTTTTGTGTATCGTGCATTTCCTCCCGATACAATTTAATAATCGTTTCCTTTTATTAAATTGATTATTACCTTTGCGTGTAATAATTAAAAAATAATTTATCTATTTGTTATTTATCAATCAATAAAAAAATGTATTTTTAAAACTAATTAATCTTTTTTTGTTGATATGTTTGTTAATAAAATGTGTAAAATTAAATTTGATTAAAAATGAGTAAAAATTCAAAACTTAATGTCTTAGGAGTTATGACAGGCACGTCAATGGATGGTGTTGATATCAGTTTGATTAATACAAATGGGACTGACTTTGTAAAAATTAAATGTGAAAAATCATATAAATTTGATAAAAATTATCAAAATACAATAAACAATCTAATATTAAATAAACCAAAAACTAATAATAAAATTAAAGAATATTTTTTAAAAAAAGATGATTTAGTTACAGATATTTTAGAAAAGAAAATAATTTTATTTCTTAAACAAAAAAAAATTAATAAAAAAAATATCGATTTAATATCAATTAGTGGACAGACTGTTTACCACGACCCATCAAATAAAATATCAATTCAGTTAGGAAATGGAAAAAAAATTGCAAAAAATCTTAAAGTTAAAACTATAAGTAATTTAAGAGATAATGATATTAAAAATGGTGGTCAAGGAGCACCAATTGGATCATATTATCATAAGTTTTTAATACAAAAATTTAAGGAAAAAGTGATTATAGTAAATCTTGGAGGTATAGCAAATTTTTCAACTGTAGTTTCAAGAACATTATTATCATCGGATATAGGACCTGCAAATTGCTTAAGTGATGATCTTTGCAATTATTTTTTTAAAAAAAAATTTGATAATGATGGCAATTTTGCAAGAAAAGGTAAGATTGATAATAAATTAATCGAAAAATTTAAAAAAGATAAATTCTTTAAGAAAAAGTTCCCAAAATCATTAGATAGAAATTATTTTAGATATTACTTTAAGAAGCTAATTAAATTAAACAAATATGATGCACTAATGACTGCTAACTACATGACTTATATTGGATTTAAAGAATTATTAAGAAATAAAAAATTTAAGATTGAAAAAATTTTACTTACTGGAGGAGGAAGAAAAAATAAATTACTCAAAGAAATATTAATGAATAAACTGAATAAAAAAATTGAACTTATTGATAAATATAAAATAAATGGTGATTTAGTAGAGGCTCAAATGTTTGCGTATATTGGCATGAGATCATTTAAAAATTTAGAAATAAGTAATAAAAATACTACAGGTGTGAAAAAAAATTTAAGTGGTGGTATTTTATATTTTCCAGATTAATTAGTTAAATCTGACCAATTTTTTTTATCAATATTTGAGCCACACAATATCACCATTGTATTTTTGCCAATAAGATTATTATTGATTTTATATTTTAAAGCAGCAAGTCCAGCAACACATGCGGGCTCAAGAAATAACTTAAATTTTTTATAACAAAAAACCATAAATTTTTTCATTTCATCATCAGAAACAGTTACCATTTCATCAATTACTTCTTTTGCTACATCAAAAGAATATTGCATATGTAAAGGTGCTGAAAGACTGTCAGCAATACTATTTACATTAATATTATTTAGTGGTTTGTTAGCTCTTAAACTTTGATTTAAACCATTAGCATTTTCAGGTTCAACACCAATAATTTTAATCTTAGGATAAAATTGTTTTATATACGATGAAACACCACTTATTAATCCCCCTCCTCCAACTGAAATTAGTAAATTGTCAATTTTAGTATTAATTAATTTTAAATATTCTACAATTTCTAATCCCAAGGTAGCACTACCTTGTAATGTCAATGGGCCGTCAAAAGGGTGAATAAAATAATAACCTTCATTTTTAGCATTTTCAGCATCAAGAAAAGCTTGTTTTGGATTTGTAAAAATAATGTTAGCACCATAATTTTTACAAGTTTGAACTCTATATTTATTTGCACTTTCGTATAAGAAAATTTTATTTTTCAATTTAAATTGATTGGCCACAAATGAAGCAGCGATCGCATGATTTCCAGCACTAACTGCTGTAATTCCTTTATTAAATTTATTCTGATCTTGAGAAATTATATTATTAATAGCACCTCTTGCCTTAAATGAACCAGATTTTTGTAAAAATTCGCATTTAAAAAATAAATTTGTAGAAAAATAATTATCAATATCATCAGGACATTTTAAAAAAGGGGTTTGATTAATAAATGGTCTAATTTTTTTATAAATTTTACTAATATTATCGACAGATAAATCTTTAGGTATCAAGAAATTCCTCTAATTTCTTTAATTTTATCGTAAGCAATATTAATAGCCGCTAATTCTTTATTAGATTGTTTAATAAATTCTTTAGGCATACCTTTGGCAATTAAATTATCTGGGTGATGTTCTTTATTTAATTTTATCCATTTTTTTCTTATCTCATTATCAGTGCTTGATCTATTCACACCCAATATTTTGTAAGGATCAGATTCACTATTTTTTAAATTTGATTGAAAAATTCTTTGAAAATCTTTTTCACTAAATTTAAACGATTTAGAAATTGATCTTAAAAAATCTATTTCACTAATAGATATCTTTCCATCAGATGCAGCAATATAAAATAAATTATTTAATAATTCTTCCAATAAAATTTTATTAGCTGAAAATAAATCTCCTACTTGATTTGCTATTTGTTTATAACCATACGTATCTTTTTTTGCCTCATTGAATATTTTTGCAACTTTAGGAATTTCAGATTTTGGAACTTTAAATTTTTCTTTAAATGCTCTTATTTCATCATCTGATACAATGCCATCTGATTTAGCTAATTTTGCAGCTAGAATAATAAAACTTAATGTAAAAATTTGTTGTTTTTGATTATTATTTATTCGATTGAAGTTAAATGATGATTTTGATTTAGATCTTCTGTCAAAAGCACCACCAGCCATTACACCTAAGATAGCCCCTATAGGTCCTCCTAAAGCAAATCCTGCTGCTCCGCCTATAACTCTTCCCCAAATACTCATCTTAAAGTTTCAATTATGCCTTTTAATTCATTTATCTCATTTTGAGAAATTTTATTATCTTGATTCAGATCTATAATTTGAAAGAGTAAATTTAATGATTGTTGAATTTCTTCATAGGAAATAACTCCATCATTATTTAAATCAACAAAATTAAAGTACATTTCTTCTTCTTCATTTAATTCAGAAGAATATGCAATTGAAGAATATAAAAGTAAAAATAAAAAAAATATTTTTATCCAAACCATCTATACATTCCTATAATACCTGCACCAGCGTAAAAAAATTGTAAAAACAATATTCCATTGTGTTTTAATTTATAGGCCCAGATTCCAATTAACACTGCTGATAGCAATAATAATGAAAAACCAATAAATTCTAATCCAATGTTAAATGCAACTAGTAGGGAATAAAGGATTGCTGTAGTTACGCCAATCCATTCTAAAAGTTTGTTTGAATTCAATTAAATATTATTTTTTCTTAATATTAATAGCGTTTTCTTTTCCACGGTTTTCACCGATTTCAAATTCAACTGGCATACCTTCTTCTAAAGTATCAATACCAGCAGCTTCTAAAGCTGAAACATGAAGAAAAACATCTTTTCCTCCATCATCATTTTCTATAAATCCATAACCTTTGGTCGGATTAAACCATTTAATTTTACCACTTGGCATATTTTATTCTCCTTATTTATTATTGGGGGATTAAATTTATTTAACTTATATAAATATTGTATATTGATTAATTTAATACTTTAAATAACTAATAAGAAATTAATTTCAACAATTTTTTTTATTTTTATGCTTAGCTATAAACACGGATATCATGCTGGAAATCATGCAGATGTTATGAAACACATTATAATGCTTTACTTATATAATCTTGAAAAAAAGGTAAATAATTCAATAATTTATGTTGATACTCATTCTGGTAATGGAATTTATAAATATATATCAAAGTATATGGATAAAAATAAAGAGTATAAAGAAGGAATTAAAAAGATACAAAATTACAAAGGTAATAATGTTTTAATTAGAAATTATCTTTCAACTATTTCTAAAATTACTGGAAGAAATAATTTTTATCCTGGATCACCTATATTTATTTCGTCCATAGCTAATGAAAAAGATAAATTATTTTTTTGTGAACTACACAATAATGAATATGAATTATTAAAAAAAAACTTAAACAAATATACCAATGCTAAAATTTTAAATGCTGATGGATTTAACTTCATATTTAATAAAGTTAATAAAGAAAAGAATTATTTTGTATTTATAGATCCATCATATGAAATAAAGGATGATTTTGAAAAAGTAGAAAAGATACTAAATAATATTGATAATTTATTTTCAAATTCCAAAATCATAATATGGTATCCAGTTTTGAATATTTTGGAAAATGACTCCTTTATTCAGAATATTAGAAAAAAAGGTATAAGTAATATTATCAATGTTGAAGTTCCTATTATGAAATATGGAGACAATGTTGGAATGCAAGGAAGTGGCTTATTATTAATAAATTTTTCAAATAGATCTATAATGAAAAACCTCAAAGAGGTAATACACGAAATTCAAGATATTTTAAAACAAGAGAAAAATAGTACTAGGTTTAAATTAAGATATTTATAAATATGAAAAAAATTAATTTACTTGATGAAGATATCTATAAGTTATTTATAAAAATTGCTTTGCCAGCCTCAATTGGAACTATATTTAATAATCTCTATTCTTTAGTTGATACTATTTTCGCAGGTAGAATGATTTCTGAAACAGCTTTAGCAGCTATTGGTCAAACATTTCCTGTATATTTTATAATTATTGCACTTGGAATAGGACTAAGCATAGCTACAACAAGTAATGTTGCTAATTCTTTAGGAGAAAAAAATATTAAAAAAGCAAGTCATGCATTTTCACAATCTTTTGTTGTAACAATTTTAGTAGGCTTAGCTATAACTATTTTTGGACTTTATTTTGGGAACATAATTTTAGGATCTATAAATGATGATCCAAAAACCCTTAAACTTTCATCATTGTATATGAACGTAATTTATTTAGGATCAGTCATAATTCTTTTACTCATGGTATGTAATTCTTGTTTATCAGCTCAAGGAGATACTAAAAGTTATAGAAATGTTTTAATTTTTAGTTTTTTTCTTAATATAATTTTAAATCCAATATTAATTACAGGAAAAATAATTAATTTTGAATTATTTATGCCAATGGGTATAACTGGAATAGCAATAGCTACCATACTGTCTCAAATAATTGGTCTGTTATATTTATTATATAAAATTTATAGAACAGAGATTTTTGAAAACTTTAAAAATAATTATTTAATTCCTAAATTAAGTTTAATTAAGGAAATTTCATTTCAGGCTATTCCAGCGGCATTAGGATTGATGATGATTGCTCTCGGATCATATATATTATTATTTTTTGTCAGTCGTTTTGGTAATGATGCAATTGCAGGTTTTTCCTCAGCTGGAAGATACGAACAACTGCTTTTCTTACCCTTGTTAGGATTAAGTACAGCAGTAACCGCAATTGTGGGTCAGAATTTTGGTGCTAAAAACTATGAAAGAATTTTAGAAACTTACAATAAAGCTATGATTACTGGTGTAATAATATTAACTATCGCAGGATTAATTTTATTTATAACTGCAGAAGATTCAATGAGATTATTTACTGATGATAAAGAAGTAATTTACTATGGATCAATATATCTTAAAATATACGCACTTGGTTTTCCGGCTTTTCCATTCTTCTTTATTTCTAATGCTTCATTCCAAGGCGTAAAAAAAGCAATAATAGTAATGTATATGGCCATACTTAGGTTTGTATTAGTGCCTATAATTGTAATATTATTTGTAAATAATTTTATAGAAGAAAACTATATCTATATGTTTATTGGGTTAACTCTTGTTCATTGGATAATTGGTATCTTATATTATTTTTATTCTTCAAATAAAATTCGAAATATTCAAAGTAGCTATACTACACCTTGAAGATTTGGAACAAATAAAACATCATCATATTGTTCAGTAATAATTTTATTATTTTGTTTTATATATTTTACTAGTATTTGCTTGTTATTTTTAACAATAGGACAAACAATAATTCCTTCATTTTCAATATGAGAAAAAATTTCATTATTTATTTTTTTTGATGCTGCTGTAAATATTATTCTATCAAAAGGTATTTGTTCAATCCAACCATTATTACCATCATCGTATTTTGAAACAATATTAGTTAATTTTAATTTCTCAAAAATATTGTTAGAACCTTCATGTAAATTTTTAATTCTTTCAATAGTGTACACACGCCTTGCCAAGATTGATAATACTGCACACTGATATCCGCTACCAGTGCCTATTTCTAATACCTTGTGGTTACTTTTAACATCAAGTAATTCAGTCATCCTTGCTACAACGTAGGGTTGACTAATTGTTTGATTATTTTCAATTGGTAAAGCTATATTTTCATAAGCTTGATTTCTGTAAGCTTCACTAATAAACTTTTCTCTTGGAATTTTTTCAATTGCAGAGAGAACTTCAGCATTACTAATACCTGACTCTCGTAACTCGAGTATTAATCTTATTTTCCTTACATCAAGCACTAGATAAGAGTATCAGAATTATTGAAATATTTTTTCAAAACTTCTGGAATTTTAATATTTCCATCTTTCATTTGATAATTTTCAAGAATAGCAATTAGTGTTCTTCCTACTGCTAAGCCGGATCCATTAAGTGTATGAACAAAAATATTTTTATTTTCTAATTTATATCTTGTATTCATTCTTCTAGCTTGAAAATCATTACAATTTGAGCAGCTTGAAATTTCTCTATAAGTATTTTCACCTGGAAGCCACACTTCAATATCGTATGTTTTTGATGCTGAAAAGCCCATATCACCAGTACACAAAGTCATAATCCTATAATGAATATTTAAATCTTGAAGAATACTCTCAGCGCTTTCAAGCATTCTTTCTAGTTCATCTTGTGAATGCTGCGGCTCTACTATTGAAACTAATTCAACTTTAGTAAATTGATGCTGTCTTAACATACCACGCGTATCCTTACCAGCAGCACCAGCCTCTGATCTAAAACATGGGGTATAAGAAGTTACTCTCATGGGTAATTGATTTTGGTTAAGTATTTCCTCTCTAACCATGTTTGTTAAAGGAACTTCAGCAGTTGGTATTAACCAATGGTCTTCCCCAGCAGTAAATAAATCTTCACCAAATTTAGGTAATTGCCCAGTTCCAAAAAGAGCAGAATCTTTAACCAAAAAAGGTAAATTATATTCAATATAACCATTTTCATTCGTATGCTTATCTAACATAAAATTTGCTATTGCTCTTTCCAACTTAGAGAGTTGATTTTTTAATAAAACAAATCTAGATCCTGATAATTTAGATGCAGTTTCAAAATTCATTAAACCTAAATTTTCTCCTAATTCAAAATGAGTTTTAGGATTAAAATCAAATTTTGGTTTTTCACCCCATTCTCTATATTTTGTATTGTCTGCTTCATTGCTTCCTATAGGTACAGTCTTATCAGCTATATTTGGAAGTCTTGAGAGGATAGTTTTTAGCTCCTCATCTTTAATAGTCTCAAGTTCCTTTAAATTATTAATTTTATTTTTAATTTCATCAACTTTATTCATTTCTGATGAAGCATCTTTATTTTCACTTTTAAGTTTACCAATATTTTTAGAAATAGAGTTTCTTTCTGCTAAAAGGTTCTGAAGAACAGTCTGAGTTTCTCTTTTAACTTTATCTAGTTCTAATATTTTATTTGATATTGGAGGTTCACCTCTTTGTTTCATATAATTATCAAACTCTGTTGGATTTTCTCTGATAAAATTAATATTATGCATTACTTATCTTTATTTTTTTGTATTAGTTTTGCAATATAAATTGAAACTTCGTATAAAAATATAATTGGCAGAGCTAAACTTATTTGACTAAAAGGATCAGGCGGAGTTAAGAATGCTGCCGATAAAAATGCTAATACAATTGCATATTTTCTAAATTTTTTAAGTGATTCATAAGTAACCATCCCTACTCTTGCCATTAAAGATAAAACAACAGGAAGCTGAAATGCTAAACCAAAAGCAAAAATAAATCGCATCATAAGGGATAAATATTCTCCCATCTTAGCTTCTAATCGAATAGGAACTCCACTAGAACCAAGGTTTTGATAAGATAGAAAAAAAGACCATGCCAATGGCGCAATAATATAATAAACCATTGATCCACCTGCAAAAAATAAAATTGGTGTTGCAACTAAATAGGGTAAAAAAGCTCTCTTTTCCTTTTTGTATAATCCTGGTGCAATAAATCTCCATATTTGTATTGCAATTAATGGGAATGAAAAAAATAAAGCAAAGAAAAAAGCTATTTTTAATTCTGTAAAAAAAGCTTCTTGTAAAGCTGTATAAATAAAACCTTGACCTTTATCTTTATCAAATAGTTCTACTAGAGGACTAGCTAAAAAGGCAAATAATTCATCTGCAAAGTAAAAACAAACAATGAAGATTAATAAAATATATAAAAAACTCCATAAAAGTCTTTTTCGTAACTCAGTGAGATGACCTATTAAAGACATTTCTTCAAATTTTTCTTCAGCCATTACAAAAATAATAAATTAATTTTTTTTTGAAAATTCATTCTCGGTCATTTTTACTGTTTCTTGAACTTCTTTAATCTCATTTTCAAAATTTTTTTTGATATTAATGCCGTCTTTTATTTTTTTTACTTCTTTAACTGATTTAGCTAATTCCTTAATTTCTTCATCTTCAGCAATTTCATTTATAGATGACTTAAATTCAGAAGACATTTTTTTAATATATTTAGTAAAAGATCCAACTTGTTTAATGAATTTTGGAAGATCTTTTGGTCCAATAACAACAACAACTATTATCCCAATTAAGAAAATTTCACTCCAACCAAAAGTAAACATTATATTTACTTTTCTTCGTCGTTTTTATTCTCTAAATTTTTATCTTCTTTTTTTTCTTCGTCAGACATACCTCTCTTGAATGATTTGATTCCTTTTGCCATATCACCCATAAGTTGAGGTATTTTACCTCTACCGAAAAGAAGTAGAACAATAACGAGTACGATTAATAATTGCCAAATACTAGGTGTCATAAGGGGCTTATACGGAAACTATAGGAAAAAAACAAGAAGTAATAAGTTAACTAAGTATTTTGAATAAAATCATCAATATTATTTTCATAATCTTGTTCAAAATTATCATTACTTTGTAAATTTTCATCATTTTTAGCAAGATCACTTATAGTTGCAATCGCAGCACGTTTATCTAGAAAACCACTTGCCTTTAGCTCCTCTTTATTAGGTAAATCGGATAAACTATTCAATCCAAAATGTTCAACAAACAAATCTGTGGTAGACCATAAAGTAGGTTTACCAGGTATACTTTTCCTACCTGAAGGACGTATCCATCCTATTTCCATCAAATGATCTAGAGAGCCTCTACCCATTTGAACACCTCTAATATTTTCAATTTCTGATCTTGTTATTGGTTGTTGGTAAGCAATTATAGATAATGTTTCTAGTGCTGCTCTTGATAATTTTCTTTTCTGTGTTT
>CACNPW010000019.1 GCA_902622475.1 uncultured Alphaproteobacteria bacterium | reverse complement strand
GATGAATCAAAAACTGATATTTTAGCATCTTTTCTTTTATAAAATTTCCCATTTATATAAATTTTTATATTATTATTTCTTTTATCTTTTAGAAAATCATGACTTGAAACCATTATTATTTTTATCGTAATAGTGATTATTGATCTACTAAATAATAAAAATATAAAAGTGTAAACAAAAGAGTGACTTATATTAAAATTAATATAACGAAATATAAATCAATTTAATAATGTTTAACAAAAATTTTATCGTTATTTGCTTATCTTCTATGATTGCAGCTTTTCCACCAATGATTGTTGTTTTATTAGGGGGAATAATAACTTCAAAAATAATGTTAAAAGATTCATTAGCTACCTTGCCAATGACATTAATGATTATTGGGATAGCATTGTCTGCTCCAATTGCTTCAAAATTAATGAGTATTTGGGGTAGGAAAAAAGGTTTTATATTTTCTTCCTTTTTAAGTACTTTCGCATTATCATTATGTTCATTATCAATATATAATCAGAACTTTATTATTTTTGCTGTAGGAAATTTTTTAATTGGATCTTCTCAAGCATTTAGTAATCAATATAGGTTTGCGGCATCAGAGTCAGTTTCTAAGGAATATATTCCAAGGTCTATATCTATAATTTTGTTGTTAGGGATTATATCAGCTTTATTGTCTACTAATTTTTCTGAATACTTTAAAGATTATTTCCCAGATTACCTGTTTCTTGGCAGTTATATATTTTTATCTATAACAGCTATAATTCCAATTTTTATTCTTTTATTTTATGAGGACAATGAAAATATTAAAAATAAAAGTAAATTCCAGTACAAAACTATTGTCTCTCTATTAAAAAATATAAAAATTCTACAATCTATTATTAGCGCAGGATTTGGTTATTTTATAATGGCAATTATCATGACAGCAACACCATTACATATGCATTTAGTGAATAACTTTACCTTATTTCAAACAAGTATAGTTATACAATTTCATGTTATAGGAATGTTCCTGCCATCATTATTTTCTGGAGATCTAGTAAAAAAATTTGGAAATACTAATATAATTTATTCTGGTGTGATTATTTTATTTATGAGTATAATTATTAATACATCATTTGATTTTTACTATTCATATTTGGTGGGTTTGATATTACTTGGAATAGGTTGGAATTTTTTATTTGTTTCTGGATCTAGTTTGTTAGTTGTTTCTTACGAAGAAAAAGATAAGTTTACCGCACAAGGTTTAAATGATTTTATTGTTTTTTCTACACAGGGTATAGGAGCTTTATCTGCTGGTTTTCTTTTATATTATTCTAACTGGAAAATACTAAATATACTTTGTATTCCACTTTTGATAATTGTTGCATTCGTTTCTTTTCGCGCATCCAAAAAATCAATTTAATATAAAAATCTTTAAAAATTAGATATTTTATTTATAGTTATTTTAATGACTAAGGTAGGCTTTATTGGTGTTGGATATATGGGTTACGGAATGGTTAAAAACTTATTAAGAAAACACAATGTTTTTATTTTTGCTCATAAAAATAGAAAACCAATAAATAAATTAGTAAAATTAGGAGCAATAGAATTAAAGTCTTACAAAGAATTAAAAAATAATAATTTAAATTGTTTAATGCTTTGTGTAACTAATACCCCAATTGCACTTAAGGTAGCTAACGAAATTAAGAATTTCATAAATAAAAAAACAATTATTATTGATCTTACCACGCATGATAAAAAAGGTGCATCAGAAATGAATAAAATTTTTAAATCTAAAAATATCGATTATAATTTTTGTGGAGTTATGGGTGGTCCAGTTCAAAGTGAACAAGGAATACTTGGCGGCATTTACGGAGGTAAAAAAAGTAATTTTTTAAAATGTAAAAAGTACCTTAATTCTTTTTGTAAGTCAGTTTTTAATTTTGGCGATGTATCTAAGGCATCTTCTGCAAAATTATTGTCTAACTTTTTATCATTAATGACTACCACTAGTGTTATAGAATTTTTTAAATCTGCAAAAAAATTAAATGTTGATATTAAATTATTATGTGAAGTAGCAAAACTTGGATCTGGAAATTCTGGAGCATTAGATCGAATAGCTGGTAAGGCAATAAAAGGAAATTATAAAGGCTATGTGTTTTCAGTTAATAATACATATAAAGACCTTTATTATATTAATGATCTTGTCTCTGATTTGCCTAATGCAAATAAACTTACAAAAATAGCAAAATCATTTTACAGAGATGCATCTAAAAAAGGATACGGTAATTATCTCGTTAGTGAATTAATCGATAAGGATAAATACTAATAAATGGATCAAATTGTTCCAATTATTTATATGATTGGGGTACTTTTGTTGGTCTTTCCCTCTTTCTTGAGTTCTAATAATAATTTAAAAACTTTTTTTACAAACTTATCTATTTGGGTAGCAATTATATTAGTTCTTTTGTCTTTATACTTTGCTTATAATTATTTTATCTGAATTAATTAATAGTGTTTAGTATAATTAGATGTAGACTAAATTAATACAAATATTTATACGAGGTTTCAATGCATAATCAATATGTTGCCAAATCAAGAAGATTAAGAAGTACTATTTATTCTTCCCGAATTGAAAATCAGGGAGTTACTTCTTATACTATATACAATCATATGCTACTTCCCGCTGCATTTCAGGATAGTATTGAAGAAACATATAATCATTTAAAAAATTACGTTCAGATATGGGACGTGGCAGCAGAAAGACAAATAGAAATTAAAGGTAAGGACGCGTATCAATTAGTTCAATTAATGACTTGTAGAGATTTAAGTAAGGCTAAAGAGGGCAAATGTTACTACTGTCCAATAATTGATGAAAATGGTGGAATGATAAATGATCCTGTTATTTTGAAATTTAATCAAGAAAAGTGGTGGATATCAATTGCTGATTCAGATGTAATGTTATTTGCCAAAGGGCTTGCAATAGGAAAAAAATTTGAAGTTTCCATTTCTGAGCCTGATGTTAATATTATGGCTGTACAAGGTCCTAAAGCTTTTAATTTGTTAGAGAAAATTTTTGGTAAAGAAATTTTAGATTTAAAATTTTACAATTTTAAATATTTTAATTTTAATAATTCTAAACATTTAATAGCTAGATCAGGTTGGTCAAAACAGGGTGGTGTAGAAATTTATGTTGAGGACTCTCAATCTGGTTTAGAATTATATGATTTGTTTTTTGAAGAAGGTAAAGAATTTAACGTAAAACCAGGATGCCCACATTTAATTGAAAGAATTGAAAGTGGCTTGCTATCTTATGGAAATGACATGGATATTAATGATAATCCTTTGGAATGTGGTATGGATAAGTTCGTTAAGTTAGATAATGATATTAACTTCTTAGGTAAAGAAAAATTAATACAAATAAAGAAATCTGGAATTAAAAAAAAATTAATGGGTGTTAAAATTAATGCTGATAAAATAAATTTAAGATCTGCAATTAATTTAACTATTGATGATAAAATTATAGGAGAAATTAGATCCGCTTGTTATTCACCAACTTTTAAAAAGGTAATCGGAATAGCAATGATATTAAATCCATATTTTTTGAAAAAAGATCAATTTAATATAATCATTGATAACAATTTACATACTGGTGAAATTTGCGAAATACCTTTTGTTTAAAAAATATTAATGTCTAAAAATTTTAAAGCTATAATGTTAGCTTTAATTGCTTCATTTTGTGCAGTTTTGATGTCAGTATTTTTAAAATTAGCACAAGAAGACTCAAATGTTTTTACCATAGGTTTTTTGAGATTTTTTTTTGGATTATTATTAATTACACCTATTATTTTTCAATCAAACTTTAAAATTTATAATACAATTAATTTCAAACTACATATTTTACGATGTATTATTAATGTTCCAATGATGATTTTTGGATTTGCAGCATTGACATATATTCCTCTAGAGCAAATTAAAGCTATCGGTTTTCTAAGTCCAATTCTTGTAGTAATACTAAGTGTAATATTTTTAGGTGAAAGAATTTATTTAATACGTACTTTTTCATTAATATTAGGTTTCATAGGAACATTAATTATTTTACGTCCTGGATTTATAGAAATTAATATTGGTGTATATATGGTTTTAGCATCAGCTTTATTATGGTCTTGTGTTATTATTATTACTAAATTCATGTCAAAAAATGACTCTGCTATGACAATTCTTACATTTCAATATACTTTTGTAACTTTATTTACTTTACCTTTAGCAATTATTTATTGGAATACCCCGTCTGTTATATCACTGATTTATACTCTTCTTGCTGCAATTGTAGGTACTGTTTTACATCTTTGTATAAATAATGCTTATAAATTATCAGATTTATCAATCATTCAGCCGGTATGGTTTACCCAATTAGTTTTTGCATCTTTTTTAGGTTTTATTATTTTCGGCTCTTTACCAGATTTTTTTACCTGGATTGGAGCAATTTTAGTATTTATATCAGTTCTTATAATCACTTACAGAGAAAATTATTTAAAGAAAGATATAGCAAAAACATCAATTCCGCTTAAAAACTAATTATATAAAATGATTTCAAAATATAAATATTTCGGAATGTGGCCAGTGGCACCCACACCTTTTCATGACAATGGTGAAGTTGATTACGATGGAATGGAAAGGGTTCTGGACTGTATGGTAGATCAGAAAGTTCAAGGAATATGTATTCTTGCTAATTACTCAGAGCAATTTTTACTTTCAGATGATGAAAGAGAAAAATTAACAAGACTATGTATGAAAAAAATTGACGGAAGAGTCAAAACAATAGTTACAGTAAGCCATTTTGCAACAGATATTGTTCGACCTCGAGCAAAATTAGCAAAATCACTTGGTGCTGATATCATTATGATGATGCCCCCATATCATGGTGCATTGCTAAAGGGTAACCCAGATCAAATATTTGAACAATTTAATGAAATTTCTGAAGTAGGTATACCAATTATGATTCAAGATGCGCCTTTATCTGGAATTGATCTTTCAGTTCCGTTACTGACAAAAATGATAAATGAGATTGAGAATTTAACATGTTTTAAAATTGAAAGTGCTCAAGCTGCTTCAAAAATAAGAGCTCTTATTAATAATTGTAGTGAAAGATTAGATGCCCCTTTCGATGGAGAAGAAAGTATTACTTTGTATGCAGACTTAGAAGCTGGAATTTCTGGTAGTATGAGTTCAGCATTACTTCCAGAAAAAATTGCTCCAATTATTGATCATTTTTGGAATAATGAAAAAGATAAAGCTGAACAAGTGTATAATAATATTCTCCCTTTAATAAATTTTGAAAATAGACAATGCGGTTTCAGAGCTACAAAAACAGTAATGAAAGAAGGTGGGGTAATAAAATCAGATTTTTGTAGAGATCCAATTAAACCTTTAGATCCAGATACAAAAAAATTATTACTTAATTTTGCAAAAAAATATGATTTACTTACTTATAAATGGGGTAAATAGTAAAATTTAATTGACAAATATTATTTAAAAATTACTTATTATTTATGCGTAGAGTTTTTGAAGGATTACTTGAAAGAGCAATGTTTTCAAGCAGATGGGCTTTAGCTCCTGTTTACGTAGCGCTTTGTCTTACTCTACTGGTAATTACATACAAAGTTATTGCATTATTCATTTATGAAATTACACACTTAAATGATTTAACTTTAAATGAACTTCTTGTATTTGTATTGCACATTGTTGACTTAGCTCTTGTTGGGAACTTAGTTTTAATGGTTATATTTGCTGGGTATGAAAACTTTGTTTCAAAAATTGATATTGCTAACAAGTCTGAAGATAAGCCAGAATGGATGGGTAAACTAGATTTTTCAGGTTTAAAATTAAAACTTATTGCCTCAATTGTTGCTATTTCAAGTATCGGTTTGCTAGAAGCTTTTATTGATGTTGACTCAAAAACATCAGAAGAAATCTACTTAATGATTTTTATTCATGCCGTATTTATTTTATCAGGCTTAGTGATAGCAATAATGGATTATATTAGCGGAATTACTAAACATCACCCATAATTAAATACAAATGAAACTTGATAAGTTTTTTGATGAAAAAACTGTCATAGATTTAAGTTTTTTTAATTTCTCTAATGCTGTCACAGCAGCTTATTTTGCCAATGGAAATTTAGAAGTTTTGAGAGTAAATAAAAACTTTAAAAAGTTTTTTCCAATTCTTAAAACTGTAAATAATATTCCTTTTACTAGTATTTTAGAACAACTTGGAGTGGAAGATGAATACATTAACAATTTTAAACAAAATTTAGAAAAAAATGGTTTTGTTATTATTCCAAAAATAGAAATCAAAATTGATAATGAAATTAAGGTTTATTCTTTACTTTCTGCATATACTGAAAATAAAGATTTTCCTTTCTTAAATGGTATTCAAGGACAATTTGTTGATCGAACAGATGAATATAATCTTCGACGAGAGAAGGAAGAATTACTTGATCAAAAATTAAAAGATAGAGAGTTGATTGAAGAAAAAAATAAAAGATTAGAAAATATTGCTAATAGGTTATCAAAATATCTTTCACCTCAAGTATATAAATCTATTTTTGATGAAGAAGAGTCAGGTAAAAAAATAAAAGAAAGCTATGTCAGAAAAAATTTAACAATATTTTTCTCTGATATTGTAAATTTCACTGATCTATCTGATTCATTAGAAGCAGAAAAACTTGCTCTTATCTTAAATAATTATCTTAGTGAAATGAGTTTAATTGCAATAAATTCAAATGCTACAATTGATAAATTTATTGGTGATGCAATACTTTCCTTTCATGGCGCTCCTGAAACACTAGGAGATGAGAATGATGCAATTAATTGTATTAACATGGCTTTGGAAATGAAAGAACGAGTTAATGAACTGCAATCTTTCTGGATTAGACAGGGTGTTAAAGATGGATTAAAGGTAAGGTATGGCATCTCTTCTGGTTTTGCAAATGTTGGTGATTTTGGATCTAGTGTAATGAGTGATTATACAGCTATAGGTTCTTCTGTAAATCTAGCATCTAGATTACAATCCATTGCTCCTGAAAATGAAATTATTATTTCAGATGCAACTTATAATTTAGTTAAGAATCAAATTAATTGTGAAGAGTACAAAGAAATAACACCTAAGGGTTTTGTGAGACCTGTTAAAACTTACAAGGTAATTAGTTTTAAAAATAAAAGTAATAGTAAAACAAAAAAATCATATTCGAAAAAAGGTAAGCACGTGGATATTCAAATATTTGATAGTTCCGATATGAAAGCTGCAATGAAAGAATTAAAAAAACTACAAGAAGATTTTAGTAAAGAAATTGAAGATGAATAGGGGAGATTATTTTATTTTAAAAAATTTATTATTGCATTCTTAATATCATTAACAAGATTTCTATTTTCATCTTTAGTTAGTTGACTTTCATTTTTTTTCTTATCAAGTTTTAACTTTCTTTGTGCTAAAATATTTGCAACATAATCATACACATTAGGATTTTTAGAAAATATATCTTTTATAATATCTTTGCTAACTTTTATTACTATACAAGGAGTTTCTGCTATCACATTAGCAGATCTTGGTTCACCAGTAAGAAGACTTCCTTCACCAACAAAATCTCCAACACCAAGTTTGGCTAAAAATACTTTATCTTTATTTTCATTATCTAAGTACACAGATACTACTCCGTCGTTTATAACGTAAAGAGAATCTCCTGAATCATTTTGTTTAATAATGTAATCGTCTTTTTCAAAATGGAGTCTTTCTGCATTTTCAGCAATTTCATCTAGATCTTCAGAATTTAAAGACATAAAAATAGGAATTTTTTGAAGTAGGACCCTATTTTTTACTGACTCATTATAAGGATTAAATTCACTAACCTGGCTTTTTTCAAAATCTTCTCGACTTCTGTGTATATCAAGAGCATGCAGTCCTGTATCTTCTTCAAGTTTTCCATAAAGTTTTCCAGCAGACATTTGAACTCCTGCATGTCTTAAAGTTTTATGAATTTCCATCATAACACTATCTTGCATCGAATTTTTTAAAATTCTTTTTGTGCAATCAAAAGCAACAACAAATTCTAATCCAAACTCATTAGCACCAATAAA
This sequence comes from uncultured Alphaproteobacteria bacterium, assembly GCA_902622475.1. GTDB lineage: Bacteria > Pseudomonadota > Alphaproteobacteria > HIMB59 > CACPNW01. Next base: position 10,896 of record CACNPW010000019.1, on the reverse strand, counting down.
ACGAACCCACTGTAAATTTAATTGCTCTCTACCATCAACAGGTTTTGCTTTTTTAAGAGCGTTATAAAGCAATTTTGAAATATTTTCTGGGTCATGAGATGGATGAAAATATAATTTATTAAAAATATGGAATCCCTCACTCATTTTCTGTTTATCTTGCTTGCTCCAATTAGTTAAAATGGAATCTGCAACTATTTCATTAGGAATGATTACTTCAGTATTCTGAAATGTTCTTATTCTTGTACTTCTCCAGGTAATATTTTCTACATAACCTGTTTTGTCATCAACAGTAATCCAATCATTTATTGCAAATGGTCTCTCAATATTTACAAAAATTCCTTTAATTAAATCCGATAAGCTTGATTGTAGAGAAAGGGCAATTGCAGCAAAAACTATACCACCTGCAGCAAGTATACTTGTAAGTTCTAAATTAAAAACAAAGGATAAAACTAAAAATGCAGGTATTGCAAATAATAAAAACTGAAAAAGAAATGTTATTATCTCAGGTATTGTTGTTCCTGATTTATCATTTAGTGATAATATTTCGTATTTATAAAACATCATTATGAATATTGATGGAATAAAATATAAAGTTATTAGTAAGATTTTATCTGTAAGATTACTTATAGTTTCATTAATTAAAAAAAATTCCTTTTGAATAACTATATCATAAGAAAAATTTACCATTAGATAAGATAAAATGGGTAGTATAATGATAGTAAATAATACTCGTGTAAATTTCTTTAATTTGTTCAGCCGTATTACAGAAGCAATAATGAATACAGAAATGAGTATAAATAAAGAATTTAAAGTAACTACATTATTATAAAATAACAGAATAGATAAAATACATAACAAGCTTATTAAAATTATACTAATCTTGGACAGTAGGTAAAAAATGTTAATTTTCATTTTGTAATTTTTGCTATAAAGAATTTATATAAAAATGAATTCATTTTCAAAGTATTTATTCGAACACTTACATTTTGGTCTTGAAGAGAAGGATTTTACACTTATTGAAAAAATTATATTCTTTCTCATTATATTAAACTGTGTTTTTGTTGTTATTGAGTCAGAAAAATTGATTTATGAGCAATATAATCAACTCTTTGACTCAGCAAAACTTTTTTTTGGTATAGTATTTTTAATTGAGTATATTTGTAGATTAATTGCCGTAGATCAAATTGATAAATTTAAAGGTTTAAATGGCAAGATAAAGTATATTTTTACTGTACCTGCTCTAATTGATGCAATTGCACTAATTCCATTATTTTTAATTGGTATCAATGAAGGATTCTTAGTACGATTGTTAAGAGCTATAAGAATATTTAGCATTCTTCGTTTTGGGCGCTTTAGTGAGTCAGTAGATTTTATACTTCATGCAATATATGATAGACGTCATGAATTAATATTCTCACTGCTGCTTACTTTAAGTTTAATGTTATTGTCTGCAACTTTACTTTATGTTGTAGAAGGGGATTTACAGCCTGAAGCTTTTGGATCCATTCCAAGAGCTTTATGGGTCAGTTCTGCTGCTTTATTGTCCACTGGTTATGGTGATTATACACCAATTACATTTTTAGGAAGGTTTGCTGCAGTCTGCACAGCTTTATTTGGAATAGGGGCGGTTGCTTTACCAGCAGGTATATTGGCTAGTGCTTTTACGGAGAGAAAAAGAAAATAGGATTAAGCAGTTTTTTCTACAATTTTTATATTAGGAAACATTTTATTAGAAAATTCTAAAAGATTAGTATGTTTTGTATCTTCAGGTCTAAAATGCATACTATTTATTGTTTTTTCCCAATTTGTTTCTTTAAAATCATTTTCATATTTTTTGTAAATGTTATGTTCTTTAACTTTACTAATGTCATCATTTTTAGAAATAGAATATAAAATTGTTAACCAAGTGGAAGCTCCCATGTATTGTATTTTTTCACCCCAAGAAATACATTTTTCAAAATCTTCTTTACAAAAATAACCAATTGTTAATGCATCATAACGTGAACATGATGTTGCTGCACCCTGGGGAATTGGATCAAGTTCTAATGCTTTGTGAAGATGTTTTAAGCCTTCATCAACATTATCAAGTTTAACTAAACAAGTACCATATCTATCTAAAATTCTTGGGTCATTAGGATTAATGGAGTGTCCTTTTTTGGCATGCTCAATCGATTTATTAAAATCTTTATTAATTTGAGCTATAGCAGAAGATATTCTCAATACCTCGAAGTCATTTTCATCTGCCTCAAGACTTTTTTTGACATGATCAAAAAGCATATTTGTCATCTTATCTGGATCTTCATAATAACCTTTGCCGTTTCCGCCACCAATAGTACAAGCTTTTAAGGCATGAGCCCTTGCATTTGTTTCATCAATTTCAATTGCTTTATCAAGTGCTTCAATAGCTTTTAAATTATTTTCTTTTCCAGATCGAACATGATGATAGGTTCCTTTTATTAACCATTCATAAGAATTTAAATTTTCTGATGGTTTTCTTTTAATTCTTTGTAAGCTGCTTATTTCAATGTTACCTAGTAATTGTCGAGACATTTTCATTACGATTTCATCTTGTAAATCAAAAATATCTTCCATTACTCGATCGTATTTCTCGCCCCACAAATTCGCACCATCGCTAGCATCAGTTAAGTCAACACTAACTCTTATTCTTTTGCCAGCAGATCTAATATTACCACCAATTAAATAATCAACTAAGTGTTTCTTAGCAAATCCAAGCGCATCTTCATCACTTTTTTTAAAATCCATCGATGTCTGGTGTGAAAGTATTTCAAATTCTTGCATTCGAGAAAATTCTTGTATTAAATCTCTGAATACTCCTTCTACTAAAAATTCTGAATCTTCATCTTTACTTAAATTTTCAAAAGGAAGAATTGCTAATTTAATTTTTTTAGCTTTATTGATTTTAGTTTGAGCTATTGGCTCTTTAACATTATTGTTTGTTGTTTCTTCTTCTTCTTTTAAGAAATCATCTTCATGAATAAGTAAATTAGAGATTTTATAAACTTCAAAATTTTCACTTATATTTTTTAAATTTCTCGTGCCATCGTTTTCAATTTTAGCATCTAACCTTTTGTTGACTTGATCTTTGACAATAGTAGAAATTAAAATGCCTCCAGGTTCACATTCACTCTCGAGTCTAGCTGATACATTAACTCCTGAACCCATGATATTATCACCTTCAACTATTACATCATCTACATGTATCCCAACTCGCCATTCTAATTTTAATTCTGTAATAGAGTGATCATTTCTTTTATAAATTTCATTTTGAAATTCCATTGCTGCTTTTAAGCAATTTACAGGTGAAGCAAACTCACATACAACACTATCACCCTCAGTTTTAAAAATTCTTCCTCCGAATTCTATGATTTTAGCATCTATTATTTTGCGACATTCATTTAAATTTCGAAGAGTTTTTTCTTCGTTTTCTTCCATATGTTTACTAAAGTTGACACAATCAGTAGCAAGAATAGTGGCTAATTTTCTATCAGAATTCATAAATATTTTTTAACTAATTTTAGATATTATTTCTACTAAAATGTGTCAACTTGAGTCAGAGAATCTAGATAAAATATTATATTATAAATTTAGGAGTATTTATGGTTGAAAATTTTAATAGTATTTTTTATTTGATTTTATATATAATTAACATTGCATTAGCTGGTTATTATTCATTTACATTTTTATTTAATAAAGAAAAAGAATTCGCAAAATATAACACTGATTCAAGTGCTGCACCTGCAGCGAATTTTGGAATTTTTTGGGTTACTGCTTTTTTCTTTGTTGGGCTTTATATTTTATTTACTGGACCCGAAGGTACTTGGCCTTTCTTTATAATTAATGTTATTGTCTTTGCAATGGCAACTGTCTACAATTTTTGTTTTCATTTTAAAATAGCTTTCCTTTTTGGAAGGGATAAGGTTAATTCGACAATAGAACAGCCAATTGTATCAGCAGTTGTTCTAGTACTAAACCTAATTATAATTTATGGTTTATCTGATAAAATTTATCTATAATAATTTTAAAAGGAGTAATTATGGTTGAAAATTTTGGAAGTACTTTAAATCTAATTTTATTTTTAATTAATTTATTAGGCATATCTTACTATGGTTTCCTAACTGTATTTTCACCAAATACAATTGTTACAAGATATGATTTAGGAGAAAAGGCTTTGCCAATTGTAAGAATCATAGGAACATTTATTGTGCCAATAGTAATAATTGGAATTTGGATATTATTTAGAGAAAACGGACCACAATCTTGCTGGATATTTTTTGTAAACGGATTTTTACTTTCTTTTGCTCAAGTTATTTTAAGTTGGGCCCAAAGATTAAAATTTATAGACCCGGATGCAAAAAGTGATGTTGCTGATGAGGTAATAGGACATCTATTTTTATTTATATCAATATATCTTATATATAATATGTCAGATATAATTTATATGTAACATAAAGCTGGGGTTCAATTCCCAGCTTTTATCAACTTAAAGAAAATTCTTTTACTTTATGAAATGCAAAATGATCTGCAGCATGTTTTTTTGCATATAAAACTTCTTCTACGATACCTTCTTCATTAATCATTATATCTGTTACTGCAGTGTTAAAATATCCTCCAAGAGGAATAGGCATGAATCCTCTTATTAAGGCTGGAAAGATAGCGAATGTTTTATAAATTCCTGCTAAAAATAACTTAAACCAACTTCGCTCTATTGAATATTTTTGAAAATATTTAAATTCCTCATCTGCTAGAACTGTAAATGGAATGGGACCGTGCTTCTTCATATTTGATTTCAAAAGATTAACGTTTGAATGAAAAATTCCTACGTGGGTGAAATTTGGACCAAATTCATTAAATCTTTTATTAAACTCAAGTAGTCTTAAATTACAAAAAGTGCATCCAGCAACTCTATAAAAAGTCAATAAAACTTTTTTGCCTTTAGTATCTGATAAATTAAATTGATTACCATCATGTCGGGGTAGGGTAATTTCTTCTAATTTATCTCCTTTTTTTATTTTCATACATAATGATAATACTATAAAAATAATAAGTTAATATTAAATTTTAATGACAATAATAATTATACTAAAGTTCATACATTATCTTGCAATAGTTTTTTCAGGCGGTGTTTTGGTTGGTGGTGGAGTAATACAGTCTGTCTATGCTAAAGCAAATCAAATTCCTGATTTAAATACAGCAAAGATATTAAAATTACTTGGTTACATAGGTTTGATATCTCTTATTATCTTATGGATATCAGGAATTATTCTTTCAATTAATTTATATGGAGGCTTTATTATTAATAGTGCATTTACAATCAAATTAATTGCTGCAGGTTTTCTTTTAGGCCTATCTGCTTATGTAAATTTTCACGTTTTTAATTGCTCTAAAAATAATTTACCACCTAACAAATCTATAATGAAAATAGCTACAATGAGTGGAAGAGGCCTGTTAATAATAGTTTTAATTGCAGCAGCAATTGCATTTTATTAATTTATAATTTTTTTGCTGCACTAGTTTCTTTTATATTTGTTAGCTTTGTATATCTATCTATCATTTGCGTTGTCTTATGACCGCTTTGAGCCATAATTTCATGAGTAGGTACTCCATTCATTCTAGCTTGAGTAATCGAACCTATTCTTAAGCTGTGACCAGAAATTTTATCACAATTTTCTATATCTGCGTCCTCAGCTCTTTTCTTTAAAATTAAAACAAAACTTGTGTCAGTCAAACTTACTTTTTGATTCTTATTATTAAGAATATATTTTTCTATATTATTAGCTTTGTTAATTTTATAAAAGAGTGGACCTGAATCAATTAGCGCTACCTCTAACCAATTCTTTAACGCAGATACGGGACAATAAGGTGAATTATTTTTAGGTAAATAGATCATTCTTCCTTCACCTTTTTGATCAGTCTTAGAAAAAGGTATTAATACTTGAACACCATCTTCTTCAAAATTTAGATGTTCGTATTTCATGCCTAAAAGCTCAGATCTTCTACAAAAACTATAAAAACCAATTAAAATAAGAGCTCTATCTCTTATATTTCTAAAATCATCGTTATCATTTGGAATTTTATCAATAATTTTTTCAATATCTGCTTTTAACAACTCTCTTGCTTGACCAGATTTATTATTTTTTTCATCTCTTACAATTGCACTAATTGTTTCGGAAATATTAGGATTTTTTCTATCAAATTGAAATCCGTTAACTCTATATTTATATGTAATAGATGCTAAGATTCTTTGTATAGTGGAAGCTTTATAGGCAGTAGAGGAGTAGGGGTTGTTATTTACATTTTCTCTACCTGGTATGTTGCTCGATCCTTTGAGTATTTTCGCTTCTGGATCTTCATGTAGCCAGTCCATATAATTGGCTGTTAATGCGTAAGCACTATCTAGATCATCAACATCTAAAGGACTGCAATTGTATTTATTTTTGCAATAATCTATAAACTTTAACCAATCTCCTTGATATTTATCCTGAGTATTTTTAGCTTTGGATTTTTCCTTTAGCTTACTTACGTTTTCATTTAGTGATATTTTAACCATATTATATATTACGATAATTACAGTTATCGTAAATAATAGTCAAGTGTTAAATATAATCACTATAAATCAAATATTTATATATATTATCTAAATATATTTATAATATTACAAACTAGATATAGATTTTCACGTGTAATAAAATACTGTATATAGTGTATCAGATGGAACAATTACCGCAGATTTCAGCTGATTCCCAGATCTTTGTATTAACCGGTGCTGGTATAAGTAAAGAGTCTGGGATTGAAACATTCAGAGACTCTGATGGACTATGGAATAATCATAGGATTGAGGATGTTGCGAGTCCGGAAGGTTTCCATAGAAACCCTACTCTTGTCTATGATTTTTATAATAAACGTAGAAAAGAACTAAATTCAGGAATTAAGCCAAATAGGGCCCATATTTTACTTCATGAATTAGAAAAAACATATAAAATTCATATAGTTACACAGAATATCGATAATTTGCATGAGATTGGCGGGTCATCATCAATAATTCACATGCATGGTGAGTTAAATAAAGCTAGATGTATGATGAATGATAATCATGTATTTGAGTGGCTGGTGGACCTAAATGAGACCCATAAATGCCCTGAATGCGGTTCACAAATGAGACCTCACATTGTGTGGTTCGGTGAAATGCCCATGCAAATGGATGAAATTCACGATTTAGCTGAGCAATCTAGCATGTTTGTTTCAATTGGTACCTCTGGAGAGGTCTACCCTGCCGCTGGATTTGTTACAATGTTCAAAGATATGAATAAGCCAACTGTAGAATTAAATTTAGAACCATCACGTAATCAAAATCAATTTGATTTTGCCATTCACAAACCTGCAACAGTTGCTGTTGAAGAATTTAAAAATTTACTTTTAAGTAATAAAAAAAACTAATTTATTCACATTATTAAATTTTTAAATACTAAAATTGATCTTATTGATCACTGTCTTATTGAGCTAAGAAAAAATGAGAGTAGAACTAAGATACCAGCAGAAAACTATTTAAAAGAAGCATCAATTTACTAAAATAAATTTATTTTATTTATTTTAAGTGATTTAATTTAAAATTCTTTATTAGCTTCCTCAATTAAAAATTTTTCTAATTTAGATAATTCCTTTCTAGAAGTTATTTTATAAAAATCTTCCTTCCATGGTAAATGATCAGTTTTTAAATAGACCCAATTTTCTATTTTTATTTCATCTTCATTAAATTTTTTAGCTATCTTTTTTATTATAAAACTTAAATAATATTTTTTAACTTTTTCTTGCTCGTCGGATAATTTATTATTAGCTTTATTTATCTCTTTTAATTCTTCATCTGTATACTTAACTTCTTTATCAAGTTCATAATTTAAATTTAATTTTTTTAAATTTTTGGCATATTTTATATCATCAAAATAAACAACGCTAATTCCACCATCTCTATTTTCTTTCCATAATTTATTTAGAAATCCTCTATAGATACCCAATTTCAGATAAGCTTTGTTTTTTTTCTCGTATAAGGTTGGTCCTTCATAATCATAAATCATTTTTCCATCCGCCCATACGTGATAAAAACCTTTATCATTCTCAGACCAATTGACATTAATTACTATGTCAGTCCATTTTCCAATAATGTTAATTGATTTACCTTTGCAATCAAAGCCACAGACTGGGTTAATAAAAGTATATTTACCATCATTATGTTCCCAGTGACTTTGTTGAATATATTTCTGAATAGTTGAATGAAATTGACCTATTTTTAAACTTCCTGGATTAAAAATTTCTTGGCCTTCCGGAATATAAATTGACCATGAATACCAACTTTCACCTCTTTTAAAAGGTTTTGTTTTTAGTTCAGCTCTTTCTGATGCTCCACTTTCTACTCTATCACAATCATTATTTGCTTCTCCAGTTGCTTCATCAATTGAACCATCAAATTTACCTCCGCATTCTCCAGGCCTAACTTCAAATCTTAAACTAAGGTTTCCATCTTTTACAGGGTGCCCTTCATCTTTAGATACTATTTTGATTTGATGTTCTTCACCTAGTGTTCTGGAGCTACTTTTCCAATTACAACCAAATCCGTTAGAAATATCTTTCGGTAAACAAAAATAATCTTCCTTTTCATTTGAAAGCGACTTTGCATATGCATAGCTTGAGTAAAAAAGAGTTAAACAGATAAGGATATAAGTTTTGATTTTAGACATTAGTGGTAACACCTACTTATTTTAGAGCATAAGTAGTATATAAATATTTGTTCATTATTTCCCCTACTCGTATCTTAATGCATCAATTGGATTGAGGTTTGCAGCTTTTCTAGCTGGATAAAACCCAAATATAATACCAATTGACGAAGAAAAAACAAAAGAGAGTACTATCGACATATAATCAAGACTCATTTTCCATTTAAAATATTCACTGACACCGAAAATTACACCTAAACCTAAAGCAATTCCTATTAGGCCTCCAATGAGTGATATCATTAATGATTCAATTAAGAATTGAAGGAGTATATCTCGTTTTTTTGCCCCAACAGACATACAAACACCAATTTCTTTTGTTCTTTCTGTCACAGTAACAAGCATAATATTCATAATACCTATGCCCCCTACTATTAGTGAAATACCTGCAACTGTAGCTAGAAGAATAGACATAACTCTTGAAGATTCTTGTCTAGCATTTAGAAATTGTGCGTAATTTCGAATAACAAAATCCGGATTACCGTTAGCCGAAATTTTATGAAGTTTACGCATGACTGTATCAACATCTTTTTCTGTTTTAAAAAGTAAATCAGAGGATCTTACATTAATGGTCATACTACGAATTTGATCACCTGGAAATTTTTTAGCCACTAATCGTTGTTTAGCAGTTTTTAAAGGAACTATTACTGTATCATCTAAATCAGCCCAAGCTGTTCCCCCTTTTTCATCTAACAAGCCAATTACAGTAAAAGGAACTTTGTTTATTCGAATTACTTCATCAATGGGACTATCAGTATCAAATAAGTTTTTTTGAACAGTTTTCCCTATAATGGCAACTCTTGCTCCAGAAGATAATTCCTCTTCCTCAAAACTTCTTCCATTTTCAAATTTCCAATTTCCTAAATCAAAATAATCATTAGTTGTGCCTGTAACTGTTGCTAGCCAATTATTTCCATTTGCAACAATTTGTGTACTTAAAGCTACATTTGGAGCAATAGCTTTGATAGCAGGTAACTCTTCTTTAAGAGCTTCCATATCTTTTAGAGTAAGAGTGTTAACAGAGTTAGCACCCATTGATACACCTCTATTAGAAGAACTCTGCGATCTAACAATTAAGTTATTAGATCCAAACCTTTCAATTTGTTGCTCTACTTCAATTCTAGCACCTGTTCCAATAGAAATCATTGTTATAACTGAACTAACACCAATAATAATGCCAAGAGAAGTTAAAATACTTCTTAAGATGTTGGAGCGTAAACTTTTTTGTGAAAGATATATCAGATCAGTTATTGACATTTTTTTTATCCTCTAAAATTTTTCCATCTTTCATTTTAATAATTCTTGATCCGTAATTAGCAATATCATCTTCATGTGTAACAAGAACAATCGTGATACCTTTTGCATTTAAATCATTTAAAATTTTCATAATTTCTAAACCCGTTTTACTATCTAGGGCACCTGTTGGCTCATCTGCTAAAATTAATTTAGGAGAACCTGCGATTGCTCTTGCTATCGATACTCTTTGTTGTTGACCGCCTGATAATTGATTAGGTCTGTGATGAACGCGATCTTTTAATCCAACACTTTCTAAAGCTTCTATTGCTAGTTTGTTTCTTTCTTTTAAATTTTTACCTGAATATAAAAGTGGTAAAACAACATTTTCTTGTGCGTTTAGTCTTGGCAGTAAATTAAAATTTTGAAAAACAAAACCTATGTCCTTGTTCCGTAATTCAGCTAGTTTATTTGAATTTAAAGTTGATACATTATTATCTCTAAAATGATATTCTCCGCTAGATGGCACATCTAAACATCCAATAATATTCATTAATGTTGATTTTCCAGAGCCAGATGATCCCATAATACTAACAAAATCACCTTCACTAATAGAAAGATCAATATTATCGAGTGCTAATAACTTGTTATCTCCCATAATATATTCTTTTGAGAGAGAATTGATATTAATCATCTTAAAATAGACGTAGAGCTTTTTTTTCAGATTTTTCGACGATAACTTTGGAAATTACGTCATCGCCTTCTTGTATTTCACCTTTAATAATTTCTGTATATCCGCCGGAATTAAGTCCTGTAACCAAATCAATTTGTTGGTGCTCACCTTCAATTAATTTGTAAACTTTTTTTACATTTAATGATT
>CACNPW010000018.1 GCA_902622475.1 uncultured Alphaproteobacteria bacterium | reverse complement strand
CTAACAAAAAAAGTTTTTTTTATAAAAAAGGAATTGAGGATTATTTTCAATTAGAATACGCAAACAACTCTAAATTATTTGAAAAAAATTTTTTATTAAAATCAAAAATTAAAGAAAATGAAAATTTTGAAACATTAATTTCATTTAATACAAATGAAAATTCAAGTTTAATGTCATATTGTAACACCATTGAAACACCAGATGGTGGCTCTCATGAAAATGGTATTCGTAATGGAATTTTAAAGGCTATAAAACTTTACGGCCAAAAAAATCAATTCTCAAAAATCAACAATATCAATCACAGTGATATTTTTGATTACTCTAACGTTATTATTTCAATCTTTATAAATGATCCAAGTTTTGAAGGTCAAACCAAAAAGAGAATAATAATGCCAAATTTACAAAAAGAAATTGAAACAAAAACACAACAAGAATTTTTATTATGGTTAAATGCTAATAAAAAAAATTCAAAAATACTTTTAGATAATTTAATTGAAAGAGCATTGCAGAGAACTGATTTATCAAAAATTAAAGAGTTAGATAGAAAAAGTATTAAAGAAAGAAATCGTCTTCCAGGTAAATTAGTAGATTGTTCGAGTAAATCAATAAAAGATTCTGAAATATTTATTGTTGAAGGCGACAGTGCTGGAGGTTCTGCTAAGCAAGCAAGAAATAGAGAATTTCAAGCAATACTTCCTTTAAGGGGGAAAATATTAAATGTTTATAACGTTGGGCTATCTAAAATTGCTGATAACAATGAAATACAAAATCTTATTCAATCTTTAGGTTGTGGTATTGGAAAGAACTTTGAAATTTCAAAACTTCGATATGAGAAAATAATTTTAATGACTGATGCGGACGTAGATGGTTCACATATTGCAACTCTACTTATCACTTTTTTTTATAAATATATGAAAAATTTAATTGATGAAAATAAACTATATCTAGCAATGCCTCCTTTGTTTAAAATTTATAATAAAAATAAATCTTTTTACGCATATGATGAAAAAGAGAAAGATAAATTAATTGAAAAAGAATTTAAGTCTGACAATTATAACATTACAAGATTTAAAGGTTTGGGTGAAATGCCAGCTGATCAATTGAAAGAGACTACAATGGATCAAAACAAAAGAAATCTAATATTGATTAACTCTGAAAAAGCTAAGAAAGATATGAAGAATACTGAAAGTTTATTCGAAACCTTGATGGGAAAACAGGCAGAGTTACGTTTTAAATTTATTCAAAATAATGCTAATTTCATTAAAAATTTAGACGTCTAATTTATGAAAAAATATTTTTTGGTAATAGATCAAGGGACAACAAGTTCAAGAATTGTACTGTATAATAAAAAATTTGAAATATTCGATATTGTCCAAAAAGAATTTAAACAATATTTTCCCAATGAAGGATGGGTAGAACATAATGCAACAGAAATTTGGGATGATGTTAGAAATTTAATTTCAAAAATATTAAAAAAAAATAAGTTAAATTCAAAAAATATAATTTCAATTGGAATTACAAATCAACGAGAAACAACAGTTTTATGGAATAAAAAAACTGGGAAACCAATTTATAGAGCAATAGTCTGGCAAGATAGAAGAACAGCTAATGTTTGTGAAAAGTTAAAAAGAAAAGGGATTGATAAAAAAATTCAAAAAATAACTGGTTTAGAACTTGATCCTTATTTTTCTGCTACTAAAATTAAATGGATTATTGATAACGTTAAGGAAGCAAATAAGGATTTAAAGAATAATAATTTACTTTTTGGAACAATAGACACCTGGCTATTATGGAAATTAACCAAAGGAAAATCTCACCTAACAGATATATCAAATGCCTCAAGAACAATGATTTTTGATTCTCAAAAAGAGAAGTGGTCTGACACAATTTTAAAAATATTTAATATTCCAAAAAATATCTTACCAAATGTAGTTGAGAATGCATATGATTTTGGCTCTACTAAATTATTTGGTGATGTAATACCAATTGGTGGCATGGCTGGAGACCAACAGTCAGCAACAATTGGTCAAGCCTGTTTTAAAAAAGGGCATTCAAAAAGTACGTATGGAACAGGCTGTTTTCTTCTTATGAATATTGGAGAAAAATTTAAATTATCTAAGAATAGATTACTAACAACTGTTGCTTTTAAAATAAATGGTAAAAAAATGTTTTGCTATGAGGGAAGTATTTTTGTAGCAGGCTCTGCCATACAATGGCTTCGGGACAATTTAAAATTTATAAATGATTCTAGTGAAACTGATAAATTGTATAAAAAAGCTAATAAAGATGAAAGTTTATTTTTTGTCCCAGCCTTAACTGGACTTGGCGCACCATATTGGAACCCTAATGCGAGAGGAACATTTTTTGGTATCACTAGAAATACATCTAAAGAAGATATTATCAAAGCAACTTTGGACAGCCTATCTTTTCAAACTTATGAATTAATTGAGTGTATGGAAAAAGATTCTAAGATTAAGATTAGTGAGATACGAGTTGATGGAGGTATGGTTAAAAATAATAGTTTTCTACAAAGTTTAGCAAATATTTCTCAAATTAAAATTATTAGACCAAGTAATATTGAGACTACTTCACTTGGGGCAGCATATCTTGCAGCAATTCAATCTGGATATTTAAAAAATACAAGCCAAATAAGTAAACTTTGGAAAAAAGATAAAACAGTAAAAGCAAATATTAACAAATCCATTTCAACTTCTAGTATTAGTAAGTGGAAATCAATTATTAATGTAGTCAATAATTTTTATTAAAATTTAACCAATTTGAAAGTTCTAAAGAATGGATTTCTTCATCAACTACATCATCATATATATGTAATTCTTTTTTTTCAAGATTATCAGAGTTTTGCAAAATCATCTTTTCTTTTTCAAATTCTAATAAATTTTCATATACTTTTTGTTCCAACAAAATATCTCTTCTCATTTCCATAAGTCCAGCCATCCATTTTGGATTAAATTCTGGATGATATTGTACCGCCCAAACACTTGATTGGTTTACTTCAAAACTTATAGATTGAAATTTACTGATCTTATTTGAAGCTAGAACTTTGGTTTCATTTGGAAGATTTTCTGCTTCATCATAATGCCAACAAAGTGCATTAAATGAATTTTTTTTATTTTTATACATAGGATGCACTTCACCATCTTGATTTAATGTAATATTTTTGGCTAAAACTGCTTCAAGGCCATTTGGATTTTTTCTTACCTTACCTCCTGCGGCAGTAACTAAAACCTGAAGTCCCCAACAACTTCCAAATATTTTATTTTTTCTTTTAAATAATTCCTTAGCAAGCTCTATTTGATTAGTTATAGACTTTGACTCATTATATATATTTAGCAAACTTCCAGTCCAAGCAATAGCTTCGAAATCATCAAGACTTATACCTAAAGGAAAATAATTATTATGAACTGCAGGATGAATTGTTGTAATATTGATAGTTGAACTAGAATATTTTTTTAAAATTTTTTCATATACTTGAAATTGAGTATCCATACCCAATTTTGTATATCGATCAGAAGCTTTTTTTTCATTTCCATCTACTAATAATATGTTCATATTTATCTTTATTTTTTATCTATCATGAAATATGTAAAACTTCATGAAAATTAAACTTGGTATTGCGCCTATTGCATGGAGCAATGATGATATGCCAGAGCTAGGAGGTGATACTCCTATTGAAAAATGTTTAGAGGATGCCAGCACATCTGGATTTACAGGCATTGAATTAGGTGGAAAATTTCCAAGAAATCCTGGCATAACAAAATTTCTTTTAGAAAAATTTAATTTAAAAATGCCAGGTGGTTGGTATGGCGCAATGCTTAGAGAAAGAAGTGTAAAAGAAGAATGGATAGCACTTCAAGATCATTTAAATTTATTAAAGTTAATTAATGCAGATGTTTTTGTTTTTGCTGATGTATCTGGATCAATCCAGGGTGATCAATCAAAAGCACTTAGTAAAAGACCAAAACTTGAAAAAGATGAATGGGATAGCTATTGTAAAAAAATTAGTGAATTATCAGATATGCTGATGGATGAAGGAATGCCAATGTCGTATCATGAGCATATGGGAACTATTATACAGTCCGAGGAAGATGTAGATCGATTTATGGATAAGACAAATCAAAATACATTTTTACTTTATGATACTGGGCACTTGCTGTTTGCCGAAGCAAATTACGAAAGAGTATTAAAAAATTATATTTCTCGTATTAACCATGTTCATTGTAAAGATATAAGAAAAGATATTTTTTTAAAATCTATTAAAGATGACTTAAGCTTTAGAGAGTCTTTTTTAGATGGTGTTTTCACTGTTCCAGGTGATGGGTGTATTGATTACGATCCGTTAATTAAGATATTATATGACGCAAAATATCAAGAATGGTTAATTATTGAAGCTGAACAAGATCCAAAAAAGGCAAACCCTCTTGAATATGCAAAATTAGGACATAATTACTTGCATAATATAATAACAAAAAATGGGTATATTCTTTAAAATAACATTAAGTACTTTAATTTCATTCATTCCTTTATATGTTCTAGCTCACAAGGTTACATTAGAAGATAAATCGTTAGAAAAAATTGTTAATGAAAGAATGGCAATAATGCAAAAAATTAAAAGCACATCATCGAAACTTTACAGACTAATAAATTCGGATCAATATGAGGAAATGTTAGAGCTTAATGAAACTCTTCTTCACTCAGCATCTGAATTTAAAGATTTTTATCCAGAGAATAGTCAAGCAGAAGGAGCTAGTGATAATATTTGGAGTGATCGTGAGACATTTAATGAATACAACCAAAAATTTGTAGATGATATCGAAATGATATCTTTAAGTATAGAACTAGAAGATAAAGAAATGATAAGTGATGCTATTAAAGTAATGGCTTCAAATTGTAGCACTTGTCATAAAAAATTTAGGAATTAATCATTTAATCTTAAGTGCGGATTATATTTCCATTCTAAATATTTAACAAATTGAACCATTATAAAATTTAAAAAAAGATAAAGAATTCCTGCAGCAACAAATGCCTCAACTGGCGCAAACGTTTTAGCCATTATCTTTCTAGCAATACCTGTCATTTCCATATATGTTGTGAGGCTAACTAAAGAGGTTGCTTTAACCATTAGTATTAATTCATTACCGTAAGACGGTAGAACTTTTCGTATAGCAATAGGTAGAATAATTTTTCTTAAAAGTAAAAATTTTCCAAAACCAAGTGATAAACCTGATTCAACCTGACTTTTCTCAATTGATTGAATGCCGCCTCGAAAAATTTCTGCTCCATATGCAACAGTATTAATTGTAAGGGCTATTACCCCACACCAAAAAGGTTCTTTTAATGCATACCATAAGAAACTTTCTCTAATAAATTTTACGGAACCTAAACCAAAATAAATTAAATATATTTGAACAAGTAAAGGCGTCCCTCTAATGACAAAAATATAACTAGCAATTGTTCTTGATAATAATGCAATTTTAGAAACTCTTCCTAAAGCAAATAATAATGCTAAAACAAAACCAAGTGGTAATGAAATTAATAATAATAAAATTGTATTATCTAAGCCAGATAGCACCAAAAAGAAATTTTTATAAATTAGAGAATTTTGAATACTATTTAAAAATTCAATCATGTCGAAAATCCTTTTGAATAATTTACTTCTAACGTTTTAAAAACCCTGCCAGAGATTGTTGTTAAACATAAATACAATATTGCAGCTGTTATTAAGAAAGTTAAAGGTGAATGTTCAACGTTAGAAGATATTCTAGATTGACGCATAATTTCAACAAGACCAGTTACGGAAATGAGGGAAGTATCTTTAAGAGTTATTTGCCATACATTCCCAATTCCAGGTAAAGCATGTCTAATTACTTGTGGTGTAATAACTTTGAAAAAAATACTAAATTTGTTCATACCTAATACTTTAGCTGCTTCTATTTGACCTTTGGATATAGACAAATAGGCGGCTCTAAGAACTTCACTGGAATAAGTTGCTGATATTACTGCAATAGCTATTGTTGCAATTGTAAGTGCATTAAGTTCAATATACTTATTATAACCAAATACTTTAGCAATACTCATAACAACTGCATTGCCGCCAAAGAAAATTAAATAAATAACTAATAATTCAGGAACACCTCTAATTACTGTCGTATAAAAATTTGCAATAAATCTTGCTATTCTGTTTTGTATTATCTTTGCCCAAACTGTAATTATTGCTAAAAAAAGACCTAGCCCCATTGATAAAATACTTACAAGTAGAGTCATGAATGTTGCAATAAGAAATTCATCACCCCACCCTGCATCTCCAAATACCAGCTTATCAAATTTGAACATATAAAGTAAAACAAGTAATGATGAAAAATATACTTGTCTACCTTCTAATATATGAAATTTTAAATCAGAACTTTTTCAATTTCTTTAACCACCCTAGAGACAGGTATTTTGTTGATATTTTTTGAATTGAAATCAGTTGAGGATATAGAAAATATATTTGGATTTTCTGGAGTAAATTTTTCAGAATCTTTGGGGCCAAAAAGCTTAATTAATGGACAGTATCCAGTTGATAACATATGACTAACACCGCTATCATTCGAAATGGCTAATTGTAAATATTTGGTTGTAGCAATAATAATTTCTATATTTTGAAATCCAGTAATATGATCTTCAATAAAAATAGAAAGAGGATATAGATTTTTTAACTGCTCTTTTAAGTATAATTCATCAGGCCCAATAAAAAATACTATAGTCTTATTATTACTCTCAAGATAATTACATAATTCAATATAGTTTTCTAAAGGCCAAATCTTATTTTTTTCGCCTGCACCAGGGGCTACACCTATATAATTTTTATCTTTTGTTAAAATATTACTAATTAATCCATCAAGATTTTCACTAATAGGAATTTTAAAATCACTTTTTCTATTTGTAGTAACTATTAAGTCTAATAAATCAAAAATATAATTTAGATAGTAATGTCTTTTTCTATTATTTTTAATTTTTTTAGTAGAAAAGAAGCCATTAGCTGATCCAGAAATAAAATTTTTATGTTTGATTCTTTTTAATGCTACAGTTCTTATTACTGATTTTTGTGTATCTAAAATATAATCAAAAAATTCATTTTCTAATTTATATCTTTTAGATATTTTATTCCAAAACAATGGACTAAGGTCTGCTTGATCAAATATCTTATCAATATAATTGGATGCTATGAATTTAAGAGTGCTTGAATAAACAGTTTTACCCTTATTAGTTAGCCAATATAATTTATAATCTGGAAGTCTTGATTTAATTTCGTGAAGAAGTTGTAATTTTATTATTCCATCTCCAATTTTTTCACCGTTAGAAAAGACTAGAATTTTTTTTACCATTTTTTAATAAACTTAATCTTATTATATGAAATGTTTTATTTTTAATTGCCAATACTAATATTTAATTTATTTATTAATCCATTATAATTTTGTCCTATTACATCTGGAGTTAAATCATTTACAGATACTGGATTTAAAGGCTTAATAGATAAGACAATCTTATTACTTTTTTCAATAAAGTTAGATAAAGCTTCTATAAAATCTTTTGCTAAACCTTGGTCAATTCCTAAAGTATTTGAGTATATATCCATTGATTGAATTACAAAATCTTTCAATTGTCTTGTTGTCATATTTTGTTCATTTGCAACATAATCTAAAAGTTTATCTTTTAGTGAGTTATCATTAAGTGATATCTTTAACTCTTTTAATTTAGGAGAAGTCATTAAATATGTTAATAATGGACCACCCTGAATGTTAAGTATTTTTGTATCTAAATCAATGAAATTAGAAGATACAGCTAAGGAAGCAGCATCAGTTATACCCAAATCTAAATCAAAAAAAATATTGTTTCTATTTGTATCCCATTCCCAACCTGATTTAAAATCAAATTTTATCTTTTCATAATCCAATTCATCTATTAAACCATCTAAAAATCCTAGGCCTCCACTTACGTTGCGGAATTCTTCATAATTAAAATCAGCTCCATTAATTTCAAAATTAAAACTGGTTGGAACTTTGATATTTTTATCGTTCCCAAAATAATCAAATTTTATATTACTAATTTTTGCATTATCTAAAGAAAATACATTTGAATCATTTATTTTAGAATTGAAGTTTTTAACTTCAAAATTATCGAAGGATATAAATGAATTAAATATTTCAGAATAATCGCCACTTAAAAGTAACTCTTGGGCTTCTATAGAACTAATTAAATCATATGTAAAATTTTTATCTAATTTAAAGTCGCTAATTTTAAATGTTTCTAAATTAAATTGATTTGATTGCTCTTGTATTGAATAATCTTGAAGCTCAATGTTTTTAAAAGAAAATTCGTCCCAACTAGAAATTTCAAAATATTTTAACGAAGCTGTTTCAATATCAGTAAATTTTAAATCCTTAAAATAAATTTTATCAAATTTAGCACTCAAAATTATACTTAAAATATCTTTTTCTGCTTCATTAGCTAAACTTGAATCTAAATCTAAGATATTTCTAATTTTATCAAAATTAGGAAAATCAATGTTTTTTATACCAATTTCCCCTGCAGATAAATATCCAAGGGCCATAGCTTCCTGACCAGCTAAATTATAAAAAGTTATTTTTTCAGCAATCTTGCCAAAATATTGAAGTTCTGGAATTTCATTAAATTCTATTACATCACTTAGATATTCATAATTTTCATTTAATTTAAACCAATTATCTAGGTAATCATTGTTAATATTTTCGATTTGCAACCTATCAAAAACTATGGCGTTATTAGCATAACCAATATTTAAAATGTTAATTTCATTATCCCTACTTGAGAATTCTATTTTTTCAAAAGGCAATTCTAAGAAATACAATAATTTAACAATTCGCTCTTGATAATCATTCTTTACATTATGTTTTTCAAATATTTCTTCAAATTTTTTGTTCTGCTCTTCTAATAATGCTTTTTTTTCCTTTTCAATTTCCTCAGCTTTCTTTTTTTCTTCTGGCTCAATAATTTTTTTATTAATAAATTCTTTAGTTTCTTCATTTGTTTTAGTAATTTTTTCAACATTTTCTGTAACAATTGAGTCTTCAATTACTTTAATTTGACCTAAAATTAATGGGGCTAAGTCAGTAGTCAAATTTTCTTGTAAATATATTTTCAACTCATCTTTAGTTTTATTTAAATCAACAATTGCCTTATCTGCTTGTTCTTTAACCTTGAGTAGATTATCAATATTGTTTTTTGAATTTATTAAATCTTCAATACTCTTTAATTCTTGAAGTGAAATTTCTGCCAACTTGACGCTATCCATCCATTTTTGTAAATTGGCTGATTGCTGATTATTGACCATAATTAGCTTTAATTCATTGATACTATTCTCTAAAACTAATATTGCTTCATTAATTTTATTTAATTTTTCATTTTGTGTAGTTTTTGAAATTTCATTAGAATAATCAAGATATAACTCGCTATTTTGATTAACGTAATCCTTAAATTCGTTTAATTTTTCTTTGTTAGCAGAGTTTAAATCTCCATCAAGAATTGATCTAGTTGCGATAAAATATTCAGATATTATAATAATATCAAATTCAGCTGGATATTCTTTAATAAATCTTTCAAGATTTAATAAAAAATTTTGAGCTTTTTCTATATCAGTCTCTTCAGTTAATAGGGCTAATTTTTGATTTAACTCCTCTTGAGCTATTTTTTCTAACTCTTCTTTTTCTTTAAGTTTTTTTTCTTCTGCTAATTTTCTTTCTTCAGCTAATTCTTCTTCCTTTTGTTTTTTTTCATTAATAATTCTCTCTTCTTCTTCTCTTTGATTTTCATATTCTTCTATTATTTGAGTTAATTCTTTTTCTGTCTTTTCATATAAATCTATCTTATCCATTAATGATAAGTTAATGTCAGTAAGAGAATCAATTTCTTTATTCACATCAACTATAGAGTTTAAAAGAGTATTTTCTTTTTCTTTAAGTAATAATATTTCTTTTTTTAAATTAGTTTTTTCTTTAGTTGATATTTCTAACTCATTTGTAAAATTTTGAATTTGTTTAGTTAGCTCTTTATACTTAATTTCAAATTCAGAATTATTTTTATTTTTTTCTAATTCGGAATTTAAGTAAGCAATTTTTTCTAAATTTCTATTCTTTTCTTTTTCTAAGGTAGTTATAAGAGTATCTAAAGATTCAATCCTTTGTGTGTAGTCATTATTAAGATTTTCTAAATTATCATTTCTTTCTTTAAAATTATCTATTTGGTTTCTAAGAGCTGATATTACTTTTGTATAAGAGCCAAGCTGTATTGCATCACTTGCTTCAACTTGATTAAGTAGTTTAATTACACATTCTCTTCTGCCCTGACCACTTCCTTCAAATCCTTCAATACCATTTTCTAAATGTTCTATAATTGATTTATCGCCTTTTGAAACAAATTGTAACTTCCAGGATTTTTTACTCTTATTGTCAATCCATGAACCTTCGCCATTAATTACTAATGATTTATTTGTTCTAGTTGCATTTAAAGTTGTTTGACCAATTTCTCCAAGCCTGTCTCCTGATCCGTTCCACCACCTACTGGCATGAAAACTGTGCTCAGTCGTAAAACCAAAAAAATTATCTCTGTAAGGTTTTTTTCCTTTCTTATCAGCACCGCACTCTAAATTTAATGCTAGAAGCAAAGATTTTTCACTTGCACCATATGCAAAATTTCCAACAAAAATTATTGCGATAAACAAAATTAATACATTTTTTTTATTAATTATTTTCATCAGAAGTTATTCATTTTAAATATAAATATTAATTAATAAATAGATAAAAAATAAAAAAAAGTTTAATCAAATAAAAATAATTAAAAAATTAATATTTATATCTATTTTATTGGGATAAACTCAATTTGTGGACCTCTTCCAACTAATTCCAGTACAACATTTCCAAATGGATCTCCCTTAGATAAATCAATATTCCAATAAATTGATACATTTTCACTACTAAATTGTTTTAAAACTAGTCTAGATTTTCCTTTCAAAATATTTTGATTTGTTAATTTGATTTTTATATCTTTAAATGATCTTATATTTTTCTTAGTAAAAAAATTATTAGACTTTTCTTCGTATTTAATTTTTTTAACTTTATTTCCATCCATTAGGAAAGTTAGTTTTTCAATATTATTTATTCTTGCATCTAATTGAGTTGGAACATTTGTATTGACTCTTAGAATTTTTAATTTTAAATTTATTTCTTTATTATTATCGACAATATTTGACTCTAAATTTTTTACTATTTTATTAATTGAATTTGCTTCAACTAGAATAGTACCTTGTGGAAGATCGTTTCCGTAATAAGAAACTGTCATCTTTCCGTTAATTATATCATCATCAATATTTCCTTCAAATCTGTATTTTAAAGGTGCTGCTGGATCTGAGGGGTCAATTACATTTGATTTAATAATAAATTTATCCTTTTTTATAATTAATTTAGGTTTCGAAAATTTTAATAATTTTTTATTATTTTGAGTTAAACTAATTTCTTTTAATTCATTTTCTTCAAATACAAATTTATTGTCAAATATTTCGCCGTAATTAAAATCTCCAACAATATATTGACTGAGTGTATTTATTTCAGTTTGAAAAATATACTCTCCGTTTATTACTGAAATAATATTTTCTAAAGAATCATTATTTTCACTTGTTTCATTGAAAGAAGTTTCGGATATCAACAAATTTTCTATCACTTCTAGGTAGTCTTCTAATGATAATACATCATTCATAAAAAGATCTTTTGAGATTTTGAAAATATCAGAATCAATATTAAACTGATCAATATTTTCATTAAACTGATCTATAGTAATTACATTATTTTTTACTTCTTTTTTAAGTTCATTAAAAATTTGAAAAGTCAAATCTTTTGCAATCAATTTAACACAAAATAAACATGTAATAATTAAAATTGTATAGATTTTAAAATACATAAATTTTGATTTAGTATAATGCATATAATCTGAATTTATTTAAGAGATAAAATTATATTTTTAATTTTCCTGAAATAGTTTTCCCAGGTTCTGCTACTAAGCCACTTTGGTCAATCAGCACAGGACCCGATGCCGGATCTGTAACACCTAAATCTTGATTAAACTCTATTAACATACTTCTAATTGTATCAAGAAAAGCAATCATGTGTAGTCTTGCATTTTCCAAAGCAGCCTCGTTTGCCCATTCTATTATGCTGCAATAAGAATATTCACCTGTTTTAATTAATTTCCTAAAAATTAAACCCTTAAGACTAGTAATAATTCTTAAATAAAATTCATGAATTCTCATCTAATTATATGTAATGTATAACTTTCATTTAAAAATTTATAAAGATTTTTTTAAAGTTGTATCAAACGAGGGAGTAAATTAAGATAGTGGTGCCCAAGGGCGGAATCGAACCACCGACACGAGGATTTTCAGTCCTCTGCTCTACCAACTGAGCTACCTGGGCACAAGACATCAGATAAAGTATTTATAATTAAATTCAATTAAAAATAGGATATTTAATCAGATTTTATTTCTAATCCATGTTTATCTGTAAGCCATTTCAATAAATCAAGATTGGCACATTTTTTTGAACAAAAAGGTACAAAAGGTTCTTTAGAAACTTTTTTACATGTTGGGCATTTAGATTTTTTTTTTAAAGAAATAATATTATTTTTTTTAGATTTTTTTACTTCCATCTAAAAGTAATTCTGCCTTTAGTTAAGTCATATGGTGTCATTTCTACTGTAACTTTATCACCAGCTAATACTCTGATTCTATTTTTTCTCATTTTTCCTGACGAGTGAGCTAGAATTTCATGATCGTTTTCTAATTTTACTTTAAACATTGCATTTGGAAGAAGTTCTAATACAACTCCTTGAAATTCAATTGATCCTTCTTTTGTCATATTTTTAACAGCTTATAGTAAATATTATTTCTTTTGTCTAATTTTAACTGACAATTTATGTCCATCTAGACCTTCAAGTCCAGACATTTTTTGCGTATCTTCTGAAAGAGTATTAAAAGATTTTTTATTCATCTCAACTACAGAACTTCTTTTCATAAAATCTAAAACACCTAGACCTGATGAAAACTTAGCCGCTCCTGATGTAGGTAATACATGATTAGTACCTACAATATAATCCCCAAAAGCTTCAACAGAATACTCGCCTAAAAATATACCACCAGCATTATGTATGTTCGATAATAATTTTTTATTATTAGAAATGTGAATATGTAAATGTTCTGGTGCAACAAAATTTATGATCTCTGAAGCAAATTCTATATTATCGACTAAAGCAATAATTCCATTATTATTTAAACTCTTTTCAATTATTTTCTTTTTAGATAAATCTTTTTTAATTATTTTAATTGAACTTAAGACTTTAGTTGCAAAATCTTTATTATCCGTAATTAAAATTGATTGTGCATTTTCATCATGTTCTGCTTGAGCAATTAGATCTGAAGCTACCCAATCTGGATTATTATTTTTGTTCGCAACCACTATTATTTCAGATGGTCCTGCTAGTAAATCTATACCTACTTTTCCATACAATTGTTTTTTTGCTTCCGCTACGTAGGCATTACCAGGTCCAAAAATTTTATTTACTGACTTAATAGTTTGAGTACCAAACGTTAGCGCACTAATAGCTTGAGCCCCTCCTACAAAATATGTTTCTTTAATACCTAATTCCTTAATTAATTTTATAAAATATGGATTAATTGATTTAGTTGGTGGTGTTATGCAAACTATTCTTTTTACTCCAGCTATAATTGCAGGTACTGCATTCATGATTAAAGATGAGGGATAAAAAGCCCTTCCCCCAGGTACGTACAAGCCAACTGAGTCAATAGGTTTCCATACAGATTTCAATGTTGCGCAATTATTAGTATAAATGATATTTTTAGGTAATTGTTTTTTATGAAATGATGAAATATTTTTTATAGCTTTTTTAAAACTATTAAATATTTGTGGCTCAACTTTGGATTCTATTTTTATTTTAGATAAATCTAAACTAAGATGATTTTTACTAATTTTAACTTTATCAAATTTTGCCGCATATTTAATTAGAGATTTATCACCATTTTTTTTTACATCATAAATAATTTTTTTTACATCTTCTTGAATTGATTTACTTGATAATGAATTTCTTTTTTCAATCTTTGTCTGAAATTGATTATAAAAATTTTTATTAAATTTTATTATTTTCATTTAACAAAAGTACCTATTTCAGAAATAATTTTTGACACCTCACTCATATTTGTCTTATAAGCTGATCTATTAACAATAATTTTAGATTGAATTTTCATTATTTCTTCAATTTCAGTCAAACCATTTTCTTTCAATGTTTTTCCTGTAGAAACTAAATCTACAATTCTTCTACACATATTTAAGGAAGGAGCTAATTCCATTGATCCACTTAGTTTTATAATTTCTACTTGTATTCCCTTATTATAAAAAAATTTTTTAGTAATATTTGGGTATTTAGTAGCAATTCTAATATTACTCCAAGTTTCTGGATCCTCTTTTTTTAATAAAGATTTCAGAGCGGCTACAGAGATTCGACAATGACCAATATTTAAATCAAGCGGAGCGTATATTTCTGAGTAATCAAATTCATTAATTACATCTTCACCAGCTATTCCTATTTGCGCAGCTCCAAATGCAACAAATGTACATGCATCAAAGGCTCTTACCTTAATATACTCAATGTTTCTTTTTTTAGATTTGAAAGTTAATTTTCTTGTATCTTTATCAAATAGCAGAGGGTCAGGGGCAAAACTTGTTTGAAGCAACAAGTTTTTACATTCTTTTATTATTCTGCCTCTTGGTACTGCAATAACTATTTTTTTCATAAATTGCGAGCTTTTATATTGTGAACAAAGAAAAGACTAGAAAAAGTTAGTTTTTCTGTCTTTTTATTTTTACACCTAAACTACCTAATGTTTTTTCTATATTTTCGTATCCTCTATCAAGATGATAAACGCGATTTAATGTTGTTTGACCATTTGCATTCATAGCAGCTAGTACCAAACTTACACTAGCTCGTAAATCACTAGCCATTACCTGCGCTCCTTTAAATGTTTGATTACCTATTATTGTAGCTGTATCTTTTTCTACTGTAATTTTTGCACCTAATCGATTTAATTCAGGAACATGCATAAATCTATTTTCAAAAATTGTTTCTTTAATTTTTGATTTTCCATCTGAGAGGCACATTAGCGCCATTAACTGAGCTTGTAAATCAGTTGGGAAACCAGGATAAGGACTAGTTGAAAGACTAGTTGATTTTAGTTTTGATCCTTTAATAACTTTTATTGAATTTTTGCTTACTTTAAATTTTGCACCCATTTTTTTTAAAATATTAATTAAAGATTTTAAATAGCTAGTATCAAAATTTTTGATTTCTAAACTTGAATTTAACATTAAGGCTGCAATTATATATGTACCAGCTACAATTCTATCAGAGATTATCTCATGCTCTACTTTTTTTAAATTCGTTACTCCTTGCACATAAATAGTTTTTGATCCATGTCCTGTAATCTTTGCTCCCATTTTGATAAGACAGTTTGATAAATCTTCTACTTCTGGCTCTCTAGCAGCATTTGAAATCTTAGTTTCACCTTTTGCTAATACAGAAGCCATAAGTATATTTTCAGTTGCACCAACACTTGGTAAAGGTAATTTAATTTTATTTCCAACTAATTGTGATTTCACAGTACCAACAACAAAACCATTTTGAATTTCAAAATTAGCTCCTAGCTTTGATAAACCTTGGAGGTGTATATCTATTGGTCTAGTTCCAATTGCACAACCTCCTGGCAGAGATATTTTGGCATCACCAAATCTAGAAAGTAAAGGTCCTAGTATTAAAATAGAAGCTCTCATTTTTCTTACAACATCATAGTCTGCTGATAAATTTTTAATTTTTTTTGGATTTATTTTTAGTTTATCATTTTTATATTCAATTTTAACACCATAATTTTTTAGTAATTTTAATAAATTTAATACATCAACTACATTAGGTACATTTGAAAGTTTTAGAGTATTTTCAGATAAAAGAGAGGATACAATTATAGGAAGTGCAGAATTTTTTGAACCATGAACATTAACTGAGCCTGAAAGTTTAGCATTTCCGTTTATTATTAATTTATCCATTTCTGCTTTCTACTTTTTTTCTTTTCAAAATATTTGATTTGAGTTTTTTTTCTAATCTTTTTAATCTTGTTAAGCGCAAATCTTTTTTTGTATCATCTTTTGAATGATTTATATTTTTTTCTTTATTTAATTTATCTGTCACAAATAAGATTTATTTATTTGTTTTTTTATTTAAAGCATTTTTTGAACATTTCTTAGAACAATATAAAACATTTTTCCAATCCCTCTCCCATTTTTTACGCCAAGTGAATGATTTATTGCAAACAATACAAGTTTTAGAAGGTAAATTTTTTTTCAATTTTTACTCGAATAGGAAAAAATACCCATAGGCAACCACTAATGCAGGTATTGCACTATAAAGTGTAGCTAAAATTGCAGCTTTTGGTGCAAGAGCTATTGCTGGAAATAAAGCATCACCATCATTTGAGATTGCATTACCTAATTCAGCAGAAAGTGGAATATAGCCATTTAGATAAAACGTTGCCACCACAACTTGAGGTCCACATCCTGGTAAGAAACCAAATAAAATTGCAATCAATGGAATAAATGGAAGCCATAAATCAAAAAATATTTTTAAATCTAAACTTGTAAAGTACATAAAGATTTCAAAGACAAGGAAACCACTAATTACCCAAGTGGTTACAAAATTAGTTGTATCTACTACTCTTGATAGTAATCCCCTACTTTTGTCAGTTGAACATTGAAAATCACTTAAAGGATTTAATGACCACATAAATATTGAAAGTATTGCTCCTGCAGAAGCAATAAACACTAATAATGAATTATAAATTGGAGAAACAAATTCAATTTGAAACGCAACTAGAATTCCTAAAACAAAACCAGGAATAAATAAAAAAAGCCAAAAGAAGTTAAAATTAGATACAAAAGTTTTATTTATTTTTTCAAATTCAACTTTTATCTTTGTTTCAGCTTGCATAAAGTTTGTGCCATGAATAAAATCGATTACATATCCAGAAATTGATCCAACAACTATTCCAATTGTAAATATTAAAAAACCAGTTGAAGGCTCAATAGCAAGTATTAAGAAAGCAGCATCTCCCATTGTTGCTGTTAATACAGCTACTAATGAGCCAAAAGAAATACGTCCCTGTATATATTGCGTCACAACTATTATAGCTCCACCACATCCAGGTATCGCACCTAAAAAAGCAGCTATGCCCACATGGAACTTTTGTGTTTTAGATAAAAAATTTTTTACATCAAACTTTGTTAAACTATCTAATCCAATAAAAACAAATAGAGTAAATCCTACAAAAACAGATACTTGGATATAAGCATCTATCATTGATGATCGTATAACTTCTCCAAACTTTCCTCCTTGAAAAACAAGAGAAAGTAATAATAAACCAAAAAATGATTTCTTTAATAATCTTCCATCATTCTCGAGAATTATTTTAGTTTTTTCATTAATAGCATTAATTAGAGCATTCATTAAATGTATATATAGCTAATAAATATAGCTATGGCTATATTTTCTATTAATTTTTTTCATTTTTTATGCTAAATATGAGAATGTCTTTCAGTAAAGTTAGAAATGCTCATAAAACAGAAAATACTGAAGATTATTTAGAACTTATTGCAGAACTTCTAAATTCTAAAGGGGAAGCTCGCATCGTTGATATTGCCGAAAGCTTGGGTATTGCGCAAGCTACAGCCAATAAAACAATACAAAGGTTACAATCACAGGGTTATATTAAAAGAGAACCTTATCGATCAATTTTCTTAACTTTGAAAGGGCAAAAAATTGCAAGTGAATCAAAAAAGAGGCATAATATAGTGTACAATTTTTTGATAAATCTAGGATTAGATAAAAATACAGCATATGAAGATGCTGAAGGTATCGAACATCATGTAAGCAAAAAAACTCTTAGAAAAATGGGCAGTTTTAATTCAAAAAAATAAATCCGACCTATTGCCAAATCAATTTTAACTAGTGTATAAAAAAGAAGGGACACGGCGAATATCCCTTCTTTTTATTCTTGGTTTATGGATAGAATATAAACCTTTCTAACAAATACCCGATTCTAGGTTGGGGCTCAAATTTTTAATTATAAAATTTGTAATTTTTAATTTTTTTGTAACAAAACTATCTTGATTTTTATTTTATTTTCAAAATCTTTATTCAAAGGTAAATAATTTAATGGCCTAGAAATTTTAGTGATTTTGAATGTCTTTTGATGTTTTTTTAAAATATTGAAAAAATCCTGCTGCTTCCATAAATCAACTCTATGTGTAAATAATACAAAGCCTTTTTTTTTAATATTTTTATTAATGTTAGCAAAAAGTTTTTTAAAGTTTTTACAATATGTCATAGAACCGATCAAAGATATTAAATCAAATTTTGTATTATAATAATGTAATTCTTCAAAATTTTTATTTTTTAATTTTATATAAATTTTTTTGTCTGATGAAATTTTCAAGCTTTTTTTTGAAATATCAGAGCCATAGATATTACTTTTTGGATAGATTTTTTTTAACTCTATACCAAATAAACCAGTTCCACATGCTAAGTCTAATATATTTTTTGGTTTTATGTTAAGTGTTTCCTTTAAAAATTTTATACTTTTTTTGGGCGCTTGATAATTCCATAACTTTAGAGTTTCATCATAATTTTTTGACCAATCATCATAGTATTTCGTTGTTTTACTTAAATTACCAACACCTGAAACTAAAGATTTAAAATTACTCATATTTTAAAGAAGGAATTTTTTTTCTTATTTTTTTTACAAGGGAAAGTTCAATAGTTGAATTAAGTATTGAAGGTTTATTTTTAGTATTATTTACAATCTTTCCCCAAGGATCAACTAAAAGGGAATACCCATAAGTCTTCCTTTTCATATGATGATTACCACACATACCTGTAGCTACAATAAATACACTATTTTCTATTGCCCTTGATCGATTTAAAATTTCCCAATGATCTTTCCCAGTGGGTTTAGTAAAAGCAGCAGGAATTAAAATAATTGAACAATCTTTTTTGGCAAGTTGCCTGTATAAAGAAGGAAATCGTAAATCATAACAAATAGTCATTCCTATTTTAATATTATTAATTTTTGTATAAGTTATCTTATTACCAGCTCGAAATAATAATGATTCTTGATGTTTTTCTTTATTATTGATTTTAACATCAAACATATGAATCTTATCATATGTTTTTTTTATATCTCCATTAATATTTATAAAATAAGATCTATTAACAAGTTTTCTCTGATTTTTAACTTTTAAAAGTAAAGAGCCAAGATTTATAAAAACTTTATTTTTTTTAGCGAAATCTTTTGCCATCTTCAAAACTGGACAGGTGTTTTGATAAGGCGCATTTAATATTAAATATTTTTTATCATTTGTAATAATGTTTGAACATTCAGGTGTACAAATTAAGTTAGGTTTATATTTTAATGCATTATTAAAACTTTTTTTAAGAGTTTCTGCATTTAAAGCTGGGATATGGCTTGCTTGAAATTGAACTTGGGAAATTTTTAATTTATTCATAATTTTTATTTAAACTTTAGTAAAAAAACTAGTCCAGAAGTAAATACTATAATGCATAGTAAATACATATTTAAAGTTAGGGAAAATGTCTCTGCAAGAAAACCAATTGCTGCTGGAATAATCATTGTGGATGATAATCCAATAGTAATTAGATTAGTTACAGTCATAGGAATGCTCTCATTAGATTGCTTAACAGCTTGGCGAATTACTATAGGAACTAAGTTTGCTATTGCAAATCCATAGATAGATAAAACACCTAGTATAATGTAAAAATTATTTGTTAATAAGGACAAAAGCAATATTGATGCACCAATCATCACAAAATAACATCCAACAACTTTTTCAGTAAATATATTTATTAAGGTGTTAGAGAATAAATTAGCTAAAATACTACCAATACTAAAAAAAATTAATCCCGTACTTGCAAGATAAAGAGGGGTATTCAAATCCTTGGATAACCACAATGTTGACCAATCCATAATTATACCACCAGAACCAAAAACAAAAAATAACAAGAAACCAAATATAAGAACATTTGATTCGGGAATTTTAAATTTTTCACCTTTACCTTTGAAATCTAAATTACTAGGTAGCCCTAGATGAAGAACTATAAATGCAACTAAAATTGAAGAAAAAGATAAAACAAGAAAAATAATATAAGGCTCAAAGTTATAGCGCATTATTATACCAGCTAAACCTCCACCTACAAGAATACCAATATTGAAACCCATAGCGTAATAAGGAGTAATAATTTTCTTAAAATGTTTTTCAATTAGTTGACTGTGTATGCCTCCAATTGGTCCAGAAGCGCCCCATCCTATCCCAGCTGGAATGAAAGTTAATAAAAAAAAAAATATGATGAAGATGTTATCGATAACAATGAAGAAAAGGTAATTAGCGGAAAAGCCAAAGACATTACTCGTCTTGTTCCATATTTTGGCACTAGTATTCTTCCAGCAATTTGATTTGATAATACAAAAAAAATTCCAAAAATTAATATTGAAACACTCAAATCAGATTCATCAATTGACAACCTATTCATATTCCAAGGTGTAATGCCAAAGTAACATCCGACCACGATCATAGGATAAGTTGATGTTATTATTGATGCAAGAGTTGCTCTTCTAAATATCTTATTTTCTTCTAACACAAAATTTATTACCAACGATGATGTACATCATCATAGAAATATTTTGTATAGATATTATTTATCTCATTCATTAAAGAAGAAATCTCATTAACTTCGCTTGAGGCAGTATTTAGATTTACATGATCTCTATTTTTTGCGCCTG
>CACNPW010000017.1 GCA_902622475.1 uncultured Alphaproteobacteria bacterium | reverse complement strand
TTTTTATTTGAATTTCCGATAATTTATTTTCTAGTTCTTGCCCTTTTTTTGAAAGAATTAATTTTTTAGTTCGCTTATCGTCACCAACCGATAATATAATGTATTTCTCATTTACTAATTGGTTAAGTACTCTTGACAAACTTTGTTTAGTTATTTTTAATATAGAAAGAAGTTCTTTAATTGTAAGATTCTTCTGTTTTCCAACAAAATATATAACTCGATGATGAGCCCTACCAAATTTAATTTTTTCTAAAAGTTTGTCAGGTCCTTCTGTAAAATCTCTATATGAGAAAAATAATAACTCAATTATCTTTCTAATCTCCCTCTCATTTAAAAAAAGAGGTGTTAACAACTTATTTAGGTCAGTCATATTGACTTAATTATGCATCACTGATAGTCAATTGTCATTAAAAAAATTAATCATGAATATGCTTAAATCATTTGAGAATAGAGATGGATGGATCTGGATGAATGGTAATGTAATACCATGGCAAGATGCAAATGCTCATATAATATCTCAGGGCCTTCATTATGCAAGCGCAGTTTTTGAAGGTGAGAGAGCTTATAATGGAAAGATTTTTAAATCAGAGCAACATACTAAAAGGTTTTTTAAATCTGCTGAAATAATTGGAATGGAAATTCCTTTCACACACGATCAAATTAATAAAGCAAAATATGATCTTATTGATAAAATGAATTATAAAAATTGTTATGTTAGACCACTTGCTTGGAGAGGTGGAGATCAGATGGGATTATCAACAACTAAATCAAATATTAACGTAGCGATTGCAGTTTGGGATGATTGGACAACTTATTTTAAAATTGAAGATCAAAAAGCTGGTTTAAAATTAATTACATCTCCTTGGAAAAGACCTGCTCCGGATACAGCTCCATATGAGGCAAAAGCTTCTGGACCTTATATCATTTGTACTTTGTCAAAAGAATTTGCAGAAAATAAAGGTTATCACGATGCTTTGATGTTAGATTATCGAGGTTATGTTGCTGAAGGAACAGGAGCAAATATTTTTTTTATTAAAGATAGCAATATTCATACTCCTATTCCTGACTGTTTTCTTAATGGGATTACACGTCAAACAGTTATTGAAATGGCATCTACTCAAGGATTTAAAATTACAGAAAAACATATAATGCCTGATGAAATTGGAAATTATGATGAGGCTTTTTTAACGGGAACAGCTGCGGAAATTACTCCTATTAGATCAATTGATGATTTTAAATATAATACAGGAGATAATACAACTACATTCAAATTTATGAATGATTTTAGTGACATGGTTAAAAATTCTAGTTAGAATTTTCTAACCATTCATCATCTTTATAATAAAATTCATTTTTCCAGAATGGTGCATCTTTCTTTAAATAATCCATAATAAACTCACAGGCATCAAAGCTATCTTTTCTATGTTGTGAAAAACAACTAACTAAAACAATTTTTTCATTAATATGTAGTTTCCCATATCTATGGATAATTAAAGTATCAATTAAGCTCCATTTTTTTAACGCATTATTTTCAATTTTTGACAACTCTTTAAATGCCATTTCTTCGTAAACTTCTAAATTTAAATATTTAACATCTTTATTATTGTTTAAATCTCTTACATAACCAACAAAAGAAGTTAATGCTCCTATGTCTGAATGTTTATTTTTAACTTTCTCTATTTCTTCTTCTAAATTAAAATTTTTTTTTTGTATTTTTATCATTACCCACCGCTAACTGGTGGAAAGATTGCAATTTCATCAATTGGTTTTAAATTCAAATTTTCTGAAATATATTCCTGATTAACTGCAAATCTTAAAACATCTTGTAAAAAATGTTTTTTTAGTTCTGGATATAAATTTTCTAAATATTTTTTTAATTCAAGTATGGTTTTAGGGTGATTGATATCAATTACGTCGACATCTTTATTTGTTATATCCTTAATCCAAGCAAAATATCGAATTCTCATTTTAAAAATGTTTTATTGATCCTTTGATATAATCATAGGCTGTATAGAGAGTGAGAATTCCAGCAATCCATAAAAAAGTCTTACCGAAATAAACAATAAATAATAAATTTAGATTACTCTCAGATAGTATAAGTAATCCAAGTGCAGCTAGTTGAAGGAAGGTTTTTGCTTTTGCAATTCTTGAGACCGGTATACTAATTTTGATTCCTGCTAAGTATTCTCTTAAACCTGATACTGTTATTTCTCTTAATAAAATTATTAGGGCTGGAATAGTATCCCAGTCTTTTATTACACCCTTAGAGGTTAAAATAAGAATAACTGCTGCTACTAATAATTTATCTGCAATTGGATCTAAAAATGTTCCAAAGTTTGTAACTTCATTTCTTAGTCTTGCTAAATAACCATCAAAGTAATCTGTTATTCCAGCTAAACAAAATAATATAAAGGCAATCCAGCCAAAGTATGGATTCGTAAGATATATACAAAGTACAATAATTGGAATTATAGCTATTCTAATTATTGTTAGAATATTTGATACATTCATTTGTATTCTTTGTAGACGAAGAATTTTTTAAACGCTATGAAAATATTCATAAATTTTTGTTAGAATTGACTCAGGTATAGATTTAATCTCTTTTAATTCATCTAAACTAGCTAATTTTAATTTCTCCACTGTGCCAAAGTGTTTTTTTAAAATTTTCCTTCTTTCAGGACCTACACCTTCTATATCATCAAACACGGATCTGACACTCATCTTTGATCTTTTTGATCGATGTGTTGTTATTGCAAATCTGTGCACTTCATCCCTAATATTTTGTAAAAAGTGAAGAAGAGGATTATTTTCATTTAATCTATGTGTAAATTTATCATGTATCAGAATTTCTCTACCAGCATCTCTTTCCTCGCCTTTTGCCATGGAGATAATTGGTATATTTATTTTTAAATTATCTAATACTTTTTTTGCAGAATTATATTGTCCTTTGCCTCCATCTATAAGCAATAAACTTGGTAAATCTAATTCGTCTTGAAATTTTGAATTACTAAATCTCCTAGTTAGCATTTCTTTCATCATATAGTAATCATCAACTTTATTTTTGTTTTCCTCAAGATCGAATCGAATATTAAATTTCCTATAATTTGATTTCATAAATCCATTTTGATTATAGGCAACCATTACACCTATAGGATGTTTTCCAAATGTATGACTATTATCATAAGCTTCTATTTTTATAATTTCATCTTTAAGTTTGAATATTTTTTTTATTTCAGCATTAAAATAATCAAAAGATTTAAGTTTATTTAATTTGATGTCTAAATTTATCTTAGAATTTTTTTCTGCAAATTTAAGTAAATTTTTTTTAGGTCCTTTTAATGGTTTAATGAATTTTGTTTTATCAAAATTTTTTCCTAAAATTTGTGAATTATTATTTTTATCAATAGTAATGTTAGTAATAATTGTTTCAGGAATATCTTTTTCTGCGTAAAATATATTTAAGAAACCTAACATTATTTCTTCGTGATCCAATAAATTGTCATGATCAGGATAGAAAGCTTTACCACCATAAGATGTATTATTTCTAAAAAAACTTCCATAAATACATGTTTTTCCTTCATTTGATGTTATAGCAAAAACGTCTGCATTTTTTATATCTTTTATCTTAATTGAATTATTTTGTTCAATATGTCTTAAAGCTTTAAGTCTATCTCTTAAAGATGCTGCCAATTCAAAATTATTTTTTTTTGATGCTTTATACATTTGATCTGTAAAATTTTTTTGTATTTTTTGAGAATTGCCACTACTTAGAAAATCATCTGCAGCTTCTATTAATTTTGAATAGGCTTCTTTAGTTATTTTTCCTCCGCAGGGACCAGAACATCTTTTAAGATAATAATTGAAACACAATTTATTTCCTGCATTAACCTCTTTATCTGTGCATGATCTTAAAAGAAATATTCGTTGTATTGTATTAATAGTTCTATTTACTGCATCTGGACTTGCAAATGGTCCATAATACCTCCCCTTTTTTGTTTGAGGACCGCGATGTTTTTCAATTCTAGGAAAATCATGTTCTGAAGAAATAAATATATAAGGGAATGATTTATCATCTCTTAACAGTACATTAAATCTTGGTTTATGTTTTTTAATTAAATTACATTCAAGGATGATTGCTTCTAATTCTGTATTTGTAACAAAAAAGTTCATTGATTTTGTTAGACTAACCATTCTTTGAATTCTTCTGGTTAGGTTATTTAGAGATAGATAATTCTTTACCCTATTTGATAATACTTTTGCTTTTCCAATATATAAAATATTACCTTTATCATCCTGCATTTGGTAAACACCAGGTTGGTTAGGTAAAGTTTTAGATGTGGCTTTAATAATCTCTTGTCCAAGAAGCGTCATTTTATCAATCGTAAATAATTAATTTTTCTTTAAATAGGAATTTTATAAAATTAATAAATAACTAACAAGATTATTGTAGTTCATTTAATAATTAATTTAATGTAGATAAGAATAATATATTAAGGACTTTATTATGGCAAAAATGACAACAGAAGAGGCTTTCGTAAAAGTTTTACAAAAACACGGTATTCAACACGCTTTTGGAATAATTGGATCAGCATTTATGCCTATTTCAGATCTTTTCCCTAAAGCTGGAATAAAATTTTGGGATGTTGCTCATGAGTCAAACGGTGGAATTATGGCTGATGGTTATACAAGATCAACAGGTAAAATAGCAATGTGTATTGCACAAAATGGACCTGGTATAACTGGCTTAGTTACACCTATAAAAACTGCTTTTTGGAATCATACTCCAATGCTTTTAGTCACTCCTCAAGCAGCTAACAAAACTATTGGTCAAGGAGGTTTCCAAGAAGTCGAGCAAATGAACTTATTTAAAGATATGGTGTGCTATCAAGAAGAAGTAAGAGATCCCTCCAGAGTTGCAGAAGTTTTAAATAGAGTAATTTCAAAAGCTATTAAAGGATCTGCTCCTGCTCAATTAAATATACCAAGAGATTTTTGGACTCAAGTTGTTGATATTGATCTGCCACCTATAATTAAATTTGAAAGACCTGCTGGTGGAACAGAAGCAATCAAAGAAGCTGCTGATCTTTTATCTAATGCAAAATTCCCAGTCATTTTATCAGGTGCTGGAGTGATATTAGCTGACGCTATTGGTGATTGCAAAAAACTTGCTGAAAAATTAAGTGCTCCTGTTGCTTGCGGATACCAACACAATGATAGTTTTCCTGGCAAACATCCCCTTGCAGTTGGTCCTTTAGGATACAATGGATCTAAAGCTGCAATGGAAATAATATCTAAGGCAGATGTAGTTCTCGCACTTGGCACAAGATTAAACCCCTTCTCAACTTTACCAGGTTATGGAATAGATTATTGGCCAAAAAATGCGGATGTCATTCAAGTTGATATCAATTCCGACCGCATTGGTTTAACAAAAAAAATAAGTGTTGGTATTTGCGGAGATGCAAAACTAGTTGCAGAACAAATTTTAGAAAACCTTACAACCGATGCAGGTGATCACGATAGAAAAGAACGAGAGGATTTAATTCATAAGACAAAGTCAGCTTGGCTTCAAACATTAACTGGTCTTGATCATGAGGAAGATGATCCTGGCACATCTTGGAATAAAGATTCACGAGATAGAGAACCAGAAAAAATGTCACCAAGAAAGGCATGGCGGGCTATTCAAGCAGGTCTTCCTGAAGATGCAATTATATCAAGTGATATAGGAAATAATTGTGCAATAGGTAATGCATATCCGACATTTGAGAATGGTAGAAAATATTTGGCACCTGGTTTATTTGGGCCATGTGGGTATGGTTTTCCATCTGTAATTGGAGCAAAGATAGGTTGTCCTAATACACCAGTTGTTGGTTTTGCAGGTGACGGTGCATTTGGAATTAGTATGAGTGAAATGACTTCTTGTAATAGAGAAGGTTGGCCAAATATTTCAATGATAATTTTTAGAAATTATCAATGGGGAGCGGAGAAAAGAAATACTACACTTTGGTATAATAATAATTTTGTTGGTACAGAACTTGATCCAAAATTAAGCTATGCAAAGATTGCAGAAGCATGTGGATTTAAAGGTGTCAAGGTTCATACTCAAGAGGAACTAACAGAAGCTTTACAAAAATCTTGCGAAGATCAAATGGAAGGCGTAACTACTTTTATAGAAGTTATGTTAAATCAAGAACTAGGAGAACCTTTTAGAAGAGATGCTATGAAAGCACCAGTTGAAGTTGCTGGAATTGATCCTAAAGATACAGTAGTTCAATAATTATTTTTGATCATTAATAATTAAGTCTGATGCTTTTTCAGCAATCATCATAGTAGGGGCATTCGTATTACCTGATGTTATAGTTGGCATCACAGATGCATCAACAACTCTTAAGTTATTTATCCCTTTTACTTTAAGATTATCACATACAACTGAGCTTTCATCATTACCCATTTTACATGTACTTACTGGATGAAAAATAGTGTTTGCAAATTTACCAGCTTCTTTTGCTAAAGATTGATTATCTTTAAATTGTATTCCCGGTCTATATTCTTCTGGTTCATAATTTTTATATGCTTTTGATTCTAAAACTATTTTTCTTACAATTTTAATTGATTTTCCTGCAATTTCCCTATCTTCATCAGTAGATAAGTAGTTCATTTTTATTTGAGGGTAAATCCTTGTATCTGAAGATTTAATTTCTATTGAACCTCTGCTTGTGGGACGAATATTTGTTATTGTAGGAGTAAATGCTGGAAATTTATGTAGCCCTGATTTCCCTAATAAATCAGTACTAGCTGGTGAGATATGAAATTGTAGATTAGGGTTTTCTAAATACGAATCACTTTTAATAAAACCACACAAGTAACTTGCCCCAACTGTTAAGGGTCCTTTTTTATAAATTAAATAGTTTAATCCTGTTAAAAATTTTTTTGTAAAATTATGATATATATCGTTTAATGTTTCTAAGTTTTTAATTTTGTAAACTGGTCTTAACATCAAATGATCAGTTAAATTTCTCCCAACACCATTAATTTCTTTTACAATACTAATATTATTTTCATTTAAGAGTTTACCTGGACCAATACCCGAAGCTTGTAATATGTGAGGAGATCCAATTGTTCCTGCTGACAATAAAACTTCTTTATTTACAGAATATGAAAATTCTTTATTATTTTTCCATAAATTTACATTTTTTACTTTTAAATTTTCAAAGGTTAAATTTTTAACATGTGCCTTAGTTATAATTTTTAAATTTTTTCTGTTTTTGATAGGATTTAAGAAAGCAACTGCAGCACTACATCTATATCCTTTATCAATTGTCATAGGGAAATAACCCATTCCTTCGTTATCACCATCATTAAAGTCATTATTTTTTTTGTATCCAAATTCTTGAGAGGCCTCTAAAAATAAATCCAATAATTTAAAATTTGATCTAATTTTCTCTACTTTGATGGGTCCATTGGTACCATGAAATTCACTTTTAGAAATTCTGTAATCTTCAGATTTTTTAAAGTACGGTAATACGTCTTCCCAAGACCATCCAATATTACCTAATTGTCTCCAGTAATTGTAGTCATTTGCATGACCTCTTATATAAAGCATGCCATTAATTGATGAACTTCCACCCAATGTTTTTCCTCTTGGAATAAGCATTTTTCTATTATTACAAAATTTTTCCTCTTCAGTTGTGAAGCACCAATCAGTTTTAGGATTATGCATTGTTTTAAAATAACCCCCAGGAATATGTATCCAAGGATTAGTATCCTTACCCCCAGCTTCAATCAAAAGTACTTTGATATTTTCATTCTCTGAAAGTCTGTTTGCTAATATGCAACCTGCTGTACCTGCACCAATAATAATATAGTCAAAACTTTCGTTCATAATTTAGAAAAATTTATTTACTATATACTATTTAATTTAAACATATAACTAACTTAAATAATTAAAAATTTTCAATGGATATTTTATTTTCGATTATTGGATTATGTCTTTTAGTTTTAGGTGCTGAAATAATTATTAGAGGTTCAGTCAGTTTTGGAAGAAAAATTAATATCTCATTGTTTGCAATTGGTGTTGTAATTGTAGCCGGGGGAACATCATTACCTGAATTGGCAAGCAGCATTAATGCAGTTCTTAATGATTTTTCGGATCTTGCTTTAGGTGCTGTAGTTGGAAGTAATATTGCAAACTTGATACTTGTAATGGCTACTACAGCATTAATTTTTCCAATCGTAAATATAAATAAAAATCAAATTAACCAAGCTTGGATAAATATTATTTTAGGAATAATATTAATTATTATGACTTTTTTTTATTTTAATTTTATTTTTGGATTAGTTGCAACTACATCATTGATTTATCTAATGTATGTTCAAATAAAAAAAGGAGAAATTGATAATTTAGAAATAGATAAGAACAATTATTCAATAACAATCTCATTAATATTAATTATAATAGGTATAGCATGTTTAGTATTTGGTGCTGATTTACTTGTTGATTCAGCAATTAATATTGCAAGAACTTATAATGTTCCAGCATCAGTAATTGGATTATCATTAGTAGCTTTTGGAACTTCCCTTCCAGAACTTGCAGTTGGTATTGTTTCTGCATTTAGAAAAAAGATTGATTTTGCTCTAGGAAATATTCTGGGGTCTAATATTTATAATGTATTAGGTGTTCTAGGTATCAGTTCATTTTTTGGTAATTTTAAAGTTCCTGCAGTTTTAGCAAATCAAGATCTATACTTCTTGTTATTAATCACAGCATTAATTTTAATGTTTATGATTTTTGCAAAAAAGATTGGACGTATTTATGGAATTATTGGATTAACTCTGTATTTTGGATATATGTATTTCATTTACATATAATTTAATTAATAAAAAAATTCTATTAAATGAATCATGAACTTAGAATTACATAAATCAAAAAATTTATTACAAATATTAAATACTGCTATAGATGCAGGTAAGGAAATTCAAAAAGTATATAAAAAATCTTTTAATGTAGAAACAAAAGATGATAATTCACCTATTACCGAAGCTGATATAAAATCAAATCATTTAATTTTAAATAGATTAAAATCTTTTAGCCCGAATGTTCCTATATTAAGTGAAGAGAGTCTAATAGAATGGAAAGAAAGAAAAACCTGGAATTCATATTGGTTAATAGATCCATTAGATGGAACTAAAGAATTTATAAAAAAGAATGGAGAATTTACAGTTAACATTGCATTAATAAAAAATAATTCACCAATATTTGGTATTATATATGCGCCTGCTAAGTCTTTGCTTTATTATGCTTTAAAAAACAATGGCGCATATAAATTAATTACAGAGTCAAATATTGAATCAACTAAAGATTTTGTAAAAATAAATTCAGTAAAAGACAAAAGTAATTTAACAAAGATTATTTGTAGTCGATCACATTCTAATAAAGATTTTGATAATTGGTTAAATGATAATTGTAATAATTTTGAATTAATCCAAATTGGTAGTTCTCTCAAATTTTGTTACTTAGCTGAAAGTAAGGCAAATATTTATCCAAGACTAGGTCCAACTTCAGAATGGGATATTGCTGCGGGGCATATTATTCTTGAAGAGGCCGGAGGATCAATTAAAGATTTTAATAAAAATATATTACTATACAACACAAAAGAAAGTGTTATTAACCCTAATTTTATCGCTAAAATATAAATTATAATCATATGAAAATACTTATTTGTGGTCTTCCTGGAGCTGGCAAAACTTGGTTAGCTGAAAGGCTTATTAAAGCTATTGATAATTGTGCTTGGTATAACGCAGATGTAGTTAGGAAGTCAGCAAACGATTGGGATTTTACGATGGAAGGTAGAATACGACAAGCCAATAGAATGAAAACATTTGCCGATTTCGAAAAACAAAATGGAAGATGGGTAATTTGTGACTTCGTAGCACCAACAGAAAAAGCAAGAGAAGCTTTCGATCCTGATTTTGTTATCTGGCTGGACACTATTAAAGAAGGTAGGTTTGAAGATACAAATAAAATGTTTGAACAACCAAGTAAAACTGACATTAAAATAACCAAATTTTTATCTGATGAAGAAATAGAAAATCTAGCAAAGGAGATTAAAAATGTTTGATTGGAAAAAACCAACAGTACAAATGTTAGGTAGATGGCAACCATGGCATGATGGACATACAGAATTATTTAAAAGAGCACTTCAGAAAACAGGTCAGGTATGTATTATGTATCGTGACGTGGGAGGTGTAGATGCAGGTGTAGAAGGTCAAGCTGACAATCCATTTCAATTTGAAGAAGTAAAAGCAAAAATTAATGAAGGTTTAGCTCATCATGGTTTTACTGATGGAAAAGAATATGTAGTTGTTAAGGTTCCAAACATTATTGATATTTCTTATGGAAGAGGAGTTGGTTATTCATTTACAGAACATGATTTAGGAAAAGAAATACATGATATCTCGGCAACAAAAATTAGAAATGAAATGAGAGTTAAAGGGGAATTAAAATAAGCTAAATTTTTTCTCCTGCTGGTTTTCCATATCCAACATTTTTTTTCCCATATCGCCTTACTCTTACATTACATTGTTCTGCATGACCTATAAAACCTTCTAAATGTGAAAGTCTAGATCCATATTCTCCGATGAGAGTTGCAGCTTCATCTGTCATAATCTTTTGATAAGTATGGGTCTTAATGAACTTACCAACCCACAAACCACCAGTATATCTTCCAGCTTTTTTAGTAGGAAGGGTATGGTTAGTGCCTATGACTTTATCACCATTAGCAACATTAGTTCTAGCGCCCAAAAATAGAGCACCATAAGATGTCATATTTTCTAAAAACCAATCATCTTTTTTTGTCATAACTTGAACGTGTTCTGAAGCTATTTCATTTGCTTTAGATAACATCTCCTCATAGGTATCACATAAAATTATTTCTCCATAATCTCTCCAGCTTGTACTTGCTGTTTCTTTAGTAGGTAAAATTTCTAAAATTCTATCAATTTCTTTAAATGTTTCTTCTGCAAGTTTTCTTGAGTTTGTTATCATCACAGCAGGAGAATTATATCCATGTTCGGCTTGTCCTAATAAGTCTGTTGCACATATTTCACCATCAACAGTTTCATCTGCAATAACCATTGTTTCAGTTGGACCAGCAAATAAATCGATACCAACTTTGCCATACAATTGTCTTTTTGCTTCAGCAACAAATGCATTGCCAGGTCCAACAAGCATATCTACAGGTTTAATAGTTTCTGTACCTATAGCCATAGCACCAACTCCTTGCATTCCTCCCAAAACATAAATTTCGTGAGCACCACCCATTTTCATTGCTGTAACGACAGCTGGATTTGGCTTACCTTTAAAAGGTGGAGTAGTAGCAACAATTCTTGGAACCCCAGCAACAGAGGCAGTAACAACTGACATATGAGCAGAAGCTACCATTGGGAATTTTCCAGCAGGTACATAACATCCTACTGCTTGTACTGGTATATTTTTATGACCAAGAATCACGCCTGGATGCGTTTCTACTTCTAATTCACTTAAAGTTTTAAGTTGTGCTTCCGCAAATGATCGCACTTGTTTTTGAGCAAATTTAATATCTTCTTTGTCATCATCAGAGACTTCACTCATTAATTGATTAATTTGATCTTCACTTAATCGAAAACTATCTGGAGAATAGTTATCAAATTTTTGAGATAACTCTCTAATATGTTTATCGCCTTCTGTTTCAATTTTACTTAACGTTTCTTCAACAATTTTTTTT
Organism: uncultured Alphaproteobacteria bacterium; assembly: GCA_902622475.1. GTDB lineage: Bacteria > Pseudomonadota > Alphaproteobacteria > HIMB59 > CACPNW01. The sequence goes on along the minus strand of CACNPW010000017.1, from coordinate 10,413 downwards.
ACTTTATCATTATCTTCAATTCTTTGTTTTTCGTCTAAACCTTTTTTTAAATATTCAATTGCCATAATTATTTTTTATGAATTAATTTAAAGATATCAACACCTATTTGATCTAGTATATGTGCTATATCGATTGGTACCCAATTTTCTCTAATCAGCCCTTCATGATGTAAATAAAAATCCATAACTCTTATTGTAATTTTTTTATTAGTTGGCTCATAACCTAACCATTCTTTTGAACCATGAATGCATTCTATGCTATGCCAACCTCCAGTCATTGAATAATTACCATCACCAATTTCAATATAATGTCCAATTTTCCAATAATCCCTTTCTTTAAATGTAAGTCTAAATGGAAGTTGATGATATTCTACATATCCTTTTAAACCTCTTGCAGTTCCTATTCCTGCAGGTCCGTGCCACATCATTTTTGGATGCCAATAATTTTTTTGAGGATGATTAAGTAATTTATCTCTTATATAATCTTTGTTTGAGTTTGGATCACTTTCGGGCTTAATATTTAAACTTCGCTGCATGGTTAATGCTTGATTTAAAGATTCTAAAGATAATTCGTTGTCTAAATTTTCATTATTTTCTCCATCTCCAGTAATAGGCGCTGACCACATACCTTCTGCTCCTAAAGATTTATTAATTGGCCAGTGTCCAGCTTGTCTAATAAAATCAACTGTATCAATTAAAACATATGATTTTATAATTTTACCATTAGAGATTTGATGAGCTTCGCAAGTTCTAAGATAAATATTTTTTTTTGTGGGTGTAACACCGAGCCATTCGTTGACAAATGTTCCAGTTAGATAGCTAACAAACGATACAAATACTTTGTCTCTATAAGATCCTCCAATTACAATTATATTTCTTCTTTCGAGATCTGGAAAAGCTTCTTTTAGAGGTATCCAAAGTTTATTTTTTATATTCTCAACACCACTTATTTCATTTATTGGATGAAAAGCATTTAATTCAGCTTCTTCATGGTATAAGTTTTTTAAATTAACTCCTAATTCATCTAAAGGAGATTCAGCAACTTTATTTAATAAATATTTAAATTTTTTTTTATTTTCTAAATTTTCACTTGTACTTAAATCTACAAAAATTATTTTCTTGTTTTCTTTTTCCCCTGTTTCAAAATCTTCAATTTTATTTGTCATAAAAATTATTTACATACTAATAAATATTAATTGATTTATTCAATAATTTGAATAATATTCAAAAAAAATGAATAAAATATCATAAAGATATGTCAATTAATATTACTACAAGATTAGCAAAATTTGAGGAACTTATTCCAAGTACTATTCCTTTTGTAGAAGGAAAATTAAAGGGACATCAAGATAGGAAAAATTATTCTGTTATAGGCCCAGGTGTTAGTGAAGATGCTAAACAAAATGTTAAAATAGCTGAAGCGCATGGCTTCAATATTGGAGCTGTAAGTGCTGCTCCAATGAACGGTTCTGGATTACATAGCCATACAACTGCTGAAGTATTTATAATTCATTCTGGTGCTTGGCGTTTCTATTGGGGAGTTGATGGCACAGAAGGAGAGGTAATACTTAAAAAAGGTGATATTGCTTCTTTCCCTACAAATATGTTTAGAGGTTTTCAAAATGTAAGCAAAGAAGAAGCGTTAATGTTTGTAGTTTTAGGTGAAAATGATCCAGGTGTAATCACTTGGACTCCAAAACTTTTAAAAGATGCAAAAGATTCTGGTATGGTATTAATGAATGATAATTCTTTAGTAGATACAGAAAAACAGAAAATTACTGATGAAACTAAAATTATTCAACCATTAAAAGAAGATGAATTAAAGAGTTTTGATCATTATTCCTCAGAAAATATAGAAAAGTTTGTCATTCGATTTGATGAAAAAGATAAATACTTTGTTGATGATGAACACTATCAATCCAATAAAATTATTAATTACCTTGATCAATTTAATATTCATAATAAATCATTTATTCCAAACATACCGCATTTAACAGGATTTAGCCTTTCGCTTCTCCATGGAAAAAATGCCCATATACATGAATACAAATTTGAGAAATCAGAAGTATATCATTGTTTATCTGGTGAATGGGAAATAGATTGTGATGGAGAGAAAGTAGTAATTAAGGACAAGGATACTTTTTCAGTACCAAAAAACTCATCACGATCAATTAAGCAGATAAGTGATGAAGATGGAAATTTATTTATTATAAGACAAACAAATTAAGAATTCAGTTATATGAAAGGTTTTAATAACAAGTTTGAAAATCTTCCAGATTATATTCTAAAAATAACTCATCAGATATGGGAAGAAAAAGATGTTAACTCAATTATGGAATATTATGCTGAAAATATTCCTGTTAGATCACCTATGGGAATCATTTATGGACCTAATACAGTAGTTGATGCAACTAATGCAACTTTAGACGAATTTCCAGATAGGCAATTATTAGGTGAAGATGTAATTTGGATTGGTAACGAAGATGAAGGGTTTTTATCTTCTCATAGAATTCTTAGTAAAGCCACTCATGTAAAAGATGGTTTATATGGGAAAGCAACAAATAAAAAACTTGTATACAGAGTCATTGCTGACTGCGCTTGTAAGAATAATCAAGTTTATGATGAATGGTTAGTTAGAGATCAAGGAGCAATTGTTAGACAGCTAGAAATAGATCCAAAAAAATATGCAGCAATTTTAATAAAGCAAGAAGGTGGAATAAAGAATTGCATTAAACCATTTGATAAGAATTCATCTCAAGAAACAAGTTATGCACCACCAATTTTATCAAAAAATAATATAGCTGATCAATATGCAGAAAATTTAGAAAACATTCTTAATATTAATTCTAAATCTACAATTGAAAAAAATTATGACAGATCAGTTCAACAATTTCAACCAGGAGGTTTTGTTTGTTATGGTATCGATGATGTAACAAATTTCTGGCTAAATTTAAGACAATCTTTCCCAGATGCTCTTTTTAGAATAGAACATAAAAGTTTTACTGTAGAAGAAAATCAACCAAAAAAAGTTGCTATACGCTGGTCTTTAGTTGGGAAGCACAGTGGGAATGGTATATTTGGGCAAGCTTCTAATTCTGAGATTTATATTATGGGAATTAATCATGCCGAAATAGGACCAAGAGGTATAAAGAACGAATGGGTTTTATTTGATGAAACTGCAATTTGGAAACAAATCTTGATAAAAACAGGTTAATTAAAAAATGTCTAAAATATTAACTACACATGTAGGCAGCTTGCCTAGATCAAAAGGACTTTCAGAAATTTTATTTTCTAAAGATCGGGGTGAAAAATTTATTAAAGAAGATTTCAATAATATATTGAAAAAAAATGTTGAAACAATTGTTAAAAAACAGATCGAAGTTGGTATTGATTATATAAGTGACGGTGAAATGAGTAAAATAAGTTATGCCACTTATATAAAAGATAGGATAGATGGTTTTTCTGGAGAAAGTGAAAGAAGAGCACCAGCTGATTTAGATGATTTTCCAGAGTATAAAGAAAAAATAGCTAAAAGTGGGGGCACACCAACGTATAGCAGACCGTGTTGTACTAATGCATTAAAAATCAAAGATAAAGATTCATTAAATAAAGACTTAGAGAATTTTAAAAATTCATTAGATAAAAACAATCATCAAAAAGCATTTATGAATGCTGCATCACCAGGTGTCATAAATGTATTTATGCCAAATAGGTTTTATAAAACAGATGATGAATATTTACATAAACTTTCAGAAATTATGGCTATTGAGTATGAGACAATTACTAAATCAAATATACAAGTGCAATTAGATTGTCCTGATCTTGCATTAGCTAGACATATGAATTTTAAGGAATTATCCGAACAAGAATTTTTAAAACGTGCGGAAATTCAAATTGAGTGTTTGAATGAAGCTTTAACTAATGTAGATGTTAATATGACTAGAATGCATATTTGTTGGGGAAACTATGAAGGACCTCATACACATGATATCCCACTAGAAAAAATATTACCAATAATTTTAAAATCTAAAATTAAATATTTTTTAATTGAGTCATCAAATCCCAGACACGCACATGAGTGGAAAGTTTTTCAAGATATTAAATTACCAAAAGATAAAGTTTTAGTTCCTGGTGTTATCGATTCAACATCAAATTTTGTTGAGCACCCTGAGGTTGTAGCAGATAGATTAATTCAGTTTTCAACGGTAATTCCAAAAGACCAACTAATGGCTGGAACTGATTGCGGATTTAGTACTTTTGCAGGATTTGGCAAAATTGATGAAAATATTTGTTATGAAAAACTTCATTCTTTAGTTGAAGGAACTAAATTAGCAAACAAAGTTATATAATTTATCTAGATGTTTTTCTTTTTATTAACGTTCCTTGAATTAAATGACTAACGGCCTCATAATCTGGATCTTTAATATTATCATTAATAAGTTGAGTTACTAATTTTGACATTTGTCTCAAGGGCTGTTTTACAGTACTTAAATTGTAAGATGACCAGTTTGCCATTGAGATATCGTCATATCCAAATATTTCAATATCGTTAGGTATTTCAATTTTTGTATTTTTTTTAATGTAATCTAAACATCCAAATGCCATCGTATCATCTGCACAAAAAATAGCTGAGACTTTTTTATTCGTTAAGATTTTTGCTGTTGCAGCATATCCACCTTCATATGTAAAATTTCCTTTTTGAGAGTATAATTTTAATTTTTTTGATTTTTTTAATTTATTTTTAAATCCTTTACATCTTTCATTACTTACATAAGATCCTGTGGGACCTTCAATTAAACCAACTTCCTGATGGTTATTTTTTATTATTTGATCTGCAATTAATTCACCACCAAATCTATGATTACATGCAACTGAACTTATAGTAGGGATATCCCAAGCTCTATTATAGGCTATAATTTGAATCTTTTTATTTAAGCAATTTTCAACAAATTGATCTGTTGGTTTAGTTGCTGAAATTATTGCAACTAATCTTTCTTTCAAATATGGCTGAATGAGCTTATCGTCTAATTCTTCACCATCATCAGTTGTTATCAATAAAATTCTAAAACCCGATAAACGTAGCGCTTCATGCAATTCAGTTAATACCTCTGGATAAAATCGATTGGTTATATAAGGTAAAATAACTCCCACTAGTCCACTATCTTCAATATTTTGAGAATCTTGTAAAAAAGTTTGAGGTTTATATTTTAGTTTTTTGGCAGCTTCAAGAACCCTTAGTTTTGTCCTGCTTGAGATGCTTGCACCTTTAGTAAAACATCTTGAAACAGCTGATTGAGATACTCCTGCTAATTTTGCGACATCTTGGGATGTGGCATTTTTATTCATCATTTTTCCTTTTTTATGTATGCAAATGCTTGAATAATTATTCAAACTGTTGCATTAATAAAATATTATAAATTAATATATTAATAAATTATAGGGGAAACAAATGAAAAAAATACTAGTATTATTTGCGATTTTCACATCATTTTTTTTCTTAGCCGGTACTAATGCAAAAGCTTGCGAGCTAAACAATTCTGTACCAGTAACTTCTTTATCTGCAGGATTTGATGCCTGGAAAGTTGTTACTTCTGCTATGGAAGAGTGTGGAAATTTTACACCTACACTTGATCAAGAATACAGAGATAAGCTTGTTGCATCATTAGAAAGCAACCCATCTCAATTTACAATGGCAGGTGTTTCAGCTTCTACAAATGTATCGGTTCTTGATGCTGGTGTAACTAGACCACTTGACGATCTAGTTGCTAAATATGGAGACTCTCTACAAGATAATCAAAAAATTGTAATTGATGGAAAAATTATGGCAATTGCAATGATGACAAATGCTCAACATTTATTTTACAGAGAAGATATTTTGAGTGATCTTGGTATAGATATTCCAACAACTTATGACGAGCTTTTGAAAGCTGCTAAAGTTATTAAAGATGCTGGAGTTGTAGATTATCCACTTGGTGGAACATTCAAGTCAGGTTGGAATTTAGGAGAAGAATTTGTAAATATGTATTTGGGTTTTGCTGATTCTTTTTTTGATGGAAATATGCCAGCAGTTAATAATAACGATGGCTATGAAACACTTAAGATGATGAAAAAACTAACAGAATATATGGATCCTGAGTATTTAACTTCAGATTCTACATATGTTCAACAACAATTCCAACAGGGTAAGATTGCTCTTGCAAACCTTTGGGCGTCTCGAGCTGGTGCTATGGATAATGCAGAGGAGTCAACAGTTGTTGGATTAGTAAAGTTTGCATCAGCGCCTAAAGCAAAAAAGAATGGTAAACCAGCATCTACATTATGGTGGGATGGTGTTGTTATAGCTAAAAATGTTACTGATGAAGAAGCAGAAGCAGCATTTAAACTAGCTATGGTTGGATTAGATCCAGCAAACTTAGGAGCGAACCCTGAAGCTGCTCCTTGGCTGTCTAATGCGTTTGATCCAGCTCCATCAAATATTGGTGCAATTTTAACTGCAAAATCTGGAGCAGCTCCTTATCCTGCATCAGCAAAAATGAGCACACTCCATGGAGTCTTAGGTGCTGCTATTGGTGATTATTTGACTGGCGCAGCTACTGCAAAAGCTACTCTAGAAAAAATTGAGGCTGATTATATTACTGCAGCAACAGAAAAAGGTCTCTTATAATTTTATATAATTGTATATTACTCCCCTTTTAAAATCTTAAGGGGGGTAATATTAGTAAATGAAAAAATCTACTTTTTTAGTTTTTACAATGCCATCATTTATAATGATGACATTATTTATTGCCTTACCTCTTCTAATAGTTTTAATTCAAAGTTTTCAATTCAACCAAGATGTATTAGAAACGATTGAAAGAGAAAATTGCGATCCTTTTGGATGTAAAACAGAAACAATTACCGTTCCTGTATTAGATGAAAATGGAAATAAAATAAAAAATAATATTTGGGTAGGCTTTCAAAATTATAAAAATATTTTGAAATTTGAACAATTATCATCTGTTATTTCAAATGATGGTTTTGAATGGAGTAAAATAAGATCTATTGATTTTTATAAAGCTCTAAGGTTTACACTAACATTTACATTTATTACTTTACCATTTGTAATAATCTTAGGTTTAATATTAGCTCTATGCGTTAATGTTTTAATTAATAGATTGAAAGGTCCAATAATTTTTATAACCTTGCTCCCATTTATAATTACACCTGTAATAGGTGCTTTATCAATAAAATGGTTATTTATAGGAGATGGTATATTAACTTTATTTTTAGAAAATATTTTAGATAAAGATATTGCCCTATTTTCTCAAGGCTGGACGATAGAGATTCTAATGCTTTTTTATAGAGTTTGGCACACTATACCTTTTGCCTTTGTTATTTTTTATGCAGGACTACAAACTGTCGATAAAGAAAAAATTGAGGCAGCATTTGTAGATGGGGCAAATAGACTTCAGCGTTTAAGATTTATTATAATTCCGCATATCATGCCATTAATAGTATTTGTTGCTTTAATTCATTTAATGGATTCATATCGAGTTTTTGATGAAATTGTTGGTTTTAGTGCTTCTGGATTTAGGATTTCATTACAATGGATGACTTATGATTTCTTGAGAATTGATGATTCTGGAACAAGATCTATTGGAAGAGCATCAGCTACTTCTGTTCTTACAATGATAGGAATTATAATAATATTAATTCCAGTTTTAAGAAGAACTTTTAAAGAGCAAAAAGAAAAAAGATTATAATGGAAAGTAAACTTTTTAACTTAACCACGCCTCTTAAAATTATTGTTTCAATTACAATAATTACGTGGTGTATAATTGCTTTATTCCCTCTCTTATGGATTGTTGTAATGTCAATAAAACTTCCTGTTGATTCTTTTGCTTCCAATCCTTTAAAGGTAATAATTGGTCCAAGCACAAAAGAACAGGTTGGAGGTCTATCTTTTGTTAACTTTATTTTTCTTTTTCTATCAATTTATTTGTTTTATAAATTATACCAAATAAGAAAAATTTTATTTGATTTAATTAATCCTATTTTAAAATTTTCTTTAATTACTTTTTTCATTTTATTCATTTTATATATAACTATTTCCTTCATATTATTTTTTTTAATTCAAAATAATTTATCTGAATTTGTAAATATATTATTTTCAAATTTAGAATTCTTAAAAATTTTTTCTTACCCAATCATAGGTTTTACTCCTCAGCATTATTTGTCTGTTTGGGTTGGTAATGAATTTTATAAACAATTCTTAAATACTATGATTGTAACAGGTGGGGTTGTTACAATTTCATTAACTGTTGGAACACTAGCTGGTTATGGATTAGCAAGAAGTAATTCTATGATTGCCTTTTGGCTTTTAATTTTTGCTTTAATTTTTAGAGCCTTACCTCATTCTGTTTTGGTTACTGGTTATTTAGAACCTTTTATAAATTATGGATTATATGGAAAAAAAATTGCTGTTATTGTTTTGTTAGTAGCTATTAACCAACCTTTTACAATATGGATGCTGAGATCATTTTTTATGAATATACCTCAAGATTTAGATGAAGCTGCTCAAATTGATGGATGTAATCCTTTTCAAGCTTTCTGGAAAGTTGTGATGCCTTTAATGTGGCCAGGTGTAATTACAACAGGATTATTTTCTTTCTTGTTAGCTTATAATGATTATCTTGTTGCAGCATTATTATTAGATGGACAATCACAAACTATGGTTCCAGCAATTATGCAATATTTTAATATGGAAACTAAAATGACAGATTTAGTTGAGTCAATTGCTGCTGCTGCATCAATTACCGCACCATTGTTTTTGTTAGTGATGTTTTTCCAAAAACAAATAGTGTCTGGTTTAACTCAAGGTGCAGTAAAGGGTTAACAATAATATGATAATTATTTATTAAAATTATAAGATGAAATACAAAGCATTACTTTTTGGATCAATTGGAACACTGATTGAATCTTCTAATATCCAACGTAATTCATTTAACGAAGCCTTTAAAGAAGCTGGTTTAGATTGGTATTGGGACGAGCAAGATTATAGAATTTTATTAAAAAAATCAGGTGGCACTAAGAGAGTAGAAGATTTTGCAGAAAAAAATAATATCAATGTTAATGCATCACAAATTAGAGATAGAAAAACAGAATTATTTAGTTCATTCATTATTCAAAACAAACAAAAATTAAGAGAAAGTGTTTATGAAATGATTAGATATACTAAAGATAATAATATTAAACTTGCATTCTCAACTTCTACAACTGTAAATAATGTAGAAGCTGTATTTGAAAGTCTTTCTAATCAAATTTCAAAAGCGGATTTTGATTTTATTGGAAATAGATCATTTGTTAACAATGAAAAACCTCATCCAGAGATATATAAAGTAACACTAGAAAAATTAAATTTAAAACCTGAAGAATGTCTTGCAATTGAAGATACAGAGGAAAGTAGTAATGCCGCTGTTAATGCAAGTGTTAAATGTATTGCATTTCCAGGTGATTTTCACAAAGAAGATAAATTTGATATGTGCATCAAAAAAATGAATTTATTAGATCAAACCATTTTTTCATTGTAAATTATACGCATAAATGTTTCTAAAAAAATTCGAAGTAAAAGATAAGACTGCGCTTGTTACAGGTGCAGGTAAAGGGATTGGTAAAGCATCTGCAATCGCACTGGCAGAAGCTGGAGCAAATTTAATAATTATAAGTAGAACAGAAAAAGATCTTATAGCTGTTAAAAACCAAATTAAAAAAATTAAAAGAAAATGCAACTACTTTGTTTGTGATGTAACAAATTTAAAAGAAATAAAAAAAATATTTTCTAAAATTCCAAAATTAGACATATTAGTAAATAACGCTGGAACAAATAGGCCAGAATATTTTACTAAAATTAAAAGAAAAGATATGAGTGAAGTGGTTGATCTTAATATTAAAGCATCATTTGATATTGCTCAATTAGCAACAAAAATTATGCTAAAATCAACAAATAGAAAAAAAGGTGGATCAATTATAAATATTTCATCTCAGTTAGGTAAAGTTGGAGCTCCTCTTAGAAGTGTTTACAATATGACCAAGTTTGGCGTTGAAGGTCTAACTAAAGGAATGGCTATCGATTTAGCAAAACACAACATTAGAGTTAATTCAGTTTGCCCTACATTTGTTGAAACTCCTATGGTTAAAAAATTTTTCAAAGATAAAAATTTTAAAAAATCTGTTATTGAAAATATACCTTTAGGAAAAGTAGCAACAGAAAGTGATATTGCTAGTGCAGTAGTGTATCTTGCTTCTGATGCTGCATCGATGATAACTGGCTCTTCATTAGTAATTGATGGAGGATGGACTGCTAAATAATGATTTCTAGAGAATTAAAAAATTTTTTTGCCAACTATCAGATTGCAACTCAAACATTTAACAAAAA
>CACNPW010000016.1 GCA_902622475.1 uncultured Alphaproteobacteria bacterium | reverse complement strand
TTCCAAAACCTCTAATTTCAATACTTTGTCCATTTTTGAGTGAGGAAGAAATTTTTTTTATAAAAATATTAAAAAGTAATTCGATGTCTTCAAGTTTTAGGTTACTATTTTTTTTTGTAATTTATGAAGAATTTCAGATTTTAACATTAATCCTATTTTTTTAGGACTGAACCAAGAATATCCCCTAAAGATGCACCAGATGCACTAGAACCATATTTTGACATGGCTTCCTTTTCATCTCTCATTTCAAGTTCTTTTATTGAAAGATTTAATATTCTAGTTTTAGAGTCAATAGATTGAATAATAGAGTCAATCATTTCTTCTAAGGCGAAACGTTCAGTTTTATTTTCATTTTTATCATTTGATAGATTAGATCTTTTTATGAAACCAAATATTTTATTTTTATCATCTAGTTCAATTTTTAGACCTTTATCATCTATATTAACTATTTTACCTGTAACTTTTGTGTTTAGTGGATATTTCTCAATAAAATCTTGTACAGGGTCATTTTTCAAGTGTTTAATCCCCAAGCTTATTCTTTCCTTATCGATGTTTATATCTAGTATTTTAACAGTTACCTTATCACCTTTTTTAAATTCTTTTAACATAGACTCACATATTCTTTCATCCCAATTTAAATCGGAAATATGTACCATCCCGTCTATCTCATCAACAACTTTAACAAAGATACCGAAATCAACGATATTTACAATTTCTGTCTCAAAAGTATCATTTATTTTAAATTTTTCGTTTAATTTAGTCCAAGGATTTTGCTTCATCTGTTTAAGACTACAATTTATTTTCTTTTTATCATCATCAATTTCTAGAACTACTACTTCAATTTGCTCATTAATATCAATTATTTTTGATGGGTGAGGAGGTTTTTTCAACCAACTTAATTCATTTAAAGATATTACGCCATCATACTGGTTATCTATTGTAACATGAACGTTATTGTCATTCATACTTACAACTTTACATAATTTTTTTTCGTTAGTTTTTATATTGTCATTAACTTTATCCCATGGATCTTCTGATAATTGTTTTATTCCTAGACTTAGTCTTGATAGTTCTTCATCAAACTTTAGAACTTTTACTTTAATAGTAGAATTTAATTCAAGAAAATCTGATGGATTAGTAATTTTTGTCCATGATATATCTGTGACATGAACAAGACCATCTATACCTCCAAGGTCAATAAAAGCTCCATAATCAGTAATATTTTTAACTTTGCCTTCAATAATTGAACCTTCTTTAACATTTTTTAAAAGTTCTGACCTTTGTTCTTTAAGCTCATTTTCAGTAATGGCTTTTCTTGAAACAACAATATTACCTCTATATTTATCCATTTTAAGAATTAACAATTCCAATGGTTTATTTAATAATTCTTTAGTATCTTTAACAATTTGTCTTGTTTCAATTTGACTACCAGGAAGAAAAGCAACGACTCCATCCAAATCAACACTCATTCCCCCTTTTACTCTATTAAAAGGTACTCCGGTTACAACTTTGTTTTCTGAAAAAGATAACTGTAAATTATGCCATGCCTTTTGTTTAACGGCTTTTTCTCTTGAAAGAAGAGTTTCACCGTTAGCGCTATCTACATTTTCAATAAATACATCAATTTCGTCACCAATATCTATATCAGATTTTTGACCTGGTCTTGAAAATTCACTTAAAGGAATTCTACCCTCACTTTTTAGACCAACATCAACAGTGACAATATCATTTTCAATAGAAATTATTTTACCCACTGTTATACTTTTCTCTTTTGCGGTCGAATTTTTAAGCGATCCTGAAATTAAATCATCGTATTCTGAATTACTTATTTTATTAATTTGCTGATTCATAATATGTTTGTAATAAACGATTTTATTTGTTTGACTGTATTTAAAAAGCTACCATTATTATTAATTACATGGGCACCCTTTGGAATTACTAGCGGTGATTCTTTTCTTGTTTTATCTTTAATATCTCTCAATTTAATATCTTTCAAAATTTTTTGGTATATAGACTTTTCACCACTATCAATCAACTGTTTATATCTTCTTTTTGCTCTAATTTCTGGATTTACCTCTATATATAGTTTCAAATCAGCCTTTTTGAAAACAACTGATCCTATATCTCTGCCATCAATAACAAAACCAAGTATATTTTTATTTTTTTTTACAAATTTGAATTGTAATTTATTTATAAAAATCCTTACAAAACTATAAACAGCAATTTCTGATGCTACTTTACTAATTTCTTGATTTCTAATTACTTTACTTTTTCTAAAGGATAAATTTTCAATTTCATTTAATTTTTTTTTAATTTGATTTTTATTTTTAAGATTTATTTTATCTTTTAAAAAAATAAGTGCCAATCTTCTGTAAAGTATGCCAGAATCTAAATGTTTAAGCTTCCATTTATTGCTTATATATTTTGATATTTTTTCTTTTCCTGAAGCGGCAGGTCCATCGATAGTGATTATAATTTGTTTCAAAAAATATTACCGCCCAAATTATTAAATTCACTTTTAAAATTAGGAAAACTAGTATTGATAGATTCTGCATCTTCAATTTTCAAAGGACCTATCTTTGTTCCCATTACACAAAACGCCATAGCAATACGGTGATCAAAATCAGTTCGTATAAGATTTTTCTTAATTTTATAATTTTGTGATGGATTAATAAATAAATTATCATTTTCAGAATTACAATCCACGCCACAATTTTGTAAATTTAATAAAATAAGCTTTAATCTATCACTTTCCTTGATTCTTAGTTCTTTCAAACCACGAAAAACACTGGGAGAGTTTGCAAAAGATGCAGCAACTGCTAGTATAGGATATTCATCGATCATTAAATCAGCAAATTCTGGCCCTAAATCACATCCACGCAAATTTGAAGATTTAACTTCTATATCACAAATATTTTCATTGTTATTTTTTCTTTCATTGAAAAGTTTGATTCTTGCTCCCATTTTCTTCAGCGCTAAAATAATTCCATTTCTAGTTGGATTGTTGTTTATATTTTTTAGAGTTACGTGTGAATTTTTATTTATTAAAGCTGATACTATAAAAAATGCACTGCTTGAAAGATCATTAGGTACATCAATATTTTTTGGAAAAAGTTCTTTTTGTCCAAATAGTTTAATAATTTTTTTATTATTTTTTTTGTCAACTCTTATATCAGCTCCAAATGCTTCAAGCATTATTTCTGTATGATCTCTCGTTATTTTATGCTCAGTAATTTTAGTCTCCCCCTTTGTGTTTAAAGCAGCTAACAATATTCCTGATTTTATCTGAGCTGATGGTATTTTTAAATCTATGTCGATTGGTTTTAAATTACCCCCCTCAATTGATATAGGCAAAGAACCATTAGTTGTATAAATTTTTGCATCCATTTCAATTAAAGGACTTGCAATTCTCTCCATTGGTCTATTAGATAAAGATTTATCACCAGTTAAAACAGATTTAAATTTTTGATTGCATAATAATCCAGTTAGCAATCTTGCACTTGTTCCAGAATTACCAAGATAAATCTCTTTTTTTGATTTTTGAAGTGAACTTAACCCTTTACCGTAAATTATAATTTTTTTTTTATTTTCTAAAATATTAACACCCATTGACTTGAATGCTTCAAGTGTATGTAAAACATCTTCAGATTTTAGGAGATTATTTACTTCACATACACCATTGGAAATTGAAGGTATTATTATTGATCTATGTGATATTGATTTATCACCTGGTATAGTTGGCATGCCATTAATACCTTTTGTTATAAAATTGCTTATCATATTAAATCTGAAAATTTGAACCTAAGTAGAATTTTTTTATTCTTTCATCTTTTACCGCAGATATTGGATCACCTTCATAATAGATAGCTCCTTCATTAACTATGTAAACTTTATCAACAATTTTAAGAGTTTCTCTTACGTTATGATCGGTAATAAGGACTCCAATATTCCTTTCTTTTAATTTCTTAATAATTACTTTTATTTCTTCAATTGATACAGGATCAATACCTGTTAATGGCTCGTCTAATAATAAATATTTTGGATTAGTAGCAAGAGTTCTAGCAATCTCTAATCTTCTTCTTTCTCCTCCAGATAATACAATTGATTTAGATTTTCGAACATGATTTATATCAAATTCATTAAGAAGATTTTGTAATAAAATATTTTGTTTATTTTTATCCTTCTCTTTGATTTCAATTATTGATAATAGATTATCTTCTACGCTCATACCTCTAAAAATTGATGCCTCTTGGGGTAGATAACTTATGCCCATCTTACCTCTTAAATAGACAGGTAAGTTTGAGATATCTAATTTATCAATTACAATGCTCCCACTATCTGGCTTTACTAAACCAACAATGATGTAAAAGGTTGTTGTTTTTCCTGCCCCATTTGGCCCTAATAAACCAACAATTTCATTTCTTTTTATTGATATATTTATATCTCTTACTACTTGTTTATTACCATATGTTTTTGAAATTTTATTAATCGATAATCCATTATCTAATATTTTAAATTTATTGTTCATTGTTTAGAATTATTACTTTTACCTTACTCGTATTATTAGATTTAATTTTATATGAATTATTAGTAGTATCAAGAGTTCCATAGTCGCCAGTTATTTTTTCGTCATTTCTAATTATTGTAACATTCTCAATTAATTCAATAATAGAATTATCACTATCGAAATTTATTTTTCTTGCATACATTTCAGTGTCATTATTTTTAATATAAGATATTTTTTCATCAAAAACATTTAATACAGTTATTTCTTTCTTTTCGTCAATTTCAGAGAAAACCCCATCAATTGATCTAGCTTCAATTTTTATTTCTTCATTTATTAATTTAGAATTCAAACCTTTCAAAGAAAATTTGCCACTTTGATTATTAATATTGATAGTACCATCTGAAAACATTTCAAATTCTTCAGTAATTAATTTTGAACCCAATCCCTTTACTTTAATTTTTTCATTTTTAATCTCAAATTCTAAATATTCTCCTTCACCAAGTATTTCGTATTCTTCTGAATAAAACTCTACATTACCTTGTGCATTCAGTTTAGTAATATCATATAAACTTTTTTCAAATTCAATTTTTACATCATTTGCATTTAAAGTGAATTCATCTGATGCAATTTTTACATTTTTTTTTAATAAATAAAATTTTTCATTCTGAAAAACCTCGATACCGTCTTCTGTTGTTATCTCTGTCTCACCCTTTTCTCTAGCATACAAGTTTAAAGAAAAAAAAATTATTACAATAATTTTTAAAATTAATATCATTTTAAAATTATATAGGAATTACCATAAAAAATTATTTTGTTACCTTTATCATAAATATTAAACCCATCTGAGGTAATTTTAGTGTTTTTAGATTTAAATAATGATCTAGATGAGCTATGCGCAGTTTGCTTATTCCTATTAAAAATTACTTTATCAGTTTCAATACTAAAGTTATTTGATTTAAATCTAACTTTATTTTTAAGCATTATTTCATTCTTGTTTAAAAAATTACCTTCAGCAGCTGTAATGAAAATTTTCTTCGAATTATTATTAATTGCAAATTTTGGTTCTAATATATCTGCGTTAGAAATAGTATTTTTAATATTTTTTACTTCAATTTTACTTAAATTTATTTGTTTAGAAAATATAATCAGAATAAATAAACATAGTATTATTATACCAGATAAAAAAATTAGTTTTCTATTTATAAATAAAAAAAAATTCAAGCTAACTCGTCATTCTTAATAAATCATGGATATGAACAATACCTAAAGGTATTTTTTTTGCACAAATAAATAAGCTAGTTATTTTTTTTGTATTCATTAAATTAATAGCTTCCCCAACTAACATATTTTTATCTGCTAATGTTGGGTTCTTAGTCATTATTTCGCGGGCTTTTTTGTCAAAGAACTTAGAATTTAATTTTCTTCTTAAGTCGCCATCAGTAATTATACCAACTATTTGTTTTTTTTTATTAATAACTCCAACACAACCAAAACTCTTTTTCGTCATAGTAAGTAATGCACTTGACATTCTTTCATCTAATTTTGCTATAGGCAATTCTTTGTCTAAATGCATAACTTCACTTAAATTTTTTAAATCTTTACCTAGGTTACCTCCTGGATGTAGGTTTTTAAATTGAGTACTTTTAAAACCTCTCAATTCTAACAGTGCAATTGCTATGCAGTCACCAATAATCATAGATATGGTTGTAGAACTAGTTGGTGCTAAATTCAAAGGACATGCTTCAATTGGTTTTTTATATAATATACTAACCGTAGAATTTTTATAAAGAATACTTTTTGAATTACTTGTTATACTTATAAGTTTTATATTAAATCTTTTTGTAAATTGAATTATATTATTCAATTCTGAAGTCTCGCCTGAATTAGAAATTGCTACTACACAATCCTCTTTTTTTATACTACCTAAATCTCCATGACTTGCCTCTGTTGCATGAATAAAGTATGAAGGAGTTCCTGTAGATGTAAGAGTTGCTGATATTTTGTTACCAATATGTGCACTTTTTCCGACACCCGTAATAACAATTTTACCTTTAGTATTATAAATTATATTTACTGCCTTACAAAAATTATTATTAAAAGTAGATTTTAAATTTTTAATACTATTTATTTCTCTAGTTAATGTTCTATTTGCACTACTAATTATTTTTTTACTATTCATTAGTGTTTAAATATATCTTGTTCTGACCATCCATTAATATCTAAATCAGTTCTGTATTGAATGAAATCAAAACATGCTTTAGCAAGTTTATTTCTTTCTTCTCTTAATAACATCTTATCAAGCTTATCTTTAATTTTGTGTAAATATAAAACATCAGTAGCAGCATACTTTTGTTGATCTTTAGTTAACTCTCCACCCCAATCAGAAGTTTGCTCAGTTTTTGAAATTGACTTACCAAGTAATTCACTACAAAGATCTTTGTATCCATGTTTATCAGTATAAGTTCTAACAAGCTTAGATGCAATTTTAGTACAATAAATGTTTTTAATATTAATTTTGAAGTTATGTTTGAATACAGCTACATCAAACCTAGCATAGTGAAATATTTTTTGTATTTTATTATTCTTAAGGATTTTTATTAAATTTAGAGGTTTTTCACTAGATATGTCAATTTTTACTAAATGACATATTTCATCACCATTAGAAATTTGAACTAAACATAATTTATCTCTTTTAGGGTTTAATCCCATTGTCTCACTATCCAAAGCAACAATATTAGCAGCTTTAAAATTTGCCGGGAGATCACCTCTATAGTAATTTATTTTCATTTTGATTTTATTATCTGTATAATTTATATTTTCTTTCTATATCATTTATTTAATTAAAGGTCATGAAATCAATAGTAATTTTTGGAGGTGCAGGTTTTGTAGGTAAACATTTAATAAGACGTCTTACTAAAAATGGCCATAAAATCATTGTTCCATATCAAAGATCTGTACAAGAAGCTAAAATCCGACTTTTAGGTGTAACAGGACAGGTAATTCCATTTCGTTATTCTTCATTAGGAGACAAAAGGCTTAAATCTGTTTTAAATAATGCAGATGTATGCATTAATTTGAAAACTACATACGATCAAAAGAAAGGTGATTTTAATAATACAATATATAAGTTTAATCAGAAACTTATTAGAATTTTAAAATCTTGTAAGGAATTAAAACAATTTATTTTTTTTTCTGGTCTTGGTGTGGATATTGATAAAAATTCAAAAAGAAGCATTGCAGTGCATAAATCTGAAAAGGAAGCCTATAAACAACTAGATAATGCAATTATTATTAGACCAGGGGTTATTATAGGTGGTGGTGATATTTTCTTGAAAAGACTTTTGCCAATATTTAAAGCTTCTTTTTTTGTGCCACTTTTTGGAGATGGTTCAACAAAATTCCAACCAGTATTTATTGATGACGTATCTCTAGCTGTTGATGAAATAATTAATTCTCACATTGAAAAGAAAAGTATTTATGAGCTTGCCGGTCCTAGGATTTATTCTTACAAAGAATTTTTTAATCATATTTCTAATTTTTTAAAAAAAACTAGAGTTTTTGTTCCTGTTCCTATGGCAGTAATGAAACCTATGATAAACATTGCTGAAAAAACACCATTTTCTCCTCTTACGTTAGAACAGCTAACATTATTTGAAAAAGACAATCTTATCGTAAACGTTGATAAATCATTCCAAAATCTTAATATTAATCCACAGGACACTCTACAAATACTTAAAAAAATTGTTGTAAATTAAGCATTTCTTTAGTTTTAGTACATAATTGGTACTATTATTACAAAATTTTTGTTTCCTTTCTTATCTTGAATGTGTATTTGGTTCGATCTAGATAAAATAGTAAACAAATGATAACTAAATGCTAAAATTTACAAAAATAAACAAGGAAAATCCGAGTAAAATATCTGCTAAAGAAAGAGTAAAATCATTTGATGAAATTTACGCTAAATATGCCTCACAAAAGGCAGAAGAACAAGCCTCCAGATGTTCTCAATGTGGTGTGCCTTTCTGCCAAGTTCATTGTCCTTTACACAATAATATTCCAGATTGGTTAAAACTAACCGCTGAGGATAGAATGCAGGAGGCATTTGAAATTTCCAGCTCTACAAATAATATGCCTGAAATTTGTGGTCGTATATGTCCCCAAGATCGTTTGTGTGAAGGTAACTGTGTAATTGAACAATCTGGCCACGGCACTGTTACTATAGGATCAATAGAGAAATATATTACGGATAAAGCTTGGGAAGAAGGTTGGGTTAAAAATATAGAACCAGTTGAAGAAAGAAACCAAAGCGTGGGAATTATCGGCTCTGGCCCTGCTGGATTAGCTGCAGCAGAAGAACTTCGTAAAAAAGGATTTCAAGTTACAATCTATGATCGCTACGACAGACCAGGTGGTCTTTTAATTTATGGTATACCAAATTTTAAACTAGAAAAAGATATTGTTATAAGAAGAACAAATCGACTTAAAGAAAGTGGAATTAAGTTTGAATTAAACTGCGATATTGGCAAAGACATTACTTTTGAAGATATTAAAATTAAGCATGATGCAGTTCTTGTAGCAACCGGTGTTTACAAATTTAGAGAAATCAATCTTAACACATCTAATTTTAATAATGTTGTATCAGCTTTAGATTTTCTAATAGCAAGTAACAAGACTGGTTTAAAAGATAAAGTTGAAGATTTTACAAATGGAAGATTAAACGCAAATGGAAAAAATGTAGTTGTCATTGGCGGTGGTGATACCGCTATGGATTGCGTTAGAACAGCTGTAAGACAAGGAGCAAAATCTGTTAAGTGTCTTTACAGACGTGATAAGACAAACATGCCTGGTTCGCAAAGAGAAGTTCAAAATGCAATAGAAGAGGGTGTTGATTTTCAATGGTTGACTTTACCAACTAAATATTCGGGAAACGGATCTTTAAAAAATGTCAGAACCGTATTAATGCAACTTGGAGATCCAGATGAGTCAGGTAGAAGGAAGCCAGAGCCAAAAGAAGGTACGGAAAAGGACCTAGATGTTGATTTAGCTATAGAAGCTTTAGGTTTTGAACCCGAAGATTTACCAAAGCTTTTTGATCATAACAACTTGACGGTTACAAGATGGGGTACATTAAAAATTAATTATAAAAATATGATGACATCAATTGATGGAGTATTTGCTGCTGGAGATATCGTTCGCGGTGCAAGTTTAGTTGTTTGGGGAATCAAAGATGGTCGTGATGCAGCAAAGAATATTATTGAATATTTAGAAAACAATTATGCCGATAAAAATAATATTAATAAGAAAGCAGTAAATGCCTAATCACTTTATTGAAAAGTATAAAAAGAATAAAAAATTTCTAGAAGAAAATCACGTTTATAATGAACAAGATGAACATTCATCATGTGGTGTTGGACTAATAGCATCTTTGGACGGCTCTGAGACAAGAGAAATAGTCGAGTTAGGAGTTCAAGCTTTAAGAGTTTTGTATCACCGGGGAGCAGTTGATGCTGATGGTAAAACAGGTGATGGTGCAGGAATACAGTTATCAATACCAAAGAATTTTTTTACTCAACAAATAGAAAGAACGGGTCACACTCCTAATGATTTACCTTTCGGGGTTGGCATGATTTTTTTACCACGTACAGATTTTGCTGCTCAAGAAAATGCTCGTACAATTGTTGAATCTGAAATAATTAAAGAAGGTTTGAAAATATATGGTTGGAGACACGTTCCAATTAATTCATCGATTATTGGTGATAAAGCAAAAGCAACAAGGCCTGAAATAGAACAAATACTAATTTGTAATGAAGAACTAGAAGATGAAAAGCAATTTGATAATAAACTTTATATAATTAGAAAAAGAATAGAAAAAGAAATTAGAAATCAAAATATTTCAGACTTTTATATTTGCTCACTATCTTGTCAGTCTATTGTTTATAAAGGTATGTTTTTAGCAGAACAGCTTTCCAATTTTTATCCAGATATCCAAAATGAGAATTTTATTTCTAGATATGCAGTTTATCACCAGCGTTATTCAACTAATACATTTCCTACATGGTCTTTAGCACAGCCTTTTAGAGTGATTGCGCATAATGGAGAAATAAATACACTTAAAGGTAATAAAAATTGGATGGCTGCCCATGAGCCAAGAATGGAACATAAAAATTTTGGCAATAATGTAGATGATTTAAAACCCATAATTGATTCTAAAGCGTCTGACTCTGCTGCATTAGATTCAACAATAGAGTTATTAGTTAAAGCTAATCGCTCTTTACCTATGGCTAAAATAATAACAATTCCAGAAGCTTGGTCCCATAGAAGAGATTTTCCAAAAAAAATAAAAGATTTATACGCTTATGGTGGAGCAGTTATGGAGCCATGGGATGGTCCAGCAGCAATATGTGGAGCGTACGGTGATTGGGCTATTGCTGGAATGGATAGAAATGGCCTTAGACCTATAAGATATACACTGACAAAAAATCTTCTTATTGCTGGTTCTGAAACTGGAATGGTTGATATTAAAGAAAATGAAATAGTAGAAAGAGGCAGGGTAGGACCAGGTCAATTAATAGCAGTCAATTTTAAAGAGAAAAAATTTTTTAAAGATCATGAGATAAAAAAGTATTTAGCAGAAACTAAACCATTTGGTGATTGGACTAAAAAAATTACGTATATTGATAAACTTGTTCAATCTGTTGATGAGGAATTTAGAGATTTAGACTCTGGAGATCTACGAAAAAGAATGGCATGCTTTGCCTGGTCAGTAGAAGACATCGAATTAATACTTCATCCGATGATTGCTGAAAAAAAAGAAGCAACGGGATCGATGGGAGATGATACTCCGTTAGCTGTACTTTCAAACAAATATAGAGGACTCCATCACTTTTTTAGACAAAATTTTAGTCAAGTTACAAACCCACCGATTGATTCATTAAGAGAAAGAGTTGTAATGAGTCTTCGAACTAGAATTGGAAACTTAAGTAATATTCTTGATGAAGATGAAGACCAATGTGATCATTTACAATTGAACTCCCCTGTTCTTTCAATTGAGCAATTCAAATCTATGCGTAAATATATGAAAGATACTGTGAAGATTATTGACACTACAATGGATAAAACAAATACTGAAAATAATTTTGAGACAGAAATTGCAAGAATTAACCTAGAAGCAGAACAAGCTGTTAGAGAGGGGTATGTTCATATAATTTTAAGTGACAAAGAAATGTCTAAAACAAGAATAGCTCTTCCTATGATATTAGTTACAAGTTCTGTTCATCATCATTTAATTAAACAAAATCTTCGAACTTTTATTTCCTTAAACGTTCAATCTGCAGAATGTTTAGATGTACAATATTTTGCAGTGCTTATCGGAGTAGGAGCAACAAGTGTGAATGCATATATGGCACAACAAGCCATAGCGGAAAGACATAAAAAGGGATTATTTAAAAACCTCTCATACGAAGAATGTGTAGAGAGATTTATTAATTCTATAAATAATGGTTTGCTTAAGACTATGAGTAAGATGGGAATATCAGTAATTAATTCATATCGAGGTGGTTGTAACTTTGAAGCAATTGGTCTTAGTAGAAATTTAATGAGCAAATATTTCCCTTCTATGAGTTCTAAAATATCTGGTATCGGAATCAGTGGTATTGAAAGAAGATCTAGATTAGCTCATGACAAGGCTTATGAACAAAGTGTTATTACACTACCAATTGGAGGAAACTATCGCTACAGATTTGGTGGGGAAAAACATGCTTTTGAAGCAAGATCAATTCACATGCTTCAAACTGCAGTAACTTCTAATAATTATTCTTTATTTAAAAAATATTCTACAATGATAGATGAAATGGATCCTATAAATATTCGTGATCTTTTAGACTTCAAAAAGAATAACGATAATAGTAACTCTAACACCGTAGAACCTTCTCAAGAAATTAGAAAAAGGCTAGTTGCACCAGGAATATCACTTGGAGCCCTAAGTCCAGAAGCGCACGAAACTCTTTCTGTAGCAATGAATAGGATAGGAGCTAAATCAGATTCAGGTGAAGGTGGTGAAGATCCGATTAGATTTAAACCTAAGCCAAATGGAGATAACGCATCATCAAAAATTAAACAAATTGCAAGTGGACGATTTGGGGTAACAGCGGAGTATTTAAATAATTGTGAAGAAATTGAAATTAAAGTTGCACAAGGTGCAAAACCTGGTGAGGGTGGACAATTGCCAGGAGGAAAAGTTACAGAATTAATTGCTAAACTAAGACATTCAACTGAAGGTGTGACGCTTATTAGTCCTCCTCCTCATCATGATATTTATTCTATCGAAGATTTAGCTCAGCTTATTTACGATTTGAAACAAATAAATCCAAAAGCTAAAGTATGCGTTAAGTTAGTTGCTCAGTCAGGTATTGGGACAGTTGCAGCTGGTGTTGCAAAAGCAAAAGCTGATACGATACTCATTTCTGGTCATAATGGTGGAACTGGAGCAAGCCCACAAACAAGTATCAAATATGCAGGGCTTCCTTGGGAACTTGGATTAAGTGAAGTACATCAAGTTCTATCTTTAAATAACTTAAGGGATAAAGTTGTTCTTAGAACTGACGGAGGTTTGAAAACGGGAAAAGATATTGTTATTGCGGCTATGCTTGGAGCAGAAGAATATGGAATTGGGACAGCAAGTTTAGTTGCTATGGGCTGTATTATGGTTAGACAATGTCATTCAAATACTTGCCCTGTTGGAGTCTGTTCACAGGATGAAAAACTTAGAGAAAAATTTACTGGAACACCAGAAAAAGTAATTAATCTTTTTAGTTTTATTGCTGATGAAGTTAGAGAGATTTTAGGATCACTAGGCTTCTCTTCTCTTGACGAAGTAGTTGGAAGATCTGATCTTTTATATCAAGTCAGTAGAGGAAGTTCTGATCTTGATGATTTAGATTTAAATCCAATTATTCAAACCATCGATTCATCAGTTGGAGAATTTGATATAAAGAAAAATACAATTAATAAAGTTAGCGATAGTCTTGACATAAAAATTATTGAGGATGCTAAGTCTTTCTTTGAAACAGATCAAAAAATTGAACTAAACTATAACATAAAAAATACTGATAGAGCTATTGGTACAAGACTTGCATCAGAAATTACTACTACAAAAGGAATGAGTTCTCTTTCAGAGGATTTCTTTACAGTTAATTTTCATGGCTCTGCAGGACAATCCTTTGGAGCTTGGAATGTACAAGGAACTACACTTAAAATTTTTGGAGATGCTAATGACTATGTAGCAAAAGGACTATCAGGTGGTAAAATTGTCATTCAACCAAGTTCATCTTCACAACTACAAACAAACAAAAACGTTATCATTGGGAATACTGTTCTATATGGCGCAACACGCGGTAAACTTTATGCAGCTGGAACTGCTGGTGATAGATTTGCTGTTAGAAACTCTGGCGCACATGCTGTTATAGAAGGATGTGGTGATAATGGATGTGAATATATGACTGGAGGAAGCGCAGTTATTCTTGGCGAAGTAGGAAATAATTTTGGAGCCGGAATGACAGGAGGTATGGCATTTGTTTATGACAAGGAAGGAACCTTACCACTACGAATTAATCTTGAAGATATTTTCTATCAACAACAAATGACAAGTTACTGGGAGAAAATTTTATATCAAAAAATTGAGGAACATATCAAAGAAACAAACTCAAGTTACGCAAAAAATCTTCTTGAAAATTGGGAAAATGAAAAATTACTTTTCTGGCAGATTGTGCCAAAAGAAATGGTTAATAAATTTGATCAACCTGTTTTAATACAAGAAGAAAAATCTGCTTAGTTTTTTATTATTGATTGAATAGACTCATTTATTATTTTTAAATCAAACGGTTCTGATAAACGATGATCACTATTTTTTAATAATTTAATTTGTATTTGATTACCTTTAACTTTTTTTACTATTTTTTCTGGAACATCTGGAGTGACAACATTATCTTTCAGTCCTTGTATTAAAATTAAAGGCTTATTCCATTTGAATTCTTTATTTAAAATTTTATTTTTTCTTCCATCAACAATATATTTCTTTTTTATAAGATAACTAAACCCATAGGAGGAATATCTAATTATTCCCTTTTTCTTCATTTCTTGTTTTTTCTTTAAAGGAAGTTTTTTATAAAATTCATCGATATAATCAGGTGCAGCAGCAAGTCCAACTAATCCCAAAATTCTTGTTGATCTTGCTTTGGCAGCTAAAAACATTAACCATCCACCCATACTGCTTCCAACCAGTATTTGCGGCCCTTTGGCAATATTATCAATGATGTCAATCAAGTCTTTCTTCCAATCTGAAATTGTAAAATCTTCAAATTTTCCATCTGATTTACCATGGCCACGGCATTCAAATCGGATAAACCGCAATTTGTTTTTTTTAGCAAATCTTTCTAAAGACAAAGCTTTTTGACCACTCATATCTGAGTTAAGGCCATGAATAAAGATAATACCTGGCCCCTTGCCCCTTATAGATTTATAGCGAATTCTTTCTTTTTTCTTATTAATAAAGTAAGGCATCTTTGATACAAATACTTATATTTTAATAAAATGTCATCATTTAATGTTGCTCAAATTATTCCATCTTTAGACTCTGGTGGTGTCGAAAGAGGTACTATTGAAGTTGCAAATTATTTATCTGAATTAAATTTAAAAAATAATATAATCTCTAATGGCGGGCGTTTAATTAAGGAAATTGATAAAAATTATACTGATCATTTTCAATTACAAGTTAATTCAAAAAATTTTTTTATTTATCCATCACTTGCCAATCAATTAAAAAAATTAATTATTAATCAAAATATTAATGTTGTTCATATACGATCAAGAGCACCAGCATGGATTTTAAGTTTTATCAAAAATAGAAAATTTAAAACAATATCTACATTTCATAATGTATATAGTGGTAATTCTTATTTTAAAAAAATCTATAATAAGCAATTATCCAAAGTTGATCAAATTGTTGCAATTTCAAATTATGTAAAAAATGAAATTAGTAAAAAATACAATTTAGATTCAAATAAAATCAAAGTAATCAATAGAGGAGTTGATGTTAAATATTTTGAAAAACCAATTTTAGATTCTCAAATAGAAAATATAATAAATAAGTATCAAATTGATACCTCAAAAAATATTATTCTGTATCCCGCAAGGCTTACAAACTGGAAAGGTCAAATTGAGTTTTTAGATATATTTAATAAAATACAAAATGATAATTTTTTACTTTATTTTGCAGGTGATACAAAAAACAAATCTTATTCAGAAAAATTACAGAATAAAATTCTAAGTTTTAATCTTAGTCATAAATGTAAAATCATAGGAAATCTACCTAGAGATGATTTGAAAATTTTATACTATCTATCATCAATTATTACCTCCTTTCCTTTACAAGCTGAAGGTTTTGGAAGAGCTATAAGTGAAGCATTAATAATGAAAAAAAAGATGCTCGCTTTTAACTATGGTGGTGTTAAAGATCAGCTCGATAAATTAGATGATATCTATAAAGTAGATCCTCATCAATATAATGAAATAGATATAAAACTTCAAAATATTATAAAATTAGATAAAGAAAAATTTTCTAATATTTCTATAGATAGTAAAGACTACATATCAAAAACATTTTCAAAAGATCAAATGGTACAAAGTTACGTAGACTTATATGAACAGCAATCAATATAACAAAATACTAGTTGTAAAGCATGGTTCACTTGGTGATATTGCGTTTTCTTTACTTGCCATGGCATCAATTAAGCAATTTTTTAGTAATGCCACTATCGATTTACTCACTGAAGAAAAATATATAAATTTTCTAAGTAAATCTAATTATTTTAATTCAATTTTTAAAGATAATAGAAAAGGAATAATAGATTCACTTAAGGTTATATTAAAAATTAATCAAAATAAATATGATCTAATCATAGATTTACAGAATTCTAAGAGGACGAATAATTATTGGTCATTCTTAAAACTTATTTCAAAAGTAAAAATTAACGGATCAAGATCTAATTGTGATATTCAATATGCAATTCCTCCACAAGGTACTGAATCTCCTCAGCAAGGTTTATACAACCAATTAAAGTTAATTGGCATAAATGAAATTAATAAAAATGTAGACTGGCTTTTCAAAAATATTCCAGCAATGAATAAAGACAAAATAATATTAATGATACCTGGTGTTTCTAAATCAGGTAAACACAAGCAATGGTCACCAGATAAATTTGCTATACTTGCAAGAACTCTAGAAAAAAAAGGATATCATATTTGTGTTGTTGGGCAAAAATCAGATAAACTAACAGTAGAAACGATCAATAATGCATGTCAGATGGTCATTGATTTAAGTGATAAATCTCCTCCTGAAATCATCTACTCCGTTGCTAAGAAAAGTAATTTTATAATTTGTAATGATACTGGCCCAGGTCATATAGCAGCTTTAAGCAATTCACCTATTCTTTTTTTAGCCAGAGATAATCTTATCTCAAAATCAAACTTGTCTGAATATAAAAATGCTTATACAATACTAAGTGATACAATGGACTCAATTTCAGTAAAAAAAGTTTTAGATTTTTTACATGATAGTAAATTAACTAATAAATGAAATTAATTCCTTTTCTAAATTTTGGTTATTAAATAATAGCTTTTTATATTTTTTCTTCCACGGTGCATATTCTTTTGCAATCATTTCTGGAACATTATCTGCATCATAAATAACACAAAGTTTTGTTTCAGAAAGTGATGCAATATGTGTGCATCCACATTCAGGTGTTATTACATATGATGAAGAATTTATTATTGATGTCCAATTATCAAAATTTAATTGATCTAAGATTAAACTTTTATTTATACTTTTAAGATTTTTAAAACCTTCATTAGTAATAATCTCATATTTTTTAAATATTTCATAGAATACATTTTTTGATGTACCATCAGTTGTCATTAAAATATTGATTTTTAAATTTTTAAGATTGTCCAATAGATTGATAAAGTTTTCTTCTGAAAAATACTTATTGACCCATTTTGAAGATAAATGAATTAAACATAATTTCTTAGAATTTAAATTTATTTTATCAAATCCAAATACATTCATAATCTCAGCTTTATTATTTAAATTTAATCCATTTTTAGTAACTAATTCCATCATAACCTCAGTTTGATGAATTGTGATATTTTGTGAGTATCTTAATCGGCGATCAATTATTAAGCAGTGATTAAAAAAGATTTTACCTAAAATTTTATCCAAAAATTTACTCAAGTAAATATTTCTGTAACGAGATTTAAAAATTAATAATGACTTTGTTTTACTTTTAGAAAAAATTGATATTAAAATACTGATTATTCCAGGACTAAATGTGAAAATATAATCATAGTTTTCATTTCTTAATTTTGAAATTATTTTTAAGATTTGATAAGATTTATTGTGAAGTAAAAAAATTTTGTTAATAAATTTATAATTTTTACATATTTTGTAATTTTTTTTAGAACATACAATATCAATTTGATAACCCTTATTAGCCTCTTTTAACCCCTGAACAACTGGAAGAGTAAGTATCATATCTCCCATTTTATCGTTTCTCACTAAACAAATTTTCATAAAGTTTATTTAACAACTTAAAAAAACAACTTATTTTTTTTAAAATCAGCCCTTGAATTTAATTTCATTTGAGATTATATCCTAACAAAATATGAAAAAAGACTTAATTTCCTAATATGCTATTAAATAATAGCTTTATTACTATCTCTATATAACCTTGGCTGTAAATTTCAAAACAAAGAAAGACATAGGTCCAAGAATCAATGAGCAGATTACTGCAAGTGAAGTCAGACTAATATCTAGCACCGGTAAGCAAATGGGGATTTTAAGTATTCGTGAAGCTTTAATTCAGGCAGAGGATGAAGGATTTGATTTAGTTGAAGTATCCCCTGAAGCTAATCCACCAGTTTGTAAAATTATAGATTATGGTAAATTAAAATACAGAGAACAAAAAAGTAAGAAAGAAGCTAAAAAGAAACAAAAAACAATTGAAGTCAAAGAGATTAAAATGAGACCTGGCATTGATAAGCACGATTATAATGTTAAAATTAAAGCACTCTCAAAGTTTATAGGCGGTGGCAATAAAGTTAAAGTCTCTATGCGTTTCAGAGGACGTGAAATGGAGCATCAAAATTTAGGCTTTGATCTGCTAAAAAAACTAACATCAGAAGTTGAAGAATACGCAAAAGTAGAAGTAGCTCCTAAATTTGAGGGAAGACAAATAATGATGATACTTGTCCCTCAAGTTGCTAAATAATTCTAAATATTGCAAAATACTCAATTATCAGTATAAGCTATCCGAACTTGTTATGGCCTGCGGGGCAGCCTAACGGGTAAACTTATAATATAGGAGATAGTAATGCCCAAGCTTAAAACTAAGAGTAGTTTAAAAAAAAGATTTTCTAGAACAGGTACCGGTAAAATCAAATTTAAACCTGCTGGAAAGAGACATGGAATGAGTAAACGTTCCAATAAATTTATTCGTAACACTAAAAGATCTGCAATTATGTCGCCAGGTGACTCTGCTTTGATTGATCATATGTTACCATACAACAAGTAAGGGGAAATCAATGGCAAGAGTATCACGAGGTGTTACAGCAAGAGCTAGACACAAAAAAGTAATTAAAAGAGCAAAAGGTTATTACGGTAGAAGAAAAAATGTTTTTCGAGTTGCTGTGCAGGCTGTCGAAAGAGGCATGCAATATGCTTATAGAGATCGTAAAAAAAGAAAAAGTGATTTTAGGGGTTTATGGATTCAAAGAATCAATGCTGGAGTTCGACTTCATGGTTTAACATATTCGCAATTTATATCTGGTCTTAAGAAATCATCTATTGAAATAGATAGAAAGATTTTAGCGGATCTTGCAGTTAACCAGCCAGAGGCTTTTAAAGCTTTAGTTGATAAAGCTCAATCTGCTAGATAATTTTAATTAATAAAATATAATAGATATTAATGGCATTTGCTGAAAATAAAATTGATGTTCTAAAAAAAATTAAAGCTTCAAAATCCTTTGAAGATTTGGAAAAACTTCGATTATATTATTTAGGTAAAAAAGGATTAATACCTGAAGCTTTAAAAGGATTAAGTTCCTTGTCGATTGAAGAAAAAAAATCGAAAGGACAGGAATTAAATATTATTAAAAAAGAAATTGAAGAAGGTATTAAAAATCAAAGAACAGAAATTGAAAATATTGAAATTTCAAAAAGAATTAATTTAGAATCAATTGATGTTACTCTACCACCTAATATTTCTGAAAAAGGAAAAATACACCCAATTAGTCAAACAATATTTAATATTATAGAAATTTTTGGAAATTTAAATTATGCAGTGGAAACAGGTCCAGATATAGAAACAGACTTTAATAATTTTACAGCTTTAAATATACCAGAACATCACCCAGCAAGAGAAATGCAGGATACTTTTTATATTCAGGATAATGGAGACAAAAATGTTCTTCGAACTCATACTAGCCCTGTGCAAGTGAGAACTATGCTCAACACAAAACCACCTATTAAAATTATTGTTCCTGGCAGAACTTATAGAAGTGACTCAGATGCTACACATGCTCCTATGTTTCATCAGGTAGAAGGTTTAGTTGTTAATACAAGCTCTACTATGGTTGATTTAAAATCAACACTTGTTTCATTCTTAGAAGAATTTTTCGAAGTTAAAAACTTACAATACCGTTTTCGCCCTAGTTATTTTCCTTTTACCGAGCCTAGTGCAGAAATGGATGTAGCTTACACCAAAGTAAATAATAAAATAAAAATTGGTGAAGGAGATAAATGGTTAGAAATATTAGGTTGTGGAATGGTCAATCCTGTAGTTTTAGATAATTGTAATATTGATTCAAAAAAGTATCAGGGTTTTGCTTTTGGTATGGGAATTGAGCGTTTGTCGATGCTAAAATATGGTATTACAGATTTAAGAAGTTTTTTTGATCTAAATTATAGATGGTTGGACCATTATGGTTTTAGTATTTTAGATAATCAAACACGATCAGGGCTATAAATGAAATTTACACTTGACTGGCTAAAAGATCATTTAGATACTTCTGAAAATTTAAATACCATAACAGATACGTTAACCAATATTGGTTTGGAGATTGAAAGTGTAGAAGATAAATCAGAAATATTTAAGAATTTTACAGTAGCTAAAGTTTTAAAAGCAGAAAATCATCCAGATGCAGATAAGCTTAAAGTATGTCAGGTTGAAACAATAAATGGAAATTTTCAAGTTGTCTGCGGCGCTCCAAATGCAAGACAGGGGATGCTAGGGATTTTTGCACCAGAAAATAGTTATATTCCTGGTACAGACTTACATTTAAAAAAAACTAAAATAAGAGGAGTTGAGTCTTGTGGAATGCTTGTATCAGAAAGGGAGATGGGTATTTCTGACGAACACGATGGTATTATTGAAATAAAAGATAATTATAAAATTGGTGATTTGTTTAGTAAAATCTTTACAATAGATGAACCTGTTATTGAAATTAATTTAACACCAAATAGATCTGATTGTTTATCGGTCAGAGGTATCGCAAGAGATTTAGCGGCAGCAGGAATTGGTAAATTGAAAGACTTAAATTATAAAAAATCAAAAGAATCATTCAAAAGCCCAATTACTTGGAAAAAAGAATTTCAAAATAATAATCTATGTCCTGGAGTAGCAGGTCGATATTTCAAAAATGTCAAAAATGCAGAAAGCCCTAAATGGCTTCAAGATAGATTAACTGCAATCGGATTAAGACCCATTTCAGCTCTTGTTGATATTACAAATTATATTACCTATGACTTGGGAAGACCACTTCATGTTTATGATGCTGATAAAGTGTCAGGCAATTTAACAATGCGACTAGCCAACAAAGATGAGGAATGTTTAGTATTAAATGAAGTTAATTATAAATGTGACAGTGACATGATTGTAATTTCTGACGACGAAAAAAAACTTCATGGAATTGGTGGAGTTATGGGTGGTCTCGATAGTGGTTGTAGTATGGAGACCAAAAATGTCTTTCTAGAAGTTGCGTTATTTGATCCGATTTCTGTAACTAAAACTGGAAGAAAACTAAATCTTCAAAGTGATGCACGTTACCGTTTTGAAAGAGGGATTGACACTGATTCTATCTATTGGGGTGTAGATGCAGCAACTCAAATGATTTTGAAATTATGTGGAGGAGAAGTAAGCGAGTTCGTTTCTTCAGAAATTAATATAGAAAAAAATAAACCATTTATGTTTGACACAAATAAAATAAAGACTTTTGGTGGAATAGAAATCAATAATAAGGAACAGAAAAAAATCTTAGCTTCACTTGGTTTTTCTGTTAATGAGAAAAATTCAAAGTTTGAAATTCAAAGCCCTAATTTTAGACCAGATATTGTTGGTGAGGCAGATATCGTTGAAGAAATAATAAGAATTTATGGTTATAATAAAATCCCTTTAAAAAAAGATACTAATCAAGAAGAAAAAAAGCAGATTTTAAATACTAAAACAAAAACTTTTTATAAAAGTAAAAAAACTATAGCTCTTAATGGATATTCTGAAGTTGTAACATGGTCATTTATGGATGAAAAAAAAGCAAAAATTATAACAGATGAAATAATTTGTTTAAAAAATCCAATAAGTACCGATTTAAACACCATGAGACCATCAACGCTTCCAAATTTATTAGAAGCAATCAATCAAAATAAAGCTAGAATGTACTTGAGAGCTAAAATATTTGAAGTAGGTCCAAATTTTTCTAAATCATTACCAGATCAACAAGAAAATGTTGCTACTGCTATAGCTTATGGCTCATCTGATGAACAAAACTGGTTATCAAATAAAAAAAATATTGATGTTTTTACTATAAAGG